>JBARMQ010000250.1:0-15845 GCA_049802535.1 Bryobacteraceae bacterium | reverse complement strand
GCACATACATCTTGAAACAGCCCGAGGGGATTTCGTATGCCGAGAAAAATATCGAAATCGAAAAATTGCAGGACATGCTTGCGCTTGAAGGACGCGCGCCGAATGCCAACGCGTTGACGTACGACCAGCTCTACGACGAATGGAAGCAGATTGCCGTCCATCAATTTGAAGCCACAAACTCGCGCGCCGAGTTGCAAGACCGTCTGCGAACCGCACTAGGGACGGAGTGGCCCGACAAAGTTCTGAGCGTCCAAACACGAGATCATATCGTTATTAGCCGGCTGGGCGTAGGAGACCGAGTTCCTGGAATTTGGATTGAGGGACGAGGAACACCGGCGCTCGTGGTACACCCGCAGGGTGCTGAGACTGCGATGAGCAGCCCTGAAGTGGTTGAGGCGCGCAGAGACGGCCGGCCCATTTTGTCGATCGACGCATTTCAGACGGGTTCGGCGGTTGCGCCCCGCGATCGTTCGGGCCGATATTTCCTGACGTTCAACCGGTCGGACGATGCCTGCCGTGTGCAGGACATCCTGACGGCGCTCGCGTTCATCCAATCGAAAATTCCCGGCAAAGTCGAGTTGGTCGGATTAGGAAAGGCAGCCGTCTGGGCGACATTCGCAGCAGCGGTTGCTCCAATCCACGTTGAACTAAACGGTCCGCTCGATCACTTTCGCGGCAGCGACGACGATTTTCTTCATTTCTTCGACGTGCCGGGTATTCAACGCGCAGGCGGTCTGGCTGCGGCACTGCGCTTGAACAGTGGTGAATAAGTGGTGTAACGAAGGCCGCCCGAGATGCACTACATCCTGACGTGACTTCGTCAAGGGCGCAAAGGGCACGGCTGCGTGCCGCCACACAAGAGAGGAACTCGCTATTTTTCCGGGTGGCACGCTTGATCCCGTGCCCGTTATGCGCGAGTTCCTCAAGAGCGCAAAGGGCACGGCTGCGTGCCACCACACAAGAGAGGAACTCGCTATTTCTTCGGGTGGCACGCTCGATGCCGTGCCCGTTTTGCGCGAGTTCCTTAGAAGCGGTGCACCCGCGGTGAATCGGGCCGAGACGGCCAAAGGAACCAGGTTCTAATGATTAGAGGCAGTGGAAGTAGACCGGCCGAGCAATGGCGCGTGAAGCCCGTTTAGAAGCGTGGTCCCAAGTTCCGTGCACGAGACACTGGTGACGGCATAGAGCCAATTGGCCTGTTGTTGATCCCGATCAGTAGAGTATTCCTTTTGCAACTTGGCCCTGCCCGATGGGAAAACAAGCTATGAGTAAACGAAAGCGCAGTAATCGAGGATGGTGTGGAAGTGAGCGGCCGGTGCTGGAGCCGAACGCAGCGGGCATTGACGTGGGGGCGCGCGAAATGTACGTAGCCGTGCCGCCGGATCGCGATGCCGAGCCGGTACGGGTTTTCGGCACCTTCACCAGCGAGTTACAAGCCTTGGTGAAATGGCTGCAGCAATGCCGCATCAGCACAGTGGCGATGGAGTCTACCGGGGTATATTGGATTCCGCTGTTCCAGATGTTGGAAGAGGCGGGAATCCGGCCCTGTGTGGTGAACGCGCGCGGCTTGAGGAATGTGCCCGGGCGCCGCACCGATTGGCACGACTGCCAGTGGCTGCAGTATCTGCATACGGTGGGATTGCTACGCGCCGCCTTTCGGCCGCCCCAAGAAATTTGCGCCGTACGCTCCATTTGGCGGCAACGATCGGAGCTGGTGGCTATGGCTGCCCAGCACGTGCAGCATATGCAGAAAGCGCTGACGCAAATGAATCTGCAGATTCACCATGTCATCAGCGATATCACTGGCGTCACTGGCCTAGCGGTCATCGACGCCGTCCTGCGTGGCGAGCGCAATCCGGAAACACTCGCCCAACTGCGGGAGCCTTCGATTCAAGCAAGCCCCGAAACCATCCGCGCATCGCTGTTAGGGGATTGGCGGCACGAGCACATTTTCGTACTGCGGCAATCACGGAGCCTATACCAGAGCTATTGCGAGCAGATCCGCGCCTGTGATCGCGAGGTCGAAGCGCTGCTTGGAAAACTGCCGCCGCGCGCCGATCCGAACGCTCTGCCTCCGCCCGCTAAGCCTGCTCGCAAGAAGAAGCGCACCGCCGGCGCCGTCACCTTCGATTACCGCTCCGAAGCCTACCGGCTCTTCGGCGTGGATTTGACGCGCATCCCCGGTCTGCAAGCCAACGTCATGGGTCTGTTCAGTGAAATCGGCAATGACCTGTCGCGTTTTCCGACCGCTGCGCATTTCGCTTCTTGGCTAGCCTTGTGTCCCGACAACGATAAGAGCGGCGGACAAGTGCTATGGCGCGGAGTCCGTAATATCCAACAACGCGCCGGACAATTGTTCCGCCTATCGGCACATTCGTTGCATCACAGCCAAACCCGCCTAGGACAATTCCTCCGCCGTATGAAAGCCAAACTCGGTCCCAAGGCCGCCACGACCGCTACTGCCCATAAACTGGCCGTGATCTTCTACACACTGATTACCAAGCAGAGGGAGTATGACGAATCTATTTGGGCAGCCAGCGAAGAAGAAAATCGCAAGCGTCTCCAAAATAAACTCAAACGCCAGGCATCCCTACTTGGATTTCAACTCGTACCCGTCGCCGTCTCAGGTGAGGTTCCTCAGTAGCGAGGGGTGACATATGGGCATTGTTACTGACTACTTAACCTCAAAAACTCGGGACCTGACCGACGACGAGATCTTTGAGGCAAAGACGGTCTTCAAAGAAACCATCCGATACACTCACGTGAGCATCGCTGACGACATCGGCGCAGGCGACTGCCAGTGGACGGAACCGAGCGGCGGCCCAATGGATTTTTACGTCATTCACATGGGCCGCCGAGGATTCGCGAGCACCGCCGATCCGTATCTGCGCGGGGTCTTGATTCATGAGCTCTGCCATGTGTGGCAGGGGCTTCATCACCTCTGTTCATGGAGCTACGTGGCAGGCTCGCATGCAAATCGCCTGCTATATGGTCAAAAAATGTATGACTACAAGGCCGGCGATATGTGGGGCGAATACAACGTCGAGCAGCAGGCCCATATTGTCGAAGACTGGTACCGAACCGGTCGCCGGACCGACAGCCCGCTCTACCGGTATGTATCGGGCAATATCTGGTGTCCCGTCCGGTCTTGGTTCGGTGTGACCGCTACAGAAATCGGAGCGAGCGCCTCCGCGATAAAGGGCTGAACCGCTAAACTTCCGCGTAGCGCCGCAAAATTGTCGGTAAGTTTTGGGCAAACGCCGATCGCGCGATGACGGTATCGCAGCCGGTTTCCTGCGCGGCGTGCTTCAGATCCACTTGAACATGCGAGACGTAACCCAGCACCGATATCCCGCTGGTTTCCTGATCTGCCTTTAGCGTTCGAATCACATCCAACGGGTCTACGGCGGACGTGTTCAAGTCGAGGATGATGACAGCCGGATTGTTTTTGGCTTGTTCGACCGCGTCTTCCCGCGACTTTACGAACACCACATCGAAGCCAACCCGTTTGGCGGCTTCCTGAATTTTGACCGTAAACATCAAGTCGCTTAGGATCGCGACCACTTTCTTCTTTTGATGTGTCATCGAGAGAGCTATCCGCGGGCGAACGCCACCCTGGCGCGCTTCAACAATTCCATCCCGGCAGGAAAACTTTATTCTATCGTTCCCGGGGAAATCAACCGGATACTTAACTCGCAGGGATTCATCGAAAGGAAAACTTGAGTGGTATGGTGAGGCGATGGCAGAAGGCAATCTGTTACAAGACCCCTTGCGTTTCGATCGGCGCGTTCCCCCTTGTGCGATGGTGATCTTCGGCGCAAATGGAGATTTAGCAAAGCGAAAATTGGTCCCGGCTCTTTATCGGTTGTTCTATGAAGGCCGCATTTCCCAAAATTTTGCGATGATTGGTAGCTCACGAACAGAAATCCCGGACGACAAGTTTCGCGACCACATGAAAGAGGCGGTCTCACAGTTTCTAGAGGATGCGCCCTTCGACGAAAAAGTCTGGGAATCGTTCGCGCAGAGCTTGTTTTACATCGCGGGCGACGTACAGGACCAGGGGTGTTACGAAGCGATCGCTAAGAAGCTAAGCGAAGTCGAGAACTCACATCAGACCGCGGGAAACGTGTTGTTCTACCTCTCGACGCAACCAAGCCTGTATGCCGAAGTTGTCGATCACTTAGGCCAGAGCAAGCTCGAAAAGGGTAAGGGCTGGCGGCGCGTGATCATTGAGAAACCGTTTGGCCACGACCTCGACAGCGCTCGAAAGCTGAGCGACGACGTGCACAAGACGCTCGACGAATCTCAGGTCTACCGCATCGATCATTACCTGGGTAAAGAGACCGTTCAAAATATCCTGGCTTTCCGGTTTGGCAACAGCATTTTCGAACCCTTATGGAATCGCCGTTACATCGACCAGGTGCAGATCACGGCCAGCGAATCGATCGGCGTTGAAGGCCGCGGCGGCTATTACCAGGAAGCGGGCGCATTGCGTGACATGATTCAGAATCATCTTTCGCAAGTGATGGCGACCATCGCTATGGAGCCGCCGAATGTCTTCGATGCCGACGCGGTACGCGATGAGCGCGCAAAGGTATTGAAGGCCATTCGGATCATGAAACCGGAAGAGGTGATGCAGTATTCCGTACCGGGCCAGTATGGTCCGGCAAAAGTAGGGGGCGTGGAGGAACCAGGCTTTCGACAGGAGAAGGGCGTCGATCCGAATTCACAGACCGACACCTATGCGGCGGTTACTTTCCATATTGATAACTGGCGCTGGTCCGATGTGCCGTTTTACATTCGGACCGGCAAGCGGCTTCCCAAACGGGTGACGGATATTGCGATCCAATTCAACGCCGCACCTATCGGACTGTTCCACCAGGAAACACGCGGGGAAATTAAAGCCCCCCGGCCAAACTTACTGATCTTACGCATACAACCGGAAGAGGGCATCTCCCTCCGTTTCTTATCAAAGAGCCCTGGCAGCGGCATGCGGGTGCGGCCTGTATCGATGGATTTCAACTACGGCTCCAGCTTCGGCGAACGGACTCCGACGGCTTACGAGACGCTACTGGTGGATGCCATGATCGGCGATCCGACGCTGTACACTCGGCAAGACATGGTTGAGGCAAGTTGGCGGGCCGTGCAACCCATATTGGACGAGTGGTCGACGCATAAGTTCGACTTTCCGAACTACGCGGCCGGATCGTGGGGACCCAAGGCGGCGGATGAAATGCTTGGCCGCCAAGGCCATGTGTGGAGGGTGCCGTGAGTACCGGTGTAGTCTATCCGGCGCAACCTGAGAAGATTTTGAAGGCGCTGGGACAGGTCTGGACCTCTTTAGCGAAAGGCGAACGAGAGCAGCAAAAGCCCACCGTGCTGCGCGCTTGCGCGATGACGCTGATTGTGGCGACCGACGATGCCGACGCCGACGAAGGCACAGCGTTGCAGAGCATGATCGGGTTGATGCATGAACATCCCAGCCGGGGCATCGTGCTACGAGTCTCCGAAAGCGTGGAGCGGGGGCTCGAAGCAAGGGTGCTGGCGCAGTGCTGGAAACCGTTCGGTAAAGCCCAGCAAATCTGTTGTGAACAGATTGAGATTTCTGCCCATCCCCTAAGTTGGGCGCAGGTCGGGCCTACCGTAAACGGTATTTTAGCCGCGGATCTGCCAGTGGTTTTGTGGTGCCGGCAAAAAGCGGCGCTCGATCCGAAAGCCTACGATCAACGCGCTACTGGCCTGAGTTCCATCATGGACTTTGCGGGCAAAACGGTGGTGGATACCGGCGGTATCGACTTAGCTGGAGCGTTCAGCGTGATGATGGCCTGGCGGCAGCAGGGCCGAGTCTTCAGCGACTTGCAGTGGACCCGTTTAACACCGTGGCGCCAAGCTTTGGCGAATGCCTTCGACGATCCCGCCAAGCAAAAGGAATTCTTCACTTACCGGTCGGTAGAAGTTGCCTATACTGGTGACGCACCCGACGCGGCGATTTTCTACATCACAGGATGGCTCACCGGCATCCTGAAGGCGCAGCCTTCCTTCGCGAAGCAAAGTGAGGGACATGGCAGCGGCTTGCAGCGCGTCACTCTGCGGTCGGAAAAAGATGAGATTACCCTGCAAAGATCCGGAGACGATTCGATGACGCTGAATGTGTGCGGCCGCGAGCGCAAGTATACTTACACAGAGTTGAGTCTCTATACGTTGATGAATGAAGAGCTTTCGATTTTGGGACCGGATCCCATTTTTGACGCAGCCTTTTTGAAGGCCGTGGAGATTCAGTCTGCATGAGCGCGGAGCCGAAGCCGGATTTGCGCGTTTGCGCAACTGAACAGCAGGCTTCGGAGCAGTGCGGGCATTTCGCCTTGCAGTTATTGGCGAACGCGCTGCGGACCCAACCTGTCGCGACATTTGCACTTTCGGGCGGCCATACACCCAAGCCGATGTTTTCCGTGATGGCGAAGGCCGATTTTGACTGGTCGAATGTGCACATCTTCTGGGTGGATGAGCGTTGCGTTCCGCCCGATGACGATCAAAGCAATTTCAAGATGGCCGATCAGGCGCTGCTGACACCGGCGCGTATTTCCAAGTACAACGTCCATCGAGTGCAGGGTGAGATGAAGCCCGAAGAAGGGTCGGCTCGCTATGTCGAAGATATACGCGAGTTCTTTGGCCTTTCGAAAGAAGGACTACCGGTCTTTGACCTGATACATCGAGGTATGGGTTCGGACGCCCATACGGCGAGTTTGTTTCCCGGGGATCCGTTAATTGGCGACCGGACAGGGATCGCCGCTTCCGTGTATTCGACTGCCGCCCACAATTATCGCGTCACGCTGTTGCCCGGAGTCTTATTGGCCGCAAAGCGTACGGTGATTCTGGCCGCAGGTCCGGATAAGGCTGTTCCGTTGAAAGATGTCTTGGAAGGACCGGAAGATCCGTTCCGCTATCCTTGCCAGATTGGCACGCGGGGGACGAATTCCGCAGTGTGGTTTGTGGATAGAGCCGCGGTTGAACATATGTAGAGCGGCCGCCGCGCTATCGACGATAGCGCTGCTGGTCTCCTGCGGACGCCAGAAGGAAGCTCCGAAGCAGGAAACAAATCCTCCCTATAACCGCCTGTTATTTGCTGGCGACGTCATGTTCTCCCGCGAAGTACGTCAGCAGATTCTGGCGTCCCATGACCCGGCGATGCCCTTTCGCAAAATCGCGCCCTTGATGCGGGGGGCGGACATTGCTTTCATCAATCTGGAAACGCCGTTCTCCGATACCGGCCCTTACTACGAGCATGGTCTCATCTTTCATGCCGCCCCAGAGTTCATTGCCGGTCTCCGTCTAGCGGGCATCGCGCTGGCGTCAACCGCCAATAATCATGCGCGGGATTGTGGCACAGAGGGCGTAACCTTTACGGTGAATTGGCTGAAGCGGCATGGCATTCAGCCGGTGGGCAGCAGCTTGTCCGCGGAGGCAACTCATCGCGGCGTGATCTTGACCCGCAAAGGAATCCGCTTCGGCTTTCTGGGGTATACGTACGATCAAAGCAACGGTAACTGGAGGGATATTGACGATCGCATTGCGAACGCCGATGACAAGGTCGTACGGCGAGATGTTCAGGCGTTGCGAAAACGGTGCGATGTGGTCATTGTTTCTATGCACAACGGCATCGAATATATGGCGCAGCCGAGTGCAAAACAGATCTCGTTCGCGCATGCGGCTATTAACGCGGGTGCAACGCTAGTCGTCGGTCACCATCCTCATGTAATCGAGCCGGTAGAACGGTATCGGAACGGGGAGATCTTCTATTCGTTGGGAAATTTTGTCTTCGATCAATTTCAGCGGAAGGAAACTCAGCACGGTGAAATGGCGGAGGTGTCATTTCTCGGAACCCATATCTTCGCCACGAAATTGATTCCGGTGCGAATCACTTCCACGGGTCCCGAGATTGAAACGCCGAACTAAGTACGCGGCCGGAGTTATATGTTCTTGGCTCGCTCTTTAGGCGAGGCGATGTCTGGTGCCAGCGATTCACCGGCTGACGGCGTCAATGTGCTCGTTCCTGCACCGGCGCCCGAACCGGCTGCCTCTTCAGGACCTGACGTATTCACTCCTCGTGCGCCCATCGAATTTACAGCATCGCCTGCAATTGTGTCGTTAATGCTCAGGCCGGCGCGCTGACGACGCAGTCTCATTTCAGCTCTTTGTGCTTCTGTAAAGCGAGGATTCGTCTCGAAATCGCTTTCTATCTGGCCCTCTGCGTCGATGGGCAATTCGTTCAGCTTAAGATCGATCATTTAACTTCCTCCACGTAGGTTGGATCGATCTCCTCGCAAACTGCCACGCCCGTAAAGTTCCGGGCGAGGAACTACGATTTCGGAGCTTCGGCAGCGGCGGCCTTACGCTCTTCGCCGTTGTTTGACTCGGCTGGCGTTGGTGTTTGAATCGCAGAATGGGCGGCTTGCAAGGCTGCCTCGTAATTGGGATGGTCGCCGACTTCCTTTACGTACTCCACGTAGACGATCTTGTTGTTGGCGTCCACTACGAATATGGCGCGGCTTTCAATGCGGAGTTCCTTGATCAGCGTGCCGTAGCTCTCGCCGAACGACCCACTTCTATGATCGGAAAGCATTACGACATGGCTGACGCCGAAGTTCCCGCACCATCTCTTCTGGGCAAACGGAAGATCCATGCTAACCGTATAAATTTTGATTGCCGATAGCTTTTGGGCTTCATCTTCAAATCGCTTGGTTTGGGCATCGCAGACCGGAGTGTCGAGAGAGGGAACGACACTGAAAATACGAACTCCTTTACCGGTCGTACCGAGCGACGTCGATTGCAGCCCGCCATCGACAACGTCGAAATCAGGAGCAGTGTCGCCAACTTTGAGGGCGGGGCCGATCAAGGTCATCGGATTCCCTTTTAATGTGGTTGCGCCGGGTCGTTCAAGCTGTTTTGCCATCGGCCTCAGTGTAACAACTGCACGATGCCGGCCGTTGCCAGCAAATTAAGTTATTGAATTTGTTATAAGCTTATACCGTTAAAGTCTGGAGAATTAATGCTGGCTTCGATGCGCGGCGTTTCGCTCGCCGTACTGGTTTGCTCGGTCTTTGCTTGCAAATCGGTCAACGCGGCAGATACGCCTTCCGGTCCGACCGTCAACTTTCAACGGCAGGTTCGACCCATTCTTTCTGAGAACTGCTTCTTGTGCCATGGGCCGGACAAGGGGACGAGAATGGCCGATGTCCGCTTGGACATCCGCGAAGGGGCATTCGCCACCCGGAAAAATGGCGTTATCGTCGTTCCGGGTAAGCCGGACGAAAGCCTGCTGATCAAACGCATTTTTTCGGATAACGCCGCTTACCGGATGCCGCCTTCCTTTTCGCATAGGACGCTGACGGCCGATCAGAAAGAGATTCTTCGCAAGTGGGTTGCCGAAGGTGCGCCATGGAAGGACCACTGGGCATTTGTTGCCCCGGTGCGGCCGCCCCTTCCCGTGGTAAAAGACCCCAAGTGGGTACGTAATCCGATCGACTCATTTATCCTGGCGAAGCTGGAGGCCAGCGGCCTCGAACCCGCTCCTGAAGCCGGCCGCCGTACGTTGATACGGCGCGTGACTTTAGACCTGACGGGTCTGCCGCCAAGCCCTGCCGAGGTTGAGGCCTTTGTGAAGGATCGCTCTCCGCATGCATATGAAAAGGTTGTAGACCGGCTGCTGGCCTCTGCGCACTACGGCGAACATCGAGCTCACTATTGGTTGGATGCGGCTCGCTATGCCGATACTCAGGGACTGCACATCGACAATTACCGCGAGATGTGGCCTTATCGCGATTGGGTCATCAACGCGTTCAATCAGAATCTTCCATTCGATCAATTCACCATCGACCAGATTGCCGGCGATTTGCTTCCGGACGCGACGCTCGATCAGAAAATTGCTTCCGGCTTTGAGCGATGTAATGTCACCACGAACGAAGGTGGCTTTATTCCGGCTGAGGCTGAGGCAATGTATGCCAAGGATCGCGCAGACACCACGGGCACCGTGTGGCTGGGGCTGACAGTCGGTTGCGCTACCTGTCATGACCACAAATTCGATCCCATTTCTCAGAAAGACTACTACTCGCTGACTTCGTTTTTCCGTAATACGACTCAATATGCGCTTGATGGAAACGTGCCGGATACCCCTCCCGTCGTCGTTGTCCCAAAGCTTGAAGATCGTGAACGATGGCA
Organism: Bryobacteraceae bacterium; assembly: GCA_049802535.1. Classification (GTDB taxonomy): domain Bacteria; phylum Acidobacteriota; class Terriglobia; order Bryobacterales; family Bryobacteraceae; genus Bog-105. Next base: position 5,630 of record JBARMQ010000250.1, on the reverse strand, counting down.
TGATCTGAACGTCCAGCGCGCAAAATTGGAAAGCAGTTTGACGGCGCAGCGTATAGCTTCCAATCCGGATTTTGAGAGCTGGCTGCGATCGCGATCGTCGAGCGCGGTCATTCATCCGTTCGCTTCTGGCGAATTACTGGCGTTAGATCTCAAAAATGAAAGCGGTGCGCAAACAATTCACGACGGACATGTTGAGGCCATATCCCTTCCCGCAAGCGTGACGCGCGGCGCCGGGCCCCCGGGAATCGGTTCCGCATTGCTTTTTGGCAAAGAGGCTTCGGTGTCCCTGCCGAATGTGCCGGAAATCGATACAGACAAGCCGTTCACGATTTCGGCTTGGGTCCGGATGCCCGCCAAACTTCAAAGTTATGCGATCGCAAGCCAATTGGAAAAGAAGAAGGTGGGCGACTCCGAAAAGGAGTGGGGCTGGACGATCGGCTTGACTGACGATAACGGACAAGGCGCGCAACCTTCGATCCGCTTGCGGGGCATCGATGGCAAGTTTATTAGTGCGCAACCATCGCCGGAATACGGTTTGAAGCCCTCCTCTTGGAATCACCTTACGTTCACCTATGATGGCAGCCGGAATCGTAAAGGGCTAAGCATCTATATCAATGGAGAATTTGTTCCAAGCTATGGCACTGGCGACGATTTGGCGCCGCTTGAAACATCGATTAAGACGAACGCGCCTTTGCGCCTGGGCACGCGCGACGGGCAATATTTTGAAAACGGCGCCATTGCCGGTTTTCGCGTCTTGAACCGCCGAGTTGACGAACAAGACGCCAAGATGTTGGTGGTTGCCGATCTGCTCCCCGGAACGGAAAGCAAGGATGTAGCGGATCTATCGGAAGTTAGCCGCCAAGCTTTGTTAACCTATTACACGGCCGACGTAAATCCCGCGACTAACGATGCTGTTGCCCAATTGCATCAGGTTGATAAAGAACGATACGAAATTGCGCGCCGCGGTGCGGTCACGTTCGTTCAACAGGAACGTACCGATACTCAGCCTTTCGCCCACGTTTTGTATCGAGGGATGTACGACCAGATGCGCGATGAAGTTCATCCCACGGTGCCTTCGGTTTTGCCGCCCATGCCGCAATCTTTTCCGCGCAACCGCCTGGGACTTGCGAAGTGGTTAGTGGAGCCGGCAAATCCACTGACGTCGCGCGTGACGGTTAATCGATTCTGGGAGGAGATTTTCGGAACTGGAATCGTCAAGACAGCGGAAGATTTCGGTTCCCAGGGTGATCCGCCCTCGCATCCTGATTTGCTGGATTGGCTGGCTGTCGATTTCCGCGAATCCGGCTGGAATGTGAAGCAATTGATGCGATTGATGGTGACGTCGGCCACATACATGCAGTCCGGCGCAACCACTCCTGCCAAGCTGGACAAGGATTTGGATAATCGCCTACTCTCGCGCGGTCCGCGCTACCGCATGGACGCGGAAATGGTGCGCGACTATGCGCTGGAAGCTAGCGGATTGCTGGTTCCCAAGATCGGCGGTCCTAGCGTCAAGCCATATCAGCCGCCCAAAATTTGGGAGACGGTCGCAATGGAACAGAGCAATACCAAGAACTACAAAGAAGACACTGGCGAGGGCCTATACCGGCGAAGCTTATATACCTTTTGGAAACGTAGCGCGCCTCCTCCATCGATGGACATCTTTAATGCCCCCTCGCGAGAAGTCTGCATCATGCGCCGTGAACGGACAGATACGCCGCTTCAGGCATTGGTGACCATGAACGATCCGCAATTTGTAGAGGCGGCTCGCGTACTCGCCCAGAATGCGCTGCTTGCGTCACACAAGGATGTTAATCGCGAAGTCGACTACATGACCAGCCGTCTGATGGCGCGGAAGCTGGAGCCGAAGGAGCGAGAAATTGTCGACAAGTCCTACAAGGACTACATGGCGTATTACGAATCTACGCCTGACGATGCCAGGAAATTGATCGGCGTGGGCGAGTCGAAGGCCAATCAAAGCTTGCCCGCTCCCCAACTGGCTGCTTTGACAATGGTTGCTAACGAGTTGTTGAATCTCGACGAGGTGCTGACGAAGTGATGGCATTCGATTGGGTTGCTGCAAAAGGAGTTTTCGAGTATGGATCCAACTAATGAAGCGGCGTTAGCTGAAACGCGGCGTCAGTTTTTCGGGCGTGGCTCTCGCGGACTTGGTTCGCTGGCGCTGTTTTCGCTCCTCGCAGAACAGTCGCAGGCAAAGACTGCCGATCCTCCGGCAATTGGTGGGCTTCCGGGGTTGCCGCACTTCGCGCCAAAGGCCAAGCGTGCGATTTACCTTCACATGTTGGGCGCTCCGCCACAGTTGGAAACATTCGATTACAAGCCGAACCTGCACGAGTGGTTTGATAAAGATCTGCCCGAATCCATACGCCAGGGCCAGCGGCTGACGACGATGACTGCCAGCCAGTCGCGCTTTCCTATCGCACCTTCGGTCTTTAAATTTCAGCAGTACGGGCAATCGGGCGCTTGGATATCGGAGATTCTGCCGTACACCGCCAAGATGGCAGACGATATTGCCATCATCCGGACGCTGCATACAGATGCCATCAATCATGAGCCCGCAGTCACGTCCTTGCAGACTGGCTTTATGATCGCCGGTAAACCGTGCATCGGTTCGTGGCTTGCCTACGGACTCGGCAGCATGAATCAGTCGCTGCCTACTTTTGTGGTTTTGAATGCGACGCATTCCAATCCTAAAGCGAACGTTCAGGCGATCTCCGCGCGGCTTTGGAGCGCTGGCTTCCTCTCTGGGCAATACTCGGGAGTAGCGCTTCGCTCGGGGGGCGACCCCGTTCTTTACATCAGCAATCCCGATGGCGTCCCAACCAAGATGCGCCGCCGCATGCTGGACGCGCTCGGCGAATTGAACCAGCTGACAAACTCAAAGATCGCAGATCCGGAAACACAGGTCCGCATTGCCCAGTATGAAATGGCGTTTCGCATGCAAGCATCGGTGCCCGACCTGACCGATATAACCAAGGAGCCGGAAAGCACCTTTAAACTCTATGGCGAGGATGCGCGCAAAGGCGGCACGTTTGCAAACTGCTGCCTGATGGCGCGCCGCATGATGGAACGCAGCGTCCGATTTGTACAGGTTTACCATCGCGGCTGGGATGTCCATTCCGACCTACCGGAGGTGCTGCCAAGCCAATGCAAGGACGTGGATCAAGGCGCCTATGCGTTGATTCAGGATCTGAAGTCGCGAGGCTTACTGGACGAGACGTTAGTCATCTGGGGCGGCGAATTTGGCCGAACGGTTTATTCGCAGGGCAAACTTACGGCCACGGATTACGGCCGCGACCATCATCCCCGCTGCTTCTCGATCTGGATGGCCGGCGGCGGCATAAAGGGTGGATTGGTCCACGGTGAAACAGACGAATTCTCTTATAACGTCGTCAAAGATCCGGTCCACATTCGCGATCTGCAAGCGACGATTCTCAACCGGTTCGGCATTGACGACACGCGCTTCACGTTCAAGTTCCAGGGGCTGGATCAGAAGCTGACAGGCACAGAGAAGAGAGCCATAGTCGTAAAAGACATCCTGGTTTAACCGCCGGGTTAACTGGTCAAAAACAAATCGCCCGGACTCCCAAGAGAGATCCGGGCGATTTGTGCGTTTAACAAAATCAGAACGAGTAGAGCGTAATGGCAGGCGCCGGTGCCGGAGACTCTGGGCCGCCGTCGCCGACGGCCACCGGTTCGCCTTCGAGTTCGCCCACTTGGCGGCAGTAAATGCCATCCTCGCTGAGATAAATCTCCAGATCTCCGGGGCGGGGAAGGGAGCCTTGGATCAAAGCTTCGGAAAGCGGATCCTCTATATATTTCTGCAAAGCCCGGCGTAAGGGCCGCGCGCCATAGCTGCGGTCCGCGCAGGTTTTGTCGAGAATGTATTTCGCTGCTTCCGGGCGCAGCCGGATCTTGATCTGCTTTGCGAGCAGGTTGTGGTTGATCTGATCGACCAACAGATCCATGATCTGGAGCAAATCTTCGTCGACGAGCGACGTGAAGAGAATTACTTCGTCAAGGCGATTCAGGAACTCCGGATTGAAGGCGCGTTTGACCTCGCCCATCACCTGATCCTCAATCTTCTGCGGAATGCCGGTATTCGATGGCGCCGAGAACCCGATCTGGCCGCGCTTATCGAGAAAGCGTGCGCCGAGGTTCGATGTCATGATGATAATCGTGTTCTTGAAATCGACCGTGTTGCCGAGGCCATCGGTCAATTGCCCGTCCTCAAACACCTGCAACAGAATGTTGTAGATGTCCGGATGAGCCTTTTCGATTTCGTCCAGCAAAATGATTGAATAGGGCGCGCGCTTGACCCGTTCGGTAAGTTGTCCGCCCTCTTCATAACCTACATAGCCGGGAGGTGAGCCGATCAGCTTCGAGATCGAATGCTTCTCCATGAACTCCGACATGTCGAAGCGGATGAGCGACTTCTCGCTGCCGAATAAAAACTCGGCCAGGGCGCGGGCAACTTCCGTTTTGCCTACGCCAGTAGGACCTAGGAACAAGAACGATCCGGCGGGGCGTTTCGGCGATTTCAGCCCGGCTCTGGAACGCCGGATGGCGCGCGAAAGTGCCGAGATGGCTTTCTCCTGGCTGACAACTCGCCTATGCAGCTCCTCTTCAATGCGGAGCAGTTTGTTGATCTCTTCCTCCTTGATGGAGGTCATGGGAACGCCGGTCCAGCGGGCGACCACATCTTCAATATCGTCCTTCGTCACCAGTCCTGTGGACGTGTCGTCGAGGTTGTATTTCTCGCGAAGTAGGCGCAGATTCTCGCGTTCTTTGCGCTCTTCGTCAGAATAGAAGCGTGCTTTTTCAAACTCGTGATTCGCGATCGCATTCTCCATGCGATTAACGATAAATTTAATCCGCTTCTGAATATCGGCCACTTCGGTCGGAAGCGTGGTCTGGCGCAGCTTAACGCGGGCGCCCGCCTCATCGATCAGGTCGATTGCCTTATCGGGGAGGAACCGGTCCGGAATAAACCGCGTCGACGTGTAGACTGCGGATTCAATAGCCTCATCGGTGTACGCGACGGCATGAAATTTCTCATAGCGTTCCTTTATGCCGAATAGGATCCGGATAGCATCGGTCTCGGTGGGCGGTGGCACTTTGACGGCTTGAAAACGGCGCTCCAGCGATCGGTCCTTTTCAATAGACTTGCGATATTCGGCCGGCGTGGTTGCCCCGATACACTGAATTTCGCCGCGCGACAAAGCCGGCTTCAAAATATTCGCCGCATCCAGAGAGCCTTCTGCCGATCCTGCGCCTACCAAGGTGTGCAGCTCATCGATAAAGATGATGGCGTTTTGGTTTTCCATCAGTTCTTTCATGATGGTCTTTAAACGCTCTTCGAACTGCCCGCGATATTTTGTTCCGGCTACAATCAGCGATAAATCCAACGCCAGGATGCGCTTTTCAGAAAGGAACGACGGTACATCTCCATCGGCAATTCGCTGTGCCAATCCTTCCACAATTGCCGTTTTGCCGACGCCGGGTTCGCCGATCAGCACGGGATTGTTCTTCGTACGCCGGCAGAGAATTTGAACCACGCGATCCAATTCCGAGTCGCGTCCGATCAGCGGATCTAACATTCCATCGAC
>JBARMQ010000249.1:0-19433 GCA_049802535.1 Bryobacteraceae bacterium | reverse complement strand
GATTGGTGGCTACGAGCAGCGCTGCCGTACGTCGCTGTGCGCAGAAAAATCGTTCCCTGCATTAACTCCCGAGTCATTGCCGAAGTCCCGCATGGCTGAGTGAAGCGCAATGCCATTCACCTACTGCCCTTGTGCTACACTCGGTCGTGCGGACGCGAATTATCGGCGTAATTCCCGCCCGATTTGCCTCTTCTCGTTTTCCCGGAAAAGTTCTCGCTCCTCTCGCTGGTAAACCCATGGTCCAGCACGTCTATGAACGTGCGTGCATGACGCGTTATCTAACCAGTGTGCTGGTTGCGACAGATGACGAACGAATCGCTGACGTTGTGCAGCGTTTCGGAGGCAAGGTGTGCATGACGCGCGCCGACCATCCTACCGGCACCGATCGGCTCGCCGAGGTTGCCTCTGCCGAAACCGGCGACGTGTACGTCAATGTGCAAGGCGATGAACCTTTAATTGATCCTGAAGCAATCGACGCGGCCATCCTTTCGCTACTGGACGACGACAAGATCTCTATGGGAACGCTGATGAAACGCATCGTGGATCCCACCGACATTTTGAATACCAATGTGGTCAAGGTCGTGACCGACCTGACGGGCCATGCGATTTACTTTTCCCGCTGCCCGATCCCGTATGAGCGCGACGGAAGAAGTCGCGTGCCCTTGTACTTCAAACATATTGGACTATATGTGTATCGGCGGGAATTCTTGCTTCGCTATCCCGATTTAACGCCCGGGCCTTTGGAGCAAGCCGAACGTCTAGAGCAGTTGCGTGCTCTCGAGAACGGATTCCGCATCCGGGTGGTCGAGACCGATTACGAATCGCTGGGCGTGGACACGCCGGAGGATCTGGAACGGGTCAACCGATTGTTTTCGGTTGGCGCGCAATCGATTCGCGCAGACGAATAAACAATAGCAACGAACGATAACGCTTGAGGGGGCGACGCTAAAAGGGGAATGGCCAAGTACATCTTTATAACCGGTGGCGTAGTTTCATCGTTAGGGAAGGGAATCGCAGCCGCCTCCATCGGCTGTCTGCTAGAAAGCCGCGGTCTGCGGGTCACGCTCCAAAAGTTCGATCCTTATCTGAATGTCGATCCCGGCACCATGAGCCCTTTTCAGCATGGTGAAGTATTCGTCACCGACGACGGTGCCGAAACCGATCTTGATCTGGGCCACTATGAGCGTTTCACTCACGCGCCGCTCACACAAAGTAACAACCTGACATCCGGCCGCATTTACGAAAACATCATCGCGCGCGAACGCCGTGGCGATTACCTTGGTAAGACCGTACAGGTGATCCCGCACGTCACCAACGAAATCAAAAGCGCTTGCCGTAAAGTCGCTGCTGGTGTCGACGTCGCCATTGTTGAAATCGGCGGAACCGTCGGCGACATTGAATCGCTGCCATTCATCGAAGCCATCCGCCAGATGCGCCATGAGGAGGGTCGCGAGAACACGCTCTTCATCCACTTGACGTTAGTGCCATGGATCGCCGCCGCCCAAGAGCTTAAGACCAAACCAACTCAGCACAGCGTGAAGGAATTGCGCGCCATTGGTATTCAACCCGATATACTCCTCTGCCGGTCGGAGCGTCCACTCCCCGCCGAAGTGAAAGAAAAGATCGGGCTCTTCTGCGACGTCGAGGTGAATAGCGTCATCACGGCGAAAGACGTCCACTCGGTCTACGAAGTGCCGCTGGTCTTCGCCGAGCAGAAGGTCGACGAAAGCATACTGCGCCAACTTCATATGGAAGCCGCGCCTCGCCAGCTCGCGCGTTGGATCGATATGGTGGAACGCATGCAAAATCCGATGAGCGAAATCACCATCGGTCTTGTCGGCAAGTATGTGGAGTATGAGGACTCCTACAAAAGTCTCAAAGAGGCACTCCTTCACGCCGGTATCGCACACCAGGCACGCGTGCGAATCGAATGGATTGAGTCGGAGCGGTTGCAATGGCCGGACTGTCGCGCGGAGTTGCGCAAATTTGATGGAATTTTGGTTCCCGGCGGTTTCGGCAAGCGCGGCATTGGTGGCATGCTGCACGCCATCCGTTTTGCCCGCGAAGAAAAAGTGCCCTATTTCGGTATCTGTCTGGGTATGCAGACCATGGTCATCGAATACGCGCGCAATGTTTGCGGCCTGCTTGACGCCGATTCCACCGAGTTCGATCCCGCCACGCCGCATCGTGTCATTTTCAAGTTGCGCGAGTTGAAGGGCGTCGACGAATTGGGAGGCACCATGCGCTTAGGCGCCTATCCGTGCCATTTGTCTGAAGGCAGCTTCGCTCAACAGGCCTATCGCCAGACTGACATCAGCGAGCGCCATCGCCATCGATATGAGTTCAACCGCGAGTACGAGGATGTGCTGACTCGCAACGGCTTACGACTCACGGGCCAGACACCAGACGGTGTGTACGTCGAAATTTGCGAGTTGCCCAATCATCCCTGGTACCTGGGTTGCCAATTCCATCCGGAGTTTAAGTCGAAGCCCCTGGAGCCGCATCCGCTGTTCAAAGCATTCCTCGGCGCGGCCATCGATCATCGCGAAAAAAAAACGCGTATGGTGCGTGAACCGCTCACCGCTCCCGAGTATTCGCACGCACAATGAGCCGGTCCGTTGCCGTTGGGGCGGGTCCGGATCGTGTGATCTTTTCAAACAGTACACCACTCGCTCTGATTGCCGGTCCCTGCGTGATCGAGAGCGAGGAGCATGTGATCCGCATGGCGCGGGCCATCCGCGAAATTGCCGGGCCATTCGTCTTTAAGGCTTCCTTCGACAAAGCGAATCGCAGCAGCGTAAGCAGCTTTCGCGGGCCCGGTCTCTCCGAAGGCCTGCGGATTCTCGGCGAAGTTCGCAAACTCGGCATCCCCGTCTTGACGGACATTCACGATCCTACGCAAGCCGAACCCGCTGCGGAGGTGGTCGATATCCTGCAAATCCCCGCATTTCTTTGCCGTCAGACTGATCTGTTGGTCGAGGCAGGTAAGACCGGTCGTGCCGTCAACATCAAGAAAGGGCAATTCGTTGGGCCGGCTGATATTGGGAAGGCTGCCGAAAAGGTCTCCAGCACAGGTAATCACAACATCATCTTGACGGAACGCGGATCGTCGTTCGGCTACAACAATCTGGTCGTTGATATGCGAGGCTTGCCGATCATGGTCGCCACTGGCTATCCGGTGATCTTCGATGCCACGCACAGTGTGCAGCTGCCTGGCGCAAGCGGCAATTCCTCAGGCGGCCAACCACAGTTCATCGAACCCTTGGCGCGTGCAGCAACTGCCGCCGGTATTGCGGGCCTGTTCATCGAAGTGCATGATGATCCTACGCGTGCTCTCTCGGACGGAGCGAATGCTCTGCGGCTCGACTTATTGTCCACTTTGTTGACACGCCTTCGATCGATCGACATTTTAGTAAAGTCATTTTGAGCCGACTGCGGATGGCTTGGGTTTTTCGGGCGCCGTTGCACGATTTCGACTCCCTTACCGTCGTATCATGTGAAACGTATGGTGTCCGCGACCCTCACCCGATCCCTGTCGACGCGCCGCGCCGGTCAGCATGGATTCTCGTTAATTGAGCTTTTGATCGTAATTGCGATCATTCTTATCATTCTGGCCATAGCGATCCCGCAGATGAACAATATTCGCCAGAACGCCCAGGAAATGGCTGCGGTGGCGCAAATTCGCACAATTCAACAAGCTGAAACGCAATATTATTCGCAGTTTGGCGACTATGCAACTGCGCTCACCCAACTGGGACCTCCGGCCGGAAACGGTGCTACCGAAGGACCCGCCTCGGCTGGTCTTATTCCGCAGAGTTTAGCCAGTGGCGCCAACAGCGGCTATAATTTCGCCCTCTCGCTAGGGCCGACGGGATATGCAGTCACCGCCATCCCCAGGGTTTACAAGTCCACCGGACGGCGCACCTTCTATTCCGATTCTTCCGGAATTATTCGCCAAAATTGGGGCCAGGATCCGGCCACTCCGCAGAGTCCTGAAATTAAGTAGCCGTCTTCCTTGCCGCCAATTCCATTCGAGTGCAACATCTGTGGTGGGACTGGCCGGTTTGATGACCCACATCGAATAAACCCGGAGCTTCCGTCGTGCGCATGCGGATCGAACGTGCGAACGCGTTGGCTGGTCCATGCGCTGTCGAAGGAGCTGTTCGGCACAAGCATTCTGTTGCCCGCGTTTCCCCAAGAGAAGTCCGTCGTGGGACTAGGATTGACCGATAGCCACGCGATCGCGTCCCTTCTAGAAGATCGGCTTTCCTATAAAAACACTTTCCTGCACCAGGATCCTCGATTTGATATCACTCGCGACCCTTCGCCCATCGGTCCGCTGGACTTTCTCATCGCGAGCGACGTCTTCGAGCACGTTGAACCGCCCGTCAACCGCGCGTTCCGGCAAGCGGCGGCGATTTTAAAACCATCGGGCTTCCTCTTGCTAACGGTTCCGTGGGTCTTCGACGGAGCGCCGCACGATGAAATTCCTGAGCTAACGGATTGGAAGCTCATTTCACAACAAGGTGCGTGGGCCGTTCTGAATCGGCGTTCGAACGGCGAAACAGAAGTGTTCGCGCCGATGTCTGTCGACGGCGGTGCGGGGCCATGTTTCGGCCGCACGCGCGAGCATTTCCCGAATCTTCACGATTGGTCCCTCACAGAGGATGTGGGAGAGACGGTCTTACACAATAACCTTCCGTCGGGACAGACAGAGGTGTTCCGCAACCTGGTGTTCCATGGCGGAGCGGGGCTTGCACTCGAAATGCGGCTGTTCACTCGCGACAGCTTGGAGCAAGAGCTGCGCCAAGCCGGCTTTTTGGACATTCGATTCGAGTCACAGGAGATGCCGCAGTGGGGCATTTTTTTTCCTTACCCATGGTCGCGGCCATTAGTAGCGCGAATTCGGGACTGCGATACCGTTTAAGCATCAAGTCTCTTTTGATTACACGTCGCTTGCTGAAAACGGCTCTTCGTTTCATCCTCACCGCCACCATCGGCCTCGCCGCCGGTGCCCCGGATGTAACGCCCAATGTCACACCCGAAACGATCGCCGATCAGCTCCAGCACCTTTCGCTCGATGCCAGTCAAACGTTCAGAGTACGTGAGCTTCAGCTCTCGCGCGCGGGTGTCAAAATTTATCTCGCCGAGGGCCTTCTCTCGTTTCTGACCCCGGTCGGCGGCCAAGTTGTCGGCGCGGTTTTCACCACGCAAGGCGTCGATGCCGGCGATGGTGAAATTCTGGCGCTTCCTCCGAACCGTGCCGAACGGGCCTCGCTCGCTGCGTTCACAAAGTCGCCTAACTTAGACGAGCATTTTGCCTCGGCCCTGTTGCTGTTTACCGACGCCACCGCTGCGGAACTTCGCGAACAGATTCAACAAAGACCCTTACACCCGGAGCCCGGCGAGGCCTCCCAAATGGCCGTTCAATGGGAAAACCTCGTCCGCAGCGCCGCCGCTGGATTAAACGTACGCTTGACCGGTTCGTTACTCGATGGGCACCAGCCGGCAGACGGCTTCTTCTACGCTTTCGTGGCCGGCCGCACTCTCGGGCCGTTCGAATTCACAGATCTCCCCGAAGAAAGCGAGCCCGTCACTCTGGGCCGGCCGCCAATGGACAAGCCGGCAGAGAAATCAGACAACTCCAATTACCAACTTTGGACGCAATATCGCCAGCCCAATCGGCCTGCACCGGCGCAGCCGCCGGCACGAATCGAGGAGTATCGCATCGATACAACAATTCATCCCGATCTCAGTCTGTCCTCCGTCGCAAAGTTTCGTTTGTCCGTATCGAGGAACACGCGTGCCGTCGCGCTGAACTTATCCGGCCGGCTGCGCATTCGCTCGGCGACTGTCGATGGCAGTCCCGTTGAGGTCATGCAGCCCAAGCCGATTGAAGACGCCACTCGGCCAATCGAGAGCCAGCGTATTCCCGTCTTCCTGCTGCTAACTCCCACCGAGCTCAAAACCGCCCAGACCTACCAAGTGGAGATAAGCTATGAAGGCTCCGTGATCAGCGAGACGTCCAACGGAAGCTACTTTGTAGGCGATCGCAACGGCTGGTTTCCACACGCCGGACCCAGCTTCGCGAATTTCGACCTGACCTTTCACTGCCCCGAATCGTTGCACCTGGTCTCCACCGGCGAGCTTGTCTCCGACCAGGTCTTAGCAGGCGTGCGAACAGTGCACCGCCGCTCTCTCGCGCCCGAGCGATTTGCTGGCTTCAATCTCGGAAACTACACGTCCATCACCGAATCCCGCGGTCCCTATCTGATCGAATGCGATGCCAATCAAGCCTTTACGCTGATCCCGAAAGGCGCCGAGGGAGCATTGACTCTGAACCAAAATTTAGATGGCAGCCAGGATACGCCGGCTCGCGCCATTCTCAACGAAACCGGCAATCTCTTGGAGGCATATAGCAGTCGATGGGGTGCGCTGCCGATGCACGACATCATCGTTGCGCCCATCCCCGGTTATTTCGGTCAAGGCTTCCCCGGACTGATTTATTTGTCGACCATGTCTTTCATAAACCAGGCCGATCGTCCAAAAGCGCTCCAAACCGCTGCCATCGACACATTCTTTTCCGAGATGCTTCTCCCCCACGAGACTGCCCATCAATGGTGGGGCAACGTCATCTCCCCCGCCGACTACCGCACCGATTGGCTGATGGAAGCCATGGCCAGCGAGTCGGCGCTCGAGGTGCTTGCGGACACAAAGGGACCTACCGCCGTTGCGCAGATCTTGGCGCTGTATAAGCACGATCTTTTGGAGGAAGTGAAGGGCCGTACCACCGAATCAGCCGGCCCTGTCGATTTTGGTTACCGGTTGGAGGATGACGCCGGCCACCGCGCTTGGCAGGCGATTACTTATGAGAAGGGCGCCTGGGTGCTTTGGATGCTGCGCAACCGCATGGGCGCGGATGCCTTCACCAAAATGCAGGCGGCCTTGCTGCATCGCTATGCAGACCACGCGGTGACCAACGACGACTTCCGCAAAGTCGCCGCCGAGTTCCTTCCGCCGCATACTCCCGACCCTTCGCTCCAAAGTTTCTTTGACTCCTGGATATTTGGTACCGGCATTCCGGCGCTGACGCTTGATACCGCCGGCCACCGGCAGAATCTCAAGATGAGTGGTGTCGACGATGACTTTGAGGCCGATATCCCGCTATCCTGCACAAGTAAAGCGGGAGCCGCGACGACTTACTGGATTCGCGCCTCACCGGGAGACAACGCCGTCGAACCACCCGAGGGAAGCTCTTCCTGTCAGTTGCCCGCTACCGATGTCTTTTTGTACCGCTGACGCCCGAGCCTCGCGTCCCAGCTAGAAAGAAGCCGCAATCACACCCGCATTGGCCGGTGATTGCGCCTGCGGACTGAGCGGCTGATGCGCAGGCGTCCCGTTCTTTGGGGCAAAGAGAGGCAATCATTCATTGGTGCGGTCAGAGGACAGTTGATCACCGATCGACTCCGTCGCCCGAGGATAGATATCTACAATTTCGCCGGATTTGATAACGGCCGCCGTAGCGTCCTGCAGGTCGCGCAACATCGTCTGGACGTCGGGATCCCCAGCAACTCTCAGGGCGCGCTCGCACTCCTGCTGAAGCAGCACAGGGTCGAGCGAAGTCGTACCTTCATCTATGTAGGCCAGCCGCGATATGACTGGCATCCCAGGCACGATAAGAAATGTTCCGTCCACCAAAATCCCACTTCGCGAGGTACGGTTACAGCAATGCACGACCTAAAGCTCTGGCCTGGATTGCGAATGCCAATCCCTGAGTTTGGGGGAATCATTTCTTGCATTTTGATATTTAAGAATGCGATTTGATTCAAGCGACCCTTAAATTAAGTAGTAGTCCAAGTCAGCATCCAGCGTACGGCTGCAATTCCGAAGAACGCGACAAACGTCAACCTCCACCTCCAAGCCTTGACAAAAAAATCGTCTCCGAATGACCTTTGGTAATGTTTGGGAAGTTTCACTTGCTCGACCAGCGGATTGGAAATGCGAGGAATCTCTCCAGAGCTCTGTAGCCGAAATTTCACGCATTCCACGTCTGCGGATTCGTCATATCCGCTCCCGCATTCCCGGATTAGGGCTCAAAAACCCTCCCAGCGCCGCGCCGTAATACCGTGCATTAAACCAATCCAACCCATTCTCCAGATCCCGCACTTTTCCCGTGAACGGTTCTTCCCCGATCTTCTCTACGGCCCTGCCCGTCTCTGCGCCCGTCGCCAGCGTCTTTGCCACCCGCTCGCCTAATCCATCGTAGACGAAATTCTCCGTCCCGCCATTCGCGTCTCACCGGGAGACAACGCCGTCGAACCCGAGGGAAGTTCTTCCTCTCAGTTGCCTGCTGCCGATGTTTTTTTTACCGCTGAGGCCCGAGCCTCGCGTCCCCGCTAGAAAGAAGCCGCAATCCGTAGTTATAATGATCACCCATGTTCTCCTACGACACGGCGCTCCTAGACGCTCTCCGAATACAACCGCAAACGGTCGACGGCGTTCTCCGAATGATGCAGACGATCGAGGCCACCTGTGTCGACGGTGATGGACTGAAGTGGTTCAACTGGCTGTATTTCAAAGTCACGCAGGCGGTCGAAACCTGCGTCGTATCCGGAAGCTTCACCGATCCCGCATGGATCGCCGAACTCGACGTCCAATTTGCTCGCTTTTACTTTCAGGCCCTTGAATCGGCGCTCGATGGGCAACCCAGCCCCGGTTGCTGGCGGGCGCTGTTCGGTTGCCGGAACGAAGCCGCCGTTGCCCGCATTCAGTTCGCGCTCGCCGGTATGAACGCGCACATTAACCACGATCTTCCGCAAGCGATCGTCGCTACCTGTCAGGTCACAGCGGCAGTGCCGCAACACGGCAGTGCGCATTACAACGACTACACCGCACTGAACACGACACTGGATAGTCTTATCGAATTGGCTAAGCAAACACTCCACGTTCGCCTTTTGGGTGACCCGCTTCCGCCCGTTTCTCATTTGGAGGATACGATCGCCGCCTGGAGTGTGAGTGCGGCGCGCGAGGCAGCTTGGCAGAATGGTGAACTCCTATGGCATCTGCGAGACACGCCGCCGCTTGCCTCAAATTTCATTGACACACTCGACGGTCTAACGACTGTGGTTGGCAAAGCTCTCTTGGCCCCCGCTCCCTGATGGTGAGCACCATACACAGGATTGCGTCAGACTGGCAGCTTCGGTTCTTCGGCACATGCCAGGTCCTACCGATGCGCTGCCAGCCCGCTCCTGCTCAATTTGCTCCAACGGCGGCGTCAAGCCTAACGAGACAGGAATCGAATCTGTTCCCGCACACGCCTACAGATCCAATCTGCCAGAAGAGCTTTCGGCTTTCTCCCCGGAGCATCATCACAATCATTACCGTCAGGCTTTGCCAGGAACGCATGTACATCCCCGGTATTGGGATCCACGCCAAAGCCGGCAATCTCGTCGCTCCCATTGATTGCGCTAGACCACAACAGAAACAACGGTGAGTCTTGAGCCAAATCATTCAGATCATGGATGCCGCCCTTGTACCAGATCACCGCCCGCGGATTTCCAGACCCGTCGAGCGATACCCCGGCGATTGTTCCATGATCGTTGATGCCCGTGCCGACGCTGGTAGCGTCGTCCGGCAGCGTGCCCAAATCCTTTATGCCCGACTTTCGCGTCCACAGGAAACCGTGGTGAAGTGTATTTCCTGGCAATGCCGAACCGCCCACCACTTCACTCAGATTGTTGATGGCAAGCGCCGCATTCCCGATCCCTGGAATCGTCACGTCCACGGTTCCGCCCAGATTGCCTAGATCGTGAACCGATCCGTCCCGCTCCCACAAAACGGCATGCGGACCAAAGGCAATCGGCGGCAATACCGTATTGGCGCAAGTGCCGGACACCCCCACTGCCTGCCCCAGATCGTTCACCCACAGAGCGACGCTAACCGTGTCTCCTGGCAGCGGCTTGAGTCTGCGAATCGCCCCGGGAGCCGGACCCCAAATCACCCCTTGGTAATCGAGCACCTGCGGCCCTGTTCCACCGACGGAGACAGCGGTTAGGCAGCTAGAGTCCACCTGATCTGTCTCCGCGTAGCCGGAAATCGCGCCCCATCGGTTCATGTTGCCCACCGAGGCGTTCGGTCCGCCGAGCGAAGGAAGCGCAAACGTCCGGCCTGCTTGCCACACGAAGGGCAGACAGGTAAAACCCGTTCCATAAGCACAGAAATTCTCCTGATTGGGATCCTTATGAGAAGTTTCCGCTACGCCTTCCGCCAGGAAAAACTCGTTCACTCCAAACACGCCGCTGTTTGGTCCGCCGAGCCCTGGTGCGCCGATGTCGAGTTTCTGCCCCTTATGCCAAAGAATGGCGTGCTGCGATCCATCGGAGACAGCCGCCGCGCCGCCGATCAGCTCGTTATCTCCGATTACGTACGTCTGGCTGAATGTTCCTCCGGGAAGCGTGCCCAGATCGCGGACGGTGTACGAGGGCGCGCTCGACGACGGTCCGGGCGCCCCAACTGCTCGCATCAAAAAGGCCGCGAATACCACACCGGCGCCACAAATCAAAGTTCTCAAGTTCATGTCTTCTCCTTGCGGCTATCCTGTCCGGATTGAGCGGCTTATTCAATGTTCCGAAGATGATTTGAACGTGATTTTGAGGTGATTCATCGCCTCCTGACGCGTTACTCCGGGTACTGCCAGCCATCGTCAAGCTCGATTAGAATGGTTACACTTCGGAGACGCTCACAATGTCGAATGAGCAAACAGCCAGTACCGTGCGTTTCGGCGACTTTAAGGTCGATCTGCGGTCTGCGGAACTCTCCGCCCAAGGCCGCAAACTGCCCTTGCAGGATCAACCGTTCCGAATTCTGAAACTGTTGATCGAGCGGTCCGGCGAGTTGGTGTCTCGTGAAGAGATTCGCACTACATTGTGGCCGAATGGAACGGTGGTCGAATATGAAAACGCCATTAACGCCGCCGTCAAAAAGCTTCGAATCGCACTCGGGGACACAGTCGAGGAACCACGCTACATCGAAACTCTGAAGCGGCGTGGTTACCGCCTCATTACCCCGCCTCAATGGCTCACCGCAAATCAACCTGACTCAGAGACAATCACAACCAACGACTCTGTCAAGCAATCAACTGGGCGGCCGCCGTTTCAACTGAAATTCCCGGCGGTCATCGTCGCAGGCCTCGCAGTGTTACTTGCCTGTTCGGCCGCCCTCTATGTCCGATATATTGGCCGTCCAAAACTGACCGGTAAAGATCATATCGTCGTCGCCGACTTCATCAACCGGACAGGCGATCCGGTGTTTGACGGAACCCTCAATCAAGGCTTGGCTATCGAGCTGGAACAATCTCCTTTTTTGAGTCTGGTCTCCCGCGAGCACATACAGCGGCTCCTTCGTTTGATGCGTCAGTCCCCGGACGCGCGGATCACTCCTGCGGTAGCCCGCGATATTTGTGAGCGAACCGGAAGCGCGGCGGTCCTCGAAGGTTCCATCGACCGTCTCGGAAGTCATTACGTCTTGGGCCTACGCGCAAAAAGCTGCCGGAACGGAGAAATTCTGGATGACGAACAGACGCAAGCCAACAACAAGGAAGACGTCCTGAATGCTCTTAGCTGGAGCGCCCGCCGATTTCGATCCCACGCCGGCGAGTCACTCTCCACCATCCAGAAGCTCTCGACTCCCCTGGCCGAAGCGACCACTCCTTCACTCGAAGCGTTGAAACAGTACAGTGCCGCCTGGACAGCCTTCAATAAAGACGGCTGCATCCCCGCATTGCCGTTTCTTCGCCGGGCAGTAGAGATCGATCCGGAGTTCGCCATGGCTCATGCCGTTCTCGGGCGTTTCTACCGCGACGCCAATCAACCTGACTTGAGCGAAGAAAGCTTGCGACGGGCTTGGCAGTTTCGGGAACACACCAGTGACCGGGAACGGCTCTTCATCACGATTGCCTACGAAACCGTGGTCACGGGCGACCTTGATGAAGCCCGAAAGGCCGCAGAGACCTGGGGCCGCCTGTACCCCCGGCAAGCGATCCCACACAGTTTCATCTCGGGCATTCTGACAAAAGCGAATGCCCAGTACGAAACCGGCGTCGCAGAAGCTCGCAAAGCCGTGTCCCTCGACCCTGATGTTGCCGTCGGATATTACAACCTTGGGGTTGATTCCAGTTACCTGGATCAGTTCGGTGAAGCAGAAAAAGCCATGGGTGCGGCCGCCGCACGCGGGCTCGAAACAGATGAACTGGTGATGCTCGCGCACGACGTGGCATTCTTACGGAACGACGTGCCGGCGCTAAAGCAGGCGGCGGCGCGCTTTGCGAACCGGCTCGGCGGCGATGAATTGTCGGCGGCCGAGGATGCGTCGGCTCTCGCCTACCAGGGTCGATTGAAGCAAGCCCGCAACAGATCGCGCTTTGCAGTCGAACGAGCGAAGTTGACATCGCGGGAACGGGCCGCTTACTGGGAAGCGGGAATGGCCGTCCGCGAGGCTTTGTTTGGGAATGCTGCCGAAGCAAAGACGGCTGTCTTAGCCGCGGTGGCTCTCTCCAACGACCGCGATGTCGAATATGCCCAAGGACTCGTGTTGTCGCTAGCAGGAGACTACTCGCGCACCCGGCCGATCACAGAAGATCTCGCAGCACGATTCCCCTACGACACATGCGTTCGAGAGAACTCCTTGCCGGTGCTCCGCGCAATCAGCGCACTGCATGACGGTAAGGCAGATCAGGCGCTAGAGACCCTGCAGGCTTTCGTGCCACATGAACTCGGCTTGCCGCGTGTCGCCATGTTCGCGCTGTTCGGTGCCCTCTATCCTGTTTATGTTCGCGGGCAAGCGTTCCTCGCTTTACATCAAGGCGAAAATGCCGCAATCGAATTTCAAAAGATCCTGAATCACCGCGGGATTGTCGTGAGCGACCCCATCGGAGCTCTCGCCCACCTGCAGGCCGGCAGAGCCCACGCGATGGCAGGCCACAAAGAGCAAGCGCAGGAAGCTTACGAGGATTTCCTTTCACTTTGGAAGGATGCCGATCCTGACATTCCCGTTCTCAAACAAGCCCAAGCCGAGTACAGTCGATTAATCAACGCCTATTCACCCTAGAGACCGAACCGCCAAGCCGCAAGCGGAGGCCTCAGCCGGATGACATCTTCAACCGCAAGCCACCGTGGCTCCGTCATTTAGCCAATTCAGCAAAGGTGGAACGGTACCGCTCAAGCTCCTCTCGAGCTAGCTGCTGTAACGGATCGATCGCCTCCATTATGCGGTCCAAGGCCTCATCGATACTCTGCTGGTCAGAGGAGACATCTTCCAAAACCTGACGAATTTTCCTCTTGACATCAGCCGTCTCATTCATACATTCACGATATCGCCTCCCGCTTCTCATATCACGACGGGGCTTTCCCAGCGGAGAATCCGAATTTTGCAGGAGCTTGCTCTGGCATCACTTCCGATGCGGTGACGGCTAAGCGATTTCTAAAACCGTTTTGAGCCATCCTGGTCCGCGGCCGTGACGTTCATTACGGCGCTCGGACCAAAGAGTAGAAGCCGCGAAAGTCAACATTGCTATTAACGAGTCGTCGGACTAGGGGAACTGCCCGATCGGGCCTGCGCTGTGATGTCGATGCCCTGAAATTTAACGACCTCAATGTTCACAGTGGACTGTCCGGAGTATCTAATATCGAGATGCGTCGGCGTGGTCCACGTTAGTTGAACACTGGTTACTCCTATAGGATAGGCGCCGGGGTCGCTGAGGCCTAAAAGTTGAACAGCGGGTTCACTACTGTCCATTTGCTTCAGATATACGCTGGTGCCTACGGAGGCAGTCCCTGGACCACTCCACTGTCTGGTTTCTGCAGAAGCAAGCCAGCGAGTGTCTGGAGAAAGAAGCCGTGCCGACCAAACAATAGTTCCTTCATCTCGGCAGCTTGTGATGCACAGGCAGCTTAGGAGCATAAGACGCCACAGCGCCCAGCGAAAGGGCCGGGCGCCCGACTCCGTGTCTCGAATGCGCGGATGGCCGGCCGCCGTACCCAGCAAGGTCGCCAAACATTTCCGATCGATCATTGGCCCCGAGATGCTTTGCTCACCATAGCTGCCGACTCGATGAGTGTTCGCAGTTTTCGGACTCGCGCCGAGTCAAAGAGATAGCTCCCAACGCCTGCTCGCGGCTTGTACGGATTGCGTAAAGGCCTCCTCCGGAGTTTTATCGCCAAAGGTCTCCATTTGGGCGCCGGTATAGATTTGCCGTGGGCCGTTATACTCTTGGCAGACACGAAGTTCTTGCGAGCAAAATCCGACGATCTCTTTGCCGGTTGACCTCGACCAGAACAGTAGCACCGGTAATTTTCGTTCGACGATACAGTTAAGGCCGAGCTCTGTGCTCCCGTACTAATAATTGCGCCAACACCAATCTTCATACAGGTCCTACAAGATGTTTTGCGGCACCTGGGTCGCCGCGTGGCTGGCGGCCGCGAGAATCGCCATGGAGGCCAACGCTAACAACAGCCGCCGAAAACGATGAGCCGGGGAATGGTTGCCCGAAGCCATATGTACTGAATGTACTGAAGCACTTTCCCGTCCGCGATCCGATCTAATGATCTTCGGACACCTGCTTTAGTCCTTCTTCCGCCCAATAGCGTTCCGCATTAGCCTGTCCCAGTGCAACCAGTAGGAAGGCGGAATATCGACTCTCGCGCGAGCCGTTACTTCAGCGACAGCGCGATCTTGCGTAGCTGGATCAGCGAGTCGAAGGGCGAGTTCCTTGCCATTCGTTACCTTTGCCGCGCCGGCGAGACCCTCGCTCGAGAGCACTCCAATCGTCAGCACTATTAGAACCGTTCTACTCCTGATCATGTCTAAAGCGACCTCTTGCGTACGCGTGAAGCTCCACTTTGCGTTCACAAGTGTAAAGCGGAGCAGCCAAGTAAGGCAGCACGTTTCAGTGGGGCAGTCAAATAATTGTAAGCGCAATGATGCGATCCGCAGATTCGCCACCTGGCATTTAGCATTGTAAGATCGGCTTTCACTCGCCGGCGATCAAAAGGATCTGGTTCGCCGCGTTGCAGGCCCCCGTGAGATCGGCTGCGGAGTGTTGGCGCGTTTGGTCCGCTCCTCCAGCTATGGTGCGATCGCCCGATCCATCCAGCCGAAAGCGCCAGCCATGATCTCGCAATGCGAGCTCTTCACGGGCATTCGTTTCCCGGTCGCCACGTCGATCACCTCTAAACTCTCGCCGTATAAGGTGAATTTGCATGACAAGCTGGAGCTTCGAATCAAAAGATATTTTGAATCAGGAGACCAGACTACGTCCGAATCTCCAGCGGACCCAAGCTTCCTCGGAGGCAAATCTTCACGCTCCCTTGACAGATCGATCAGCATGATTTCATTGCCGCGTGCCCACACCAGCATCTCGCTATTCGGGGACCAAAGATAGCCGGCATCTTTCTTTGTTCCTTGAATAGCCCGGACCACTCGGCCCTGAAGGTCAGTGACGGCAAGAGACTTGCCCCTCTTTACGAGGACTCGCTTGCCATCCGGCGATAGAAGTCCTCCCGGGCCGCCGCAGGTCGAAGGAGAGTCAGCCTGCATCTGAGTGATCGTCGCTGCGGCCGGGTCAATCTGGAAGGTGCGAGGCTGCGACCATGGGGTGTCCATCACCGTGAGGCGCCCCGATGACAGCGACGCATCCAGACAGAAAATCTGAATCAACGCCCCGTCGACGGAGCCCGGCACCACGCGGGTGCGAGGCGGGTCAAAGTCGACTTCTTCGATTCCGGCTGGCTGTAAGAACGAGAGCATTCTGTGACCGTAGATCACCCGCCCGTCGGGACCGTACGCAAGGACGTTCATGCCGCGGGGCACTCCGGAGGGTACCGGAACATCGATCTCAGGGCCGTCAAGCGGAAATAGCCTTAGTCGAAGTGGAACGGTGCTTGCGGTTAAGTAGGCTGGGCAGAAACCGCGCGATGTAGCAGCAGCGGGCTCATTTGGCGACCCGGCCCATGCGGCAAGGACTGCAAACGTAGCCGAGAGCAGAGCTATGGCCAAATATGACGTAGCGCAGCTGCGTTTCATCATTGCAGCCCCGGTACAATCTGTCCCCATCCAGGAGCGTTGCCAATCGCGGATGTGAACGACGCAGCGCGGCCTTATATCGGAGAGTAGCGTATTCGTAAAGGGGTTTGTGCCTCCCAAGACGGCCCTTCTGCAACCCGCGGCCTTTGATGACGCCAGCAGGGAGCCAAGCTGCAGAACCGCGACGGTCACGGAGCGGAGACTTCGAGTCCACCGAGTCGGCCTTAAGCGCACTGCTTCGGCACGGCGCGCGTCAAGCAAGCGGAGACCTCACTCATCCCCGCCAATCCCGCAGCGTCACCAGCCCCGTTCTCTCCGGCACCCAGGTTTCGATCGTTGCTCAGCGATTCGTGCTACCCTCACACTGTTCAGCAGAACTCGACATTCGTTTGTGGCTCATTTGTCAACATGTCATTACATCCGCTGAAACAGTGAGGTCCTTATGCCCTACCCTGCAGATCTAGTGGGAAAGTACATTAACTACAGAGTCGATCCCGGCCGCAACAACGCCAACGGCTTGGCCTTGGTGAACGGCGTCCTTCCCGGACAGACCACTGCTGCGGCTGTTTCGGTCTACACCGGTGGCGCGCCGAATGGTCTAGGCGTCATCCCCATGGCCCCTCACCTGCCGAATTGGAATTTTACTTTTTTGAAATACGTTGCGGGTGCGGTCACTACCGCCGGTTTAGGAGGTCCTGTCCTCACGGGCCCGATGAGCGGTTGCTATCTTTGCAAATACACACAAGCGGGTGTGCAAGGCTTGGCCCATGTCGGGACCGCCAATGCGCCCGACAGCGTCGAGTCTGTTGCGGCGAAGAACGCCTGGGTGACGTTCACTGGGCGTGGCGACGTCAGCGCCGTTTCCGGCGGCACGCCTTTCGATTATTTCACCACGAACGAGTATGCGGCTGCGATGGTCGTGCCCGGCCACGTTCCTCTAGTGGCCGGATATTTCGACGGCGGATCTTCGTATTCAATGCTGCTCGCGCCGGTGCCCCCAACCAAGAACTCACTCGGTGTTGCCCTTCTCAAGGTAGCGGCGCTTAAGACGATGACTCTGCAGCCTTGGGCCACAATCGCGGCTATGCGTACGTTCCGCTAACCTTGCCAGCTCGCCAAGCCTGTGCTCGCCTTTTTCCGGTGTTTCCGAACACCTTCCGAACCCGGCCATCGCGAGCAAGCGCGATCCTGAACATTTCTGATTGACACTGCTCCTTACAGGCTACGCCGCATTTGGACCGATAAACGCCGTTTCAGATTGCACGCTAACGACTTCTCGGGAGTAATCGCCCAAAGCCCAAGAATTTAGGATGCAGCGTTCCGGATGAGGTCAAGCTTTTTCGGTCAAGATGAGCGAATCGCCTTCGCTGGAAACGAGCCACGTTCGCACTGGAATATAAAAAATATATAGAAGCTGTATACTGTAGAAAATGAAGCTCAAGGCGCAAAAGCGTGAGAAGGGGCTCATGCTCTCGCTGTCCGAAATTGAAATGAGAGCGCTAGAGCGACTCGCGGGCCGTAAGGGGCAAACAAAGTCGGCCATCCTCCGCCAAGCGCTTCGACTCTACGAGTCTCTCGATACGAAGCTTTCGCAGGGTAACCGACTGGTACTAGAGGCACCGGACAAGGCGGATAAAACGGAGGTGCTGCTCCTTTGACCGGAGTACTGGCGACCTTAGATGTATTCCGGCATGACAATGGAGAGCGTCGTCGCCTGGACTTGGTGGATGGTCTCACTCGGGAACATCTCGAATGCGTTGAGCGTGAGTGGAAACCTCTACTTGAGGCAGCAAGGGATCGCGCGACGCTAGCTTTTGCCACCGTGCCCGGAAAGAAACGGAGCGAGGATGTGTGGCAAGAGAAACAGCGAATCTACGGGGCGCCCGACGCTCACTGGGACTGGGCCGAGAAATGGCGCCACATGGGTTCGATGCATCGCATGTTGGTACTCGCGGACGGCGATATCGTTGAGGCGATAATGTGGCTCGACATATCGAAACCCTCCCGTTTAGAGACGGCGTCTTACACGCCCATCGTCTACATCGAGAACTTGGCCGTCGGACCCTGGAACCGGTCTCCCCTCCAGTCTCCGCCGCGGTTCAAGGGGCTTGGAAAGCTTATGCTCGGTGTCGCCGTTGCAGTCAGCAATAGTGAGGGGATGAACGGCCGTTGCGGCCTTCATTCACTTATACAGTCGGAAGGATTCTATCGTCGCGCTGGAATGCAGGAGTTAGGTCTCAGTCCTGCGGAGCGTATGACGTACTTCGAGTTCTCGCCCGATGGGGCGAAAAAGTTTCTGGAGAGCTAATGGAGAGGAACATCAAACTACCACAAAGCTGGGTTACGAGGGTCACATCGGACGCACTCACAGATGACATCTTCACCGTGGGTCATGATGTTGATGAAGTACCCTCAGACGAGGCTATTCTTTCCGTTGTGTCGAAGGCCGCAACGACGACTGCGGTCCGCGAGATGATTCGCCGCAAGTGGTTCTTGCCGGAGCCTAGTGAGGACAAGCAACTAAGCCGTGGGAAAGGCCTGAGAGACTTCCTATTCGGCCCTAATTCTCATCGGGCTCTCTTTGCGGTGTCGGCTAGGTATCGCCGCCAAATTCGCCAACGAGACTTGGTCGATGAACTAGCGGCTTCTGCCTGGCTTTGCAGAGTTATGGACAGAGCCATGGAGCGCCCTTCATCTAATTTCGAAGCCGATAGGCTGAATGACAAGGCAATCACGCGCCTAGTCCGGTTGAGTAATGTCTCGTCCGGTCCGGTCCGAGCAATCGGCTACTTGGCGAAACTCGGAGTTACCGTGGTGCTTGAGAATGCATTGCCCGGCATGCGAACGGACGGGGCGTCGTTCATAGCGAAAGGCGTCGGGCCAGTGATCGCAATGACGCTCCGTCACGATCGAATCGATAGCTTTTGGTTCACGCTGCTCCACGAGATTGGCCATGTCCTCCTTCATCTTACGGAACGGCCGAATGAAGTCTTTGTCGATTCGTTGGAGGAAGATGAGACGGACGAATTCGAGCTCGAGGCCGAAGCGAACGCCTTCGCAAAAGATGCATTTGTGCCGCGTGATACTTGGTTGAGGAGCGATGCATTCCGTTTCTGTACGGAATCTGCGGTCCTTGAGCTAGCTGGCAAGTGTTCCATTCATCCAGCTATCGTGGCCGGCCGGCTCCGGTTCGAAAAAAGGAAGTTCACCGCACTCACTCATCTACTCGGTACCGGTGAGGTTCGTAGCGTGTTGATGGCTGGATAGATTTTCATGTACACGCCAATTCTTCGGTGCAGACAAAATGAGCTCCTAGCAATCGGAGAACTCTCCGCCGAGACAAAGCAACTCTGCAC
>JBARMQ010000248.1:0-3138 GCA_049802535.1 Bryobacteraceae bacterium | reverse complement strand
GTTCTCTACACCACCGATTCGCCTATTCTGTTCTTACCGGCAAATCAGGCAGTTACCGACGGCTCCGGCAATGCATCCATTACCGTCCTTGGACTTGTGCCCGGCGTGGCCCACGTGACTGCTTCTGTCCCCGGCAACCAGGTGTTTTTCACCATCAACGTCCTTGACCCCGGCGCCGCCGCATTTCCTCAACCCTCCGGTATCGGTCGCATCGTGTGGCAGGGTTCGTCAACCGTGACAACCAGTACTCCCTTTGTTGCCACCGTCATGCAGAACGGAGCACCCGCCGCCGGCGTAACGGTCACCGCGACCGTTCAACAAGGATCCGCTGAGTTATTAAATGGAGCGGGCGCCGTCGTTTCGCAACTCTCGTTGGTCACCCAATCCGACGGGACTTTGGCCTTTCACGCTCAATTCCCAGCGAGCGACTCGTCGCCGGACGACTTCTCCATCATTCTGCTAACGGCTGAAAATGGCGATTCGTCCGTCTTCCTGGTTCACGCCTTGCCTGCGGGGTCCCCGCCCACTGTGCAAGTCTCGGGCTCGGGGAATCAAGTCTTTCCTTTGGTGGATGGCGCTCCCTCATCGGTGCCGGTAACTCTAACCCTCACATCCGCCGCCGGTTCGCCCCTTGCCGGCGTCTCCGTTGCCCTCGCTCCCGCTGCCGATTCGCAGGCGTCCTGCAGTGGCGCTCCGGCTATCACAGACCTTAACGGACATTTTGCCTGTCGCCTCATTGTCAATGGCGCAACCGGCCAAGGCACCCTCGGATTCGTGCTCGGTAGCATGACCGTTTCTCCAAGCATCGCCTACCAAGTCTCTCCCGCCGCCGCGGGCTTGATCCGATTGATCTCCGGCAATTTTCAGTCCGGCCCCAGCGGATATTTGCTCCCCGCAAAGCTCTCTGTTCAAGTTCTCGATCTCTACGGCAACGCGGTTCCTTCCGCGCCGGTCGCATGGCAATCGACCACAGCAAAAATCTTGAGCGCGACTTCTACAACTGCCGTTGACGGAACCGCTTCCGCCACGGTCCAACTTGGACCAAATCTCGGCGCGCAAATTGTGACCGTCGGAACGGCCGGTCTTTCCGCTGAATTTCAATTGACAGACACGAGCCTCGGTCTGCTGTCCACTCGCTCCGGCAATGCTCAAATTGCCAATCTTGGCGAGCCGTTCGACACGCCGCTAACGGTTCAAGTCAAAAGTGCCGAAGGCCAACCACTTGCCGGCCGCACCGTCGCATTTTCGGTCTCAAACGGCGCAGCAAGCATCGACAATCCTGTGGTACAAACCGCAGTCGACGGGACAGCATCCGTGAACGTGAGAGCCGGCAACTCTGCGGGTGACGTCACGATTGACGCGTCAACAGAAGGCGATCAAGTGGTCTTCGCGCTTCAGTCCCTTCCGCCGGCAGCCCAGTCCATCGCGATATCGGATTGGAATGGCCATCAGTCCGCCCTGACGCCTGGCGCCTTGATGAACGTTTCGTTCACGCCTATGGGCAGCAATGGCTTTGAACCCGTCTCCTATCTCGCGCCTCCGTATCCGACATCGGTCCAGGGTCTGACGGTCTCGTTCGATGGAGTCGCAGCTCCGATCCTTCGTTTGTCCGGCTCCGGCGCTGCTACAAACTTACTCGTTCAAATTCCATGGGAACTCTCCGGCCGTGAAAGCGCCACCCTGCAGCTCTCCACCGGCCCCGCAGCGAGCACTCTGACAAGTCTTCCGATCGAGAACATTCATCCCGTCATCCTGGCCATGCCGCCATCCATCTGGCGAACCATGACGCTGCCCATTACAGGACTTGGCCAGTTCGCACCATCGGCAAACACCAACTCAGCTGGCATTCCGAATCAAACGGTGGCTCTGCCCTTTTCGCTTTCCGTCGATGGCATCCCAATCCCGATCCTTGGCATCACGGCGGATCCGGCGCTCCTTGGCGTTGCCGATGTGACGATTCAAATCCCCTTTGCCGCACGCTGGCGTCTGACATCCACCAGCAAGATCGCCGTCGCAATGCATTGACCGTATCAATTGAGGCTAAGCTCTGGGCTTTTCAGCACTACCGATACGACGGAATCGAATCTTTGCCGGTGCGTGCATTTGGGTGCGCCTCATTCGATAATGAAAGAGGAAGTCCTCGCAAAATGGCCGCCATCGCAAGCACGCCCCTCATCACCGCCGCGGAATACATCGCACGCTTCGTCGACGGTAACGAAAAGCCGGCATGCGAGTTCGTCGATGGCCAATTGATGCAGAAACCCATGGGGACGAAGCGCCACAGTCAAATGCAGGCAAACATCACCACGCTCATTCGCAGCCGATACAAGGAGTTAAACCCCTTGCCTGAGCTGACCGCTCGACTGCGCGAAGCGCAGTTCTACATCCCGGATGTCGCCGTAGAAGAACTCGCACACCCGATCGCCGGAAAATATCCAGGCCCAAACGACCGCGTCTTGTTGTGTGTCGAAGTCGTAAGTCCCCCCGACCGCGTTGGCAAACTCTTCGCAAAGTGCGAACACTATCACCAGTGGGGTGTTCCCTATTGTTGGATTATTGATCCCGAACGCAAAATCGCTTGGGAATACTTCCCCACTGATTTCGAGCCCCGCAAAGTGGACGAAACGATCACCGCGGGTCCAGTCTCGCTCGCCCTTGCAGACCTCTTTTCCCGCATCTAACCTGCGGAACATTCAGGTTACAGCTTCTTTATTTTAATATTACGGAAATAGATCTTAATTTGCGATTCGCCCTTATCTTCCGTTCCCTGCAGCGAGATATGACCCTGCTTGAAGGTTCCGAAATCCGGCATTTTGGCGAACTTACTGTTTGCCACCAAATGCCGCCAAGCATCGTCCCATAGCTGCGTCGTAATCTCCTTCCCGTTCTGGATGAGCTGAAGATGTCCGTTGTTCGAAATGATCTCGAATTGATTCCATTCGCCAGCCGCCTTTACTGTGTTGACCTTTGTGGAGATGAGACCGTACAGATCGCCTGAGCGGCGTAGGATCTCCCTGCTGTCAGGGACGGTACAGGCCAAATCTGCAATCTGCATCTCGAGCCCAGTATTATAGTCGTTTTTGTACTTCGCCGATTCCTGAACATAAAACATGACGCCGCTATCGATACAAGGGCTAG
>JBARMQ010000247.1:0-5188 GCA_049802535.1 Bryobacteraceae bacterium | reverse complement strand
AGATAGTCTCGACCGAAATCAAAAAGTTCCGCAAAGCTTGTGATGTCGGCTGTCGCCGCCAAATCAATGCTGGTCAACCGCAACACCGGCTCGTCGATGACGCGGAAATAGGCTTCGATCGGAGGTTTTGGCGTGCTGCCTTGTTCGCGCACGCTTAAGTCGATGGAGACGTTCAGAACCTTCGCGCCTTCCGGAAAATCCATCCCCAGAAAAAATATGTCGCTCCAAGCGCTGTGCGTCAGATCCATGCGAACAGGCGTGGATTCCTTCAGAATCGGATATAGCGCGCTGTCCGGCGTGCGCGCCAATAACTCGGGGCGCAATCGCAGCGGATAATCGCTTGGATGTCCAACGCGCGACATCCATTGATTGCCTTTAACGGAACGAACGCTTTGACGCACCTGGCCGGCAAGCGTCTTAAATGCCAAACCACGAAAGGCGGCGGCAAAGGCACTGCACGATGCGCTATTGATACCGGCGGAAGCTACTGCGCGATTCAGCAGTTCAATGGCCTCTTCGAAGCGGCGCCTCAGCAGGTGACTGGTAATCTCAAACGGGATGATTCCCGTTTGGGGAATGTCTAAACGCTGTTGCAGATGGAAGCGGTGAATCGCGTAAAGGAAAAATTGCGCGCGAACTCGTTCATATAAGTTCTTGTTCGTCCGCCAAAAACGATCGAGCTCCGCGCTTTCGGCCAGAAGCTCTTGGGTCGTCATGCTTCGGCAGAATTCGTCGACGGAGCGATCTCTCTCCCCGCCGTTGGTCGAGGTAATGATCCGAACCAGCCGCATCAGTCCTCTAACTTCATCTCGCGAGCGTCGGTCCGCTGCAGCGCCAGCAATTCCACCATCTGGGCCAACACCACATCGCGATCCTTGCCTTGCAAGGCTAACGCCAGCTGCGCCTGGAAAAGACCATATTTCACGCCCACATCATAACGGCGGCCCTTCTCCGCAAACGCGAGGTATTGTTCGCGGCCTGCCAACTCCGCCAGCGCCGCGGAAACCGTGATCGGTCTTCCCCCCGATGCGTGACGCGCGAGTATGTCCATAAAAGTGGGTGTCAAAACATGCATGCCGAAGAAGCAAAAGTAGTAGCCCGCGCGCAAACCAGCGGTGGTCAAGCTCTGTTCGGCTTCTGTCGGAGTTGGTTTCTCGATGACTCTTTCAATGCGATAAAGATCGCTCTTTCCCGCTACCGGTTGACCGCCAATCGCGCCATACAGCGGCAGCAGCGTCTCACGAGTTGCCTGGACGGCCGAAACCGCGCAGCCTTCCTCGCTCGCAACGTCGACGAGCTCGCGTGCCGCCCGGCTGCCGTTGGGCGATACATATAAGTGGTCGCCGACTAAGTGAAGAAATGGATCATCCCCTGTGAACGAACTCGCGCAGGCCAATGCCGAGGCGTAACCCTTCGGCTCGTCCTGCTGGATAAACCGCACCGATGAGTCGCCGGCAGCGCGTCCATAAGCTATCGCATCCCCCGGCGAAATGATCGCGGCAATCTGTTCCACGCCCGCGCTGCGAATCTCTTCCACGATAATTCGCAAGACGGACTTCTCCTGGCCATCACGGTCGATGACGGTTTGAAGCGGTAGCGTTCGTTGATTCGGCGCAGCGGCCGTGACGACGGCCTTTTGGATCTTCATACGGATTCAATGCGCCGCAAACGGATTGAAGTCCGTCCCGCGGTCGAAATAGTCCACACCTTCTTGCCGTTTCAGGTAACCCACCACCGCATAAGTGACCGGCGTCATCACCGTTTCGTAAATCACCTTGCTCAGATATCCCGATATTATGAGAGCGAATAAAACGCCTGGCGGCCTGGTGCCATAAAATGCGATCAGAATCACCAGCGTCGTATCCACCGCTTGCCCCACGATGGTGGAACCGATGGTCCGCGTCCACAGATATTTCCCGTTTGTCACCAGCTTCAGCTTTGCCAGCGTGAACGAATTGGCGAATTCCCCGAACCAGTACGCTATCAGACTCGCGAACACGATTCGTCCCACCGGTAGAAAGATCGTTGCGTACGCCGCCTGATCCCGAAATTCCGGCGCGCCGGGTATTTTGACGGCGATATAGGTGATCGCCACCAGCAGGAAAGACGCGAAAAACCCATACCAGATGGCCCGGCGGGACGCGGAGTATCCATATACTTCCGTAAAGATATCGCCAAAAATGTACGTAAGCGGGAACAACATCTGGGCGGCGCTGATCCGCAGGGGGCCCAGTGCGAAGAATTTAGCGGCCACAATGTTCGAAATCAACAAAATCACGACGAACAACGTGATCAACGACTCCAGGTAGTGATAGCGATGATCACTCGTCAGCAGCGAATTGCTGCCCTCGCGAAGCATTATCGATTATAGAGTTTGAGGACGGCGCCCTTCGCGCCTCGACAGTTATAATCGGGTTGTGTTACGCCTAGCGGCCGTGATAGCGGCGGCAGCACTGCTGCTGGTCAGTTGCGGCAGCAATATCAACAACAAGGAGAAGGTTCAGGAAGCGATACTGGAACGCCTGAAGGCTCACGCCGGCCTCGATATGGATAGCCTCACGATGACCACAACCGCCGTGCGATTCGACCGCGATAAAGCGTACGCCACGGTTGCGTTTCACCAAAAGGGTGACACGGACGTCCACGGGGGCATGGTGATGACGTATACGTTACAGAAGGAAGGCGGAAAATGGAACGTAATCAGTGTTGGAGATTCCACTGGTCACAGTACCCTCCCACAGGGCGGGGAAATGTCTAGCCCCCCAGGCACACCTCTTCCGCCGGGCCATCCTAAAATCGACCCGTCTCAAAACATGTCGCAACCCATGCCTCAGCCTGCGCCTCAACAAGGAGATGGCCCCGCCAATCAATGAAGACTGTTGCTGTTTTAGGCGGTGGCCCCGCGGGCGCGTCCGCAGCCGAGCGTTTGGCGCGTGGCGGACTCAGGACAATCGTCCTCGACGAAAAATTGGCTTGGGAGAAGCCCTGTGGCGGCGGCATCACTTACAAGGCCTATTCCCAATATCAATACCTGATTGAAAACAACACGCGCAAGAAATTAGTGACCGACACTTTTCTGGCGGCCCCGAAATCGGGCGCCTTCCGGATGGTGCTCACGAAACCTCTGGTCATCTACTCCCGCATCGATCTCAACCGTATGCTGCTCGATCGCGCCGAGGCCGCTGGCGCGCAGATCGAAAAGGAACGCGTGCTGGGCATGGATCGCGTTTCGAACGGTTGGGAGATCCGCACGAAAACGGGTAAAATCAATGCCGACTATTGCGTGGTTGCCACCGGCGCACGCAATCCGTTGCGCGATGTCGGCACGCAATACCGTGCGCAGGACACGATGTATGCGTTGGGTTATTGGGTGCCTAGCGATCAGCAACACATCGATATTCAATTTCTGCCGAACTTGGAAGGCTACATCTGGGTGTTCCCGCGAGACGGGCATCTCTCTGTGGGCATTTGCGGAAAGAGCGAGTCGGCGCAGTGCCTTCGCGGCCGTCTGGAACGCTATATGGATGAGCGCGGCCTTCGGCGGCAGGACGCCAAATTCTATGGCCACATGCTGCCGGCTCTCGAATACAGTGGATGGCGTAATAACCGGTTGGCTGGCGATGGCTGGATCGCTGTCGGAGATGCAGGCGGCTTAGTAGATCCCATCACCGGAGAAGGCCTCTACTATGCAGTCCGATCCGGCGATTTAGCTAGCCAAGTTCTCTTGGCGGGCAACGAACCCGAAAAGCACGCAGAGCAATACCGCCATCTGGTGTCTCGTGATTTCGGACTTGATCTGACCTATGGCTCGGGCTTGGCCAAACGGCTGTTCTGCGGCGTTATCTTCTTCGGCGCAGTTCCCAGCCGCATGGTCGACTTCATGAAGCGCAGCCCCAAATTCTGCGAAATCATGCAAGACCTTTTCGCCGGCACGCAGCCTTACCTGGAATTGAAATCACGCCTGTTGCGCAACGTGAATACAACGGTGCATGAAATCTTGATGAGCTTTCTGTTTCGCAAGTTGATCCTCGGCGAAACGCGAGTATGAACACCGCCCAATCGGAAGCGCTGTTTGCCCGGGCGCAACAGTCGATTCCAGGCGGCGTCAATTCGCCCGTCCGCGCGTTTCGTGGAGTCGGCGGCACGCCGCGCTTCTTTGCACGGGGCGAAGGGTCCCACGTTTGGGACGTCGACGGCAATGAATACATCGACTACGTTTGCTCTTGGGGGCCACTGATCACGGGGCATCGGCCTCAGCCGGTACTCGACGCCATTGCCGCAGTTCTCGAAATAGGAACAACCTTCGGCGCGCCTACCGGGCGTGAAGTCGAGCTTGCCGAATTGATCGTTGACGCGGTCCCTTCCGTCGAAATGGTTCGGCTCGTTAACTCCGGCACCGAAGCCAGCATGAGCGCGTTGCGCGTCGCGCGCGGATTCACAGGCCGTGAGCTGACCGTCAAGTTCGAAGGTTGCTATCACGGGCATGTCGACTCGCTGTTGGTGAAGGCCGGCTCTGGCTTGGCGACGCTTGGATTGCCCGACACCGCTGGAGTTCCCTGCCGCTTTGCAGAGACCACCATCGCGCTGCCTTTCAACGATCTCGATGCCGTTGAAAGCACCTTTAAACAACAAGGCGGCAAAATCGCCGCAGTCATTGTCGAGCCCGTTGCCGGCAACATGGGCTGCGTGCCTCCCGAGCCCGGCTTCTTAGAGGGACTGCGCCGCATTACGGAACAATATGGCGCTTTACTCATCTTTGACGAAGTGATGACCGGTTTCCGGCTAAGCTTCGGCGGCGCCCAGAAGCTATTCAACGTCAAACCCGATATGACCACGCTCGGGAAGATCGTGGGCGGGGGTCTGCCTTTGGCGGCATACGGCGGCCGCCGGGACATTATGTCCAAAGTCGCGCCTGTCGGCCCCATTTATCAAGCGGGAACATTGTCTGGCAATCCTGTGGCTGTGACGGCGGGCATCGCGATGCTGCAGTATTTGGAAGCGAATCCGGATGTCTACTCCACCATCGAACAAAGCACTGCGCAGTTGGCGGCAAACGTACCTACCGGCTTAAGCCTCAATCGAGTCGGTTCCATGTATACGTTTTTCTTCCAGCCCGGTCCCGTGAAGAATTATGACGACGCCAAACGCTCCGACACGGCAGCCTTCGGCCGGTTCTTCCATCACTTAA
>JBARMQ010000246.1:0-31787 GCA_049802535.1 Bryobacteraceae bacterium | reverse complement strand
GACCAGCGCTATTCGAAAGGTGCGCTCGTCGCCTTTGCCGCCATATTCTTTTCTGAATGGGGCGACGTTGGACAGATCACTGCGGCTACGATGGCGGCCCGCTTCGGAGCACCACTTCTTGTGTGGGCCGGAGCCGTGGCCGCTATGGCTACCAAAGGTGCGCTCGCTGCTTCAATCGGTGCGAGTGTACGCCAATGGATTGTGGCTCATATCCAACCGAAGGTCATCCGCTATGTGGGTGTGAGCGCACTTCTGGTATTGGGCCTCCTGTCCGTGATTGAGACCCTAACCGAACGTAAGGGCTAATTACGCTTCTAGACTCTTGTCCAGCATTCCCCTCAGCCGGAAAAACATGATTGCTGACGCCAATTGAGCCGCTACACCAAATGCGGCTAAGCCCACAAAAGATTTCGAATAAAGCAATCCCATCACCAGGCTTCCCAAGAACCACATCACTCCGTATACTCCGTTGAAGGCTCCAAAAGCGCTCCCCCTTTTGTTCATCGAGACCACAGTGGCTATTCCAGAGCGCAAGCAAGCGTCCTGGGCGCCAAGTCCTGTCGCCCAGCAGAAAACACTCGCAATTGCTGCCGCGGTTCCCCCCAAGAAGCCAAGCGGTAGCGCCAGCATCGACACTAATATGCCGAAAACGAGGGTGATCAAGCCAAAGCGGTCAAACAATCTTCCAAAGAGCAACGCAGTTAAACCGTTCACCGCCATGGCGCCGGCATACAACAGCGGAATGGCGGCCGCCGCCAATAGATTTGCACTTTCAAAACGGAACGCAAGCAAGGGAAAATCGATATATCCGCACGCCAGCAGCCCCGCTGCTGCAACGTACATCCAGAAAACGTGGGGCAAGACTTGCGGCGCCTGCGTCTTTGCCTTTGGATTTCTATTCGGATTTAAGACACGCGCCATCAGCAGCGCCACTAGAGTGCCTACTGCTGGAAACGCGAGCCAAAGGAAAGGTGGTCCAAAATGGTGATCGCGCGCCACCGCTGCAGTCATCATGAGCGGCCCGATGACTGCGCCGGTCTGATCCATAATGGAGTGCAAACCGAAGCCCCAGCCATGGCCCACTTCTTGCGTCGCTCCTGAAAGCAAAACATCGCGCGCCGGTCCGCGGAGCGCCTTCCCAGTGCGCTCCGCGATGATAAAAATAGCCGCGAGTTGCCAACTGTGGGCGAATGCCAACGCAGGCACTGCGACAACATTCATTGCATAGCCACAAAATGTGAGGGTCCAATATGCCCGGGTATGATCTGCATACTTCCCGGAAAAGAACCGCAGGCTCGCGGCCAGCATTTCGCCGGCGCCGGCAATGATGGCAACTTGAAACCCGCTTGCTCCTAGATCTTTGAGATAAGGGCCAATGATGCTGTGCGCCCCTTCATAGGTCATGTCGGCGAAGAGGCTTACGATCCCCAGGCAAACGATAAAACGCAGAGCTGCCGCGCGTCTTTCCGGTGCGGATAGTTCTGCTAAGTCGTTAGCACCTTGAGCCATGCCGAATCATAATACGGCATAGGCAATTTCGTTACCGCGCAGATTGCCTGCGGTCAGAACGAACACTTTGGCTTTGCTGGCTCTTAACGCTGCAATTTCGAGTGGACGGTATCGTAGTCGTTGATCTTTGGTGAGAACCACCCAGCCCCGATCGCCAACTGCTCGGAGCCAGACCCGGTCTTCTTCGTCCCGTGCGAAATAGTCGTCGTGGATCTTGAGGACCAGACCACAATCGAGAAGATCGGTTCGCAGCGGCTCGACGCCGAGTGATCTGTCTATAAAGAATACTGTTCCATCAGGCGGCTTCGCAGCGGATGGCTTCTTCGATGTCACTGGTGTCCAGATGGAAGTCCCGCGCGAGTTCCTTCACGGAATCGCCGGCTTTGTATCGTTCATAAATCGATGAAACAGGTATTCCCGTCCGGGCGATTACAGGTCGGCCGAAGGAGACGGCCGGATTCATGACCACCACGCGTGGGTCCGATTTGGGTGACGCATCTGATGCTGTGTCGCGAGTGAATGGGTAAAGCTTGATCGGAATACCCTTCGCATCTCTCTCAATGCGCTTAAGATAGACGCTTATAATCTCTCTCATGGCGCGTTGTCCCTCGCGAGAGGCATTGATCAATTCTCCATAACGTTCAACGAAGAGATCCAAACCATCTGTCTGGAAACTCTCATCTATCAGCGGGCGCTGGACATGGAATTGTTGTTTCACATATTCGAGCGCCGTGCGAACGCTCGGAAGCTTGACCCCGTGGCGCCGACGAATCGCCGCCAAGACATGCGCCTCTGCCAGGTTGATGAAGGACATGTAACGGCCCCGTGGGTCATCCAGGTGAATGAGAGGTCTAGACCTTTTGGATTGACCGGCTACTGGGTATGCTCTGCCCATGACCCAGCTACGCAGGGTTCCTTCCGGCATGTGCAGATAATGGGCTGCTTCCGCCAGGAGATACGCCGGCGCGGTCCGCAAATCATCCGAATTCTCGTATTCTTGGATCGTGTTGGCGGCCATTCCTTCTTTAGAACATTATCCGCCGTTATTGTTGAGCGCGCAGGCACTGTTCCGAAGGTCGTGGGAGGGCAGCCAATCCTCAACCGCTTTTGGATGGAGCTTTCGGTAACTCTAGGTCAGCTAATGGTCGGGCTGCCGGGATTTGAACCCGGGACCTCTTGCACCCCAAGCAAGCGCGCTAGCCAGGCTGCGCCACAGCCCGAAAATCTGGCAGGACGACTTTAGTTTAACAGGCGTGGGAGTGTCGCCCGGCGTGATCATCTCGGCGCGCCGGCCTTCTCCAGACGGCGATCGGCGACGATCGTGACCTCCATATCGCTTGCTAGGCCCACGATACGGCTTACCAGGCTTTTGCGCAGAAGACGGTCAATGCCTTTGCCCACAACGCGAGGAAGAAAGATTTGGCGCGCATTGTGTAGCCGCGCAAAATCAACCACGGCCTGGGCATGATCGCTTCCGATCAATACTCTGGTTTCGATGTGCAGGTTCCGGGCAAAATTCAAATGCCGCTCGACCGCATCGCGACTTGCTGGAGAAAGCGTTTTCAGGTCTGAGCGCTCGGCTACGAAGACGGCAAAGCAATTGGAAGACAGAATGTCGGCCACTCGCTTCCCTCGCCGTATGATCATGGCTGTCGAGGGGTCATCGCTAATGTAAATGACCACGGCATCATCGGAGCGCCTCTGCCGTTTAGGGGCGGCCGTAGATTGGGCTGGCGCCGCTTGATCCTCCCGCACCTGTTCCATACGCTCTTCGACTTCATGTGCAGTTTGCCGTAGCGCCATTTCGCGCAAGGCGACTAAAGTCGATTCCTTAAAGAAATTTTGTAGTGCCCGTTGCGCCTTCTCCGATGGATACACCACACCACGCTCCAAACGGTTAAGCAGCGCTCTGGGTGTCAGGTCGACCATCACCACCTCGTCGGCCTGCTTCACTACCCAGTCGGGAATGGTCTCACGAACTCGTATGCCAGTAATCTGCGCCATCTGGTCGTTGAGGCTTTCCAGATGCTGTACGTTCATGGTGGTTAAGACATCGATGCCGTGATCCAAAATGAGAAGGACATCTTCCCACCGTTTCTCACGCGCGGACCCCGGAACGTTGGTGTGTGGAAACTCGTCCACTACCACTACCTGCGGGTCGCGCGCCAGGATGGATTCTGTATCCATCTCCTCGAATTGGGAGCCCCGGTATTCCACCAGCTTGCGCGGAATCATTTCCAGATTTTCGATCTTTGCGATCGTATCTCTCCGCCCGTGAGGTTCGAAGTAGCCGATTACTGTGTCGGCGCCTTTGCTCTTGAGACCTTGAGCTTCTTCGAGCATTTGGTAGGTCTTTCCAACGCCTGCCGCATAACCCAGGAAGATCTTGAGTCTGCCTCGATCGGTCATGTCTTTTGTGGAGATTCCCGGGCAGGTATCGGACCGTCTTCCATAGCGAAGCGGTAGCCCACCCATGGCTCCGTCAAAATGTAACGGGGCCGCGCAGGATCTGATTCGATCTTCTTACGCAGTTGGCTGACGAACACCCGGAGATATTCGACTTGATCGCCATAGTCGGGTCCCCAAATGGTTTGCAGCAGCTTTCGATGGGCAACCGGCTTATTGGCGTTCGATACAAGATACTGCAGCAGGTCGAATTCTTTCGGCGTGAGCCTGACCGGCTGTCCGCGCGCGATCACCTGCCGCCGCGACAAATCCACCGTCAATTCATTCGATATTACGATGGGTGCGGTCTGGTCGCTTAAGGTCGGCAAACGGCGCAAATTTGCGCGTATCCGCGCCATGAGTTCGTTTACACTGAACGGCTTAGTAATATAGTCGTCAGCCCCCGCGTCGAGCGCCTTAATCTTATCGTTCTCGCCCTCCCTGACGGAAAGCACGATAATTGCAGCATCGGAGACTTTGCGAATTTCCCGGCAGGCCGACATGCCGCCCATACCGGGCATATTGATATCCAGCAGGATTAGGTCGGGATTGTCTTCGCGAAGCATTTCCAGCGCTTCCTCACCATTCCGCGCTTCAAATGCCTCGTATCCGTTGGCCACCAGCGCGGTTCGCATGACCCGCCGGATCTGCGGTTCGTCGTCCACCACCAGGATGCGGCCAGAATTCATACTGACTGCTTGGCGAATTCATTCACTGACGCCGCATGCAAAGCGATCGTGAATCGGGAACCCTTTCCCAGTTCGCTTTCGACGCGAAGCGTGCCACTGTGCGCTTCCACGATCTCGCGCGCAATGGACAATCCCATACCCGTTCCTTGTATGCCGGACTCGCTAAACGAACCTCGATAGAATTTATCGAACACGTGACGCTGTTCCAATTCGGTGATGCCTCGACCATGATCGCGCACCGATATAGACAGAATGCCATCCGTCTCTTCGGCCGAAACCACAATGGGCGATCGTTGGGCGCCGTATTTTAAT
The DNA here is from genome assembly GCA_049802535.1 of Bryobacteraceae bacterium. Classification (GTDB taxonomy): domain Bacteria; phylum Acidobacteriota; class Terriglobia; order Bryobacterales; family Bryobacteraceae; genus Bog-105. Next base: position 26,832 of record JBARMQ010000246.1, on the reverse strand, counting down.
GCGTTATCAATAATCTGTTTCAACGCCTGTGTGAGTAGCTCGGGATCGACAGCCACCGCTGGCAACTCTGCGGACACCTCTATTTCGAAGCGAGGTGATGTCAATTCTTCGCCTACAGATCGCAATGCTGCCTCTACTAAATCCAGCGGGCGCCTCCGTTGGAGATCCAGTTTGAGGCGGCCTGCGTCGATCCGCGCAAGATGGATGGCCTGCGCAACCATCTGCTTTAATCCCTGTACTTCTTGCTGCAAGATTTGTAGAAGGTCGCGGCGCTGATCGTTGGAAATCAACGTTGGCTGCACCAGTAAATCCACCGAGGCTTCCATCGCCGTAAGAGGGGTCTTCAAATCGTGAGCCAACGCGTCTAGCAGCACTGACTTCAGCTCTTCGCCCCTTCGAACAGCGGCCGCTTGTGTGCCTGCTTCTTGGGCCTGCGCCTGCGCCAAACCGATCGCAACAACATTGCCTAGCGCCTGTAAACTGGTTTCCGGCATCGAGACGCCGCGAAAACTAAGGCTTCCGAGCGTCTTATTGCCCAACGTTACGGGAATTGCGGTGACGTTGCGCTCACGCTCGAAAACGATGGATCCGTAAAGCGCAACATGCCGAAGCTTCTCATCGGAGATTGAGCCCGCAGTATCGGACCGAAAGGTTTTACCGGAAGCGGATTCAAATAACACCGCTTCAGTGAAGCCGAAAACTTCAACGCATTTATTTACCACCAGGCGAGGAACGTCGTCTGCAGGACCCGCGAGAAGCAGCGCCCGGCTGAGCGCATACTGCCGCTCAATTTGCTGGCCGCTTGACCTCAATTCGTCGCGTTGCAGCCGGAAGCGTGTCGAGACATGGCTTGCCAGCAGTGACACGGTTAAGAAAACTCCCAACGCTACCCAGTCCCCCGGGGATGTGATCGTGATTTTTCCGATGGGCGGAAAGAAATAGTAATCCAGGCACAGCGTGGCTAAAACGGATGCGGCGATGGCGCCCGAGAGCCTCCCGTAGGTTGCGGTGAGAAGGATTGCAAGCAGAAAGCCGGCTGCCGCCGCCGTGCCGTTCACCGGTATAACCCGGTAGAGCAAGACGGTTAGGCTCGCAACGCCCAATAGGGCAACCGGAATACCGCCGAAACGGGTCAAGATCCCGCTCATATTGACTACAGTGTACAGGCGGTTGGCCGATAAGTGTTTCATTGAGAGATTACTTGTTGGCGAGGGCGACTCACACGGAAACCAGGCCGTTTCCGTGTGAGCCCCGCCAGACACCGCACCCTTCCGAGCCTTCTACAGAGCGCGGTGCTCCTCTCTTCACCTGAAAACAATCATCGAAGTCCGGGCGAAACATCTCATCCCAAGAACCATCGCATCTGTTGGAGGACGTTGGAATGTCTATTTTCGGGAGCAATGAAAAGGAAAGAAAGTTTCGGTATGCTGTCGTCGGTCTGGGTTGGATTGCGCAGGAAACGGTTCTGCCCAGCTTTAAACACATGCACCATTCCGAGTTGACGGCTCTGGTCACCGACGACCCGGAAAAAGCCCGCGAGCTTGGCGAGAAATACGGCGTATCGCACGTGGTGGACTACCAAGGCTACGAGGATTTGCTCCGGAACGGGGCGGTAGATGCCGTATATATCGCGACGCCAAACAACACCCACAAAGACTTCACGGTGCGGGCGGCGCAAGCCGGTATACATGTCCTGTGCGAAAAACCCATGGCTGATAGCGTCGCTGAATGTCAAGAGATGATTGACGCTTGCAAAACCAACCACGTAAAGCTAATGATCGCGTATCGGTTGCATTTTGAACCGTCTAATTTGAACGTTATTCAGCGTATTCAAACCGGCGAGATTGGCGAGCCAAGAATCTTTAATTCTGTATTTAGCCAGCAGACCCCCGCCACCAATATTCGTCTTCGGAGAGAGTTTGGGGGTGGGCCGTTGATGGATTTAGGTGTCTACCAAATCAACGCGGCCCGCTATCTATTTCGCGACGAGCCGGTGAGCGTTACGGCAGTAGGAGTTCATGGGAACGATCCCCGATTCAGCGATGTCCACGAAATGGTCTCTGCCATTCTGCACTTTCCAAATGACCGGTTGGCCGCCTTCACATGCAGTTTAGGGGCCACTGCGCACAACTCCTACAGCGTCGTCGGGACAAAGGGCGAGATGATGCTGCAACCGTCCTTCGAGTACGGAGAGAAGCCGGCCTTGACCATGAAGACCGAGGGTAAAGAGGAAAAGTTCACCTTTGACACCACAGACCAATTCGGCGGTGAAATCGAGTATTTCTCTCGCTGCATCCTTGAAGACAAGGAACCCGAACCATCTGGCTACGAAGGCTTGGCTGACATTCGAATTGTCCAAGCATTGATCGACTCGGCGCGCTCGGGCCAATCGATCACGCTTGCGCCGTACGCGAGGAGCGCACGGCCCGATGAAACCCAGAAAGTGGAAAAGCCGCCAGTTAAATACGAGAAGAAATACGTACACGCGCAATCAGCGGCCGGCGAATAGCGGCTTTATTGCGCCTCCAGCGCCTACAGTGCCCAAACATGCCCGTGGAATCATAGGAGATCGACATGGATTCCCTTCGCCGGTGTGCCTGGGCCGAGACTGACCCACTCCTTCGCGAGTACCACGACAACGAGTGGGGCGTTCCGCAACACGACAGCCGAGCCCTTTGGGAGATGCTGATGCTGGAAGGGTTTCAGGCTGGCCTTTCGTGGCTAACGATCCTGAGGAAGCGCGAGGCTTTTCAAAAAGCATTCAAAAGCTTTCGACCTGAGCGAGTCGCGCGCTTCGAAGAGGCTGATGTCGAGCGGCTGCTTTTGAACTCTGCGATCATCCGCTCACGCGCCAAGATCAAAGCTACCATCGGAGGTGCACGAGCCTATCTCAAGATGAAGAAAGAGAGCGAAGACTTCTCGAAATTCGTATGGGCGATGGCAGGCGATAAGCCGATTCAGAATACGACGGGCGCCGTCTACACGAAGACCGATCTTTCCGAACAGATGTCAAAAGCCCTTAAGCAACGTGGGTTTAAATTCGTTGGACCTGTTATTGTGTATGCCTGGATGCAGGCCGTCGGAATTGTCGACGATCACTCTGCGGATTGCTTTCGGCGCGAGAGGATCGGCTAACTTACAACCATGTAAGGGCTGTACCGCTCGTCGGCAATCCTAAGAAATGGCTGCAATGTGAGCGGCCCCGACGCTGTTTGAGCCTGCCACCCAGCCTGCTTGGGTGGTCGCGTAGCGGAGAGCAATTGATTACGGCTGACGGGCGGCGCCTTTTCGCCCATGGCGAAGAGCACGAGGGGACCTCGCAGCAATGCGACCACATTCGGATGCTGCGGATCGATTGCTTCTAACCGCATTGGAAGGTCAAGCGCTAGGTGGATACGATCGTTGCCGTTCCATCTCCGCCGAAGTGTCAAAAAACCGGCACGAATCGGCGCAGACACCGGCTCGTCATTAACCGTCACAATAGGATCTGTTTGCGCGGACCAAGCCGGGATTCGCAAATGGATAGCAAAATCCGCAGGGCGCTTTGCACCTACGTGTAGTGTGATATTTCCATCAAATGGATACAGGCCATGCTGCGATAGCATGAGCTCAGCGCCGTCCTGGTTAATCCACCGTAAGGTAGACGGTAAATACAGGTTGACAAATATATCGTCCGCATCATGGAAATAGGTCATGATGTGGTAATCGGCTGCGACTTGGGGAAGTGTGCCGGAGCAGCATGGCCACGCATCGGGGAAATAAACTTTGCCGCCGCCAAAATGGTAGTCAGAATAGTAGAAAGCGTGGCCGTCGCGTTCTAGTTGCTTGGCGCCAAGCACGGTGTTATACAGCACCCTCTCCATGCTGTCGCCATACCGGCCATCGCGCGTCACCCGCAACAAGTACCTGGTCAATTTGAAGTGCGCATAGCTGCCGCAGGGCGTCTCAAATCCACGATGCGTGTCAGTCAGGCTGTCATACAACTTACCTTCTCCCGGAGTGACGAAACTTTCGTTCGGCCCCCAGCCGCCGGTAGCGAAGCTTTGGGTGTCTGAGATCATGTCGAAGGCATTGCTGGCCGCGCGGAGATGTTTTTGGCTGCCGTCGGCGAGATATGCCTGCATCGCCGAGCTTAAGGCGTTGCAAAAACTATAAGCGTGATGGTTCGGAAGCACGTTCTTGTTTTCCGACAACGGATCGAAGTATGTCTTGTCGAGAAGGTAGCGGCGAGCAAGCGTGCGATAGCGGTCACCCGCGCCGCGTTCCCAGGCCAGATACAAATTTTCCGGCATGGTGTAAGACTCGTCCCATGTGTAATCGTTGGTTGTGTTATCGCCTATCGACTTGCGCCAAAGGCGTTGCGGCTCGTCCCGGTCTAGCGCATGCGGAGGCAAATGAGGCTCTGCCGCATCGGTAGTTCGGTCCAGGAGGGCACGCGCCTGTGTTTGACCGGCGAACCATCCGGCATCAATCAGGCCGATTACCATCTTGTCGTAGTTATAAGCGGGAAAACGAAAATTGACGTAAAACTTGCCGGAGATAGCCGGGCCGTAGAGAGCAAGCAATCGCTCTAATTTGGCTCGTGTGGCCGGATCTCTACTACAGGCGTAACCGCGGGAGAGCGCCGAAATCCACTGTCCGAAGGAATGTGCCGGTGCGAAACCATGGCCGCCGCTTCCCGTTTTATCGAGCGGAACTTCGTCATACCAGCCACCAAGATCGGGGCCGGGTGCGGGAAGGCCAGCCCGCAGACGCCAAGGCTTGAGCAAGCTGTCCTCGTTTAAGGAACAGAGAACGGATTGCGTCTCTTCGAACTGCTTCTGCGCGGAGCCGTACAAGAGCTCAACGCGGCCATAGCCAAACTCCTGCAGCGGCGGCGTTCCCTCGCTCGCGCAGGCCGATCCGCGGCAGCACAGACCGGCGGCCAATCCGGCGGATTGCAAGAATGATCTTCGAGTCGTCACAGGGAGATGCGCCGCCATAGAATTCTAAGCCTCACTCAGCGCCTGGTTCAGCCGGTCCAATCCTTCCTGCAATATAGACGTTTCGCCACCAATTCCGATGCGGATCCGATTCTGCATCTCGAAAAAACGGCCCGGAGTGACGCACGTTTCGTATTTCGTTCGAAGATTTTCACAAAAATCGTCAATGGCACGATCCAGCCTCGGGAATATTACGGTACCGGCTTCCAGGTACTTACACTCTAGCTGAGGCGTTGCCGCCAGAAATTCGTTTGCTAAAGATCGATTGGTTGCTAATAGATTCTTTGACCAAGCTGCAATTCGATCAAGATGAGCGAGTGCCACGCAACTGATCTGGTCGGTCACATACGGCGCGTTTACTCCGAATAAATCATTGAGCCGGCGGACGCGACGAATGAGAGGCGGCTCAGCCACGATCCAGCCGCAACGCAAGCCGCTCAATCCGTATACTTTCGTGAGACTATTGGTCACGACGAACTCGGGGCCTAATCGATAAGCGGTAGGCGGTGCATTCTCGAACAATACGTCGAGGTAAACCTCGTCAACCAGGACTCTCGCTCCCACGCTCCGGGCCATTTCACCCACTTGCCGCAGATCGGCCTCGCATGTAAACGCACAGCTGGGGTTGTGAAGGTTCGTCAAAACGATGAGTTTGACGTCTTGCGAGACGGCGCGGCTGAGCTCGTCCAAATCAATTTGAAAATCTTTTTCCGCCGGCCGGTTGAAAAAACGAACCTCAGCGCCCAGATATTGCGCCGTTTCGGGGATTAGGCTGTAAACGGGATGCTCGATCAGAACAGCGTCGCCTGGTGAGATCAACGCGGCGAGAGCAAGATGGTTCGCCATAGAAGTGCCCGTCGCTGTTGCAATGCAATCGGGAGAAACACCGCATTTTTCGGCAATCGCCTCAACTAGCGGCGGATACCCATATGCGCCGGGACCGCTCAGCTGCAATCCGGCAAAATCGACGGGGAGTTCCGTTATCGGGTAGTTCTTTACACCGCTGTTGGCCAGGTTGAAGCGAACATAAGAGAGTGTCTTGACCCACTCCATGTACTCCGAAGCCATTGCCCGGTCTTGATAAACGATCAATTCGTCTGCCTCCGCCTCCAGAATAAATACACCGGCACGCCCAATAGCAACAGGGCCAGCCCAGTGAAGCTGTTTTTCGGATAGTTATAGTAAGTGCCGAGCACGACCAACCAGCACACTGCGACAAAAAAGATGGTCGTATAGGGGTGGCCTGGAGTGCTGTGCGCGTGACTGCGCGCCGGTCCCGTCAGTCTGCGGCGGAAGATGAAAAGGCTTGCGCCGGTCAGGCCGAAAAATACGAAATCCATCGACACGACATAGTTGAGAATCTGCTCGTACTCGCCGGAGAAGGCGATGATTGAAGCGAGCACTCCCTGCAACACGATGGCAGCCGCTGGAGCGCGTGTCGCTTTCGGAACCCAGGCAATCCAACGAAAAAATAAGCCGTCCTGGGCCATCTCGAAATAGACACGCGGAGCCGTCAACATGCCTTGGCTTAAAAAGCCCAATGTAGAGACCCCAATTGCAACGGACATGAAGAGCGCGCCGCGTTGGCCGATGGCGTGTTGCATCACCGTGAAGGCCGGAGCCGTGGTAGCGGCAAGACCGGATGCGCCCAGCACGCGGAGACAAACGACATTTACTGCAAGATAGATGGCGATCACGCCAACGACGCCAATAAGCATGGCACGCGAAAGATCGCGTTTCGGATCCCGCATTTCGCCGGCCATAAAGCTCGCAGTTTGCCAACCGCCATAAGCGAAGAAGACGGGGGTGACTGCCGCCGCAAAAGCAAAAAGGCGGTTTTGGTGAAGCGAGATGGGGGCCGCGATTGCCGGATGTGACGGCGTGGCCAGAAAGCCCGCGCCAACCAACACCGCAATCGCCCCAATTTTTAAGATCATGAGTACGCTTTGTACCGCGCTTCCCGATCGGACGCCGATACAGTTGACGATCGTCAGTCCAGCAAGGGCCAAAATTGCAATGGCCGAGTCAGAGTAATGGGTAAAGACAATTTCGCGAAAGTAATGCGCGAACGTGACGGCAACACCAGCCATTCCACCCGTTTGAATGACAAATAAGAGCGCCCAGCCATAGAGAAACGCGACCGATGGATGATACGCCTCGCGAAGATAAGCGTACTGACCGCCCAGATCAGGGCGGAGAGTGGCTAATTCGGCATAGATGAATGCGCCCGCCAGAGCCATCAAGCCGCCTGCGATCCACGCGCCTAAAATGAGGGCAGCCGTGTGAACCTGGCGCGCAACGACGTAGGGGTTTACAAATATCCCGGACCCTACAATGCCGCCCATCACGATCATGACGGCATCAAAAACGCCGAGCCGGCGGGCCAACCCCGAGGCATTCGAGCCAGTTGCTACGAGTGCCGGTTCAGTCTTGGGCATTCGGTTATCGATGCTTATCACTATGGCACTTTGGACATTTCAACCAACAATCTTGCCCCTTCCGGACAGCCACTCATAATTTCGAAGTTACAATCGGGGGAATGCTTCGAAGAATAGCCCCCCTTCTGTTGGCCGTGAGTTTAATCCTTGCCGCTGCAGAACCTCCGAACTCTCATGCAATTGAGAAGCGGGCATTGCGGCACGAAGACTATGACGGGTTTAAGCACATACAGAACCAGGCATTGTCGAATGACGGCCGCTATCTCGCCTACGCGCTCTTCCCGCAGCAAGGCGACGGCGAGCTGATCTTACTTGACCTAAAAACCAGTAAAGAGACAAGAGTACCGGCGGGCGCTCCTCCGCCTCCGCCTCGTCCCGACTACTCGAATCCTCAGGTTGAAGACGCTCCCACTCCGCCCCCGGGTCTGGCTATCAAATTTTCGGCAGACAGCAAGACGCTGGTGTTCTCGACATTCGCTCCTTACGCTTTGACGGAACGCGCCAAGCGTCAGAAAAAGAAGCCGGAGGAAATGCCCCGCGGGGAACTGGTGGTTATCGACCTTGGATCGGGAAAGATCTTCCGCGCCCCGAGGATCATGAACTTTCAACTTCCTACCAAAGGGAATGGATACGTGGCGTATTTGCAGGCTTCGGAGCAACCTCAGACTTCTTCGAAGGAGACATCCACCGTTCCCAAGAGTGCCAGAACCGTGACCGGTGATCTGGTCCTTCGAAAACTAAGTGATGGTTCCGAGAGAAAGTATTCCGAAGTCTCCGACTATGCGCTGAGTAAGGACGCCCAAACGCTGGTCTATGCGGTGGCCTCGCGTAAGTCGGATTCGAACGGGATTTACGCGGTACAAACAGGAACCGCCGGTGATCCGATTTCGCTCCTCTCCGGGAAAGGTAAGTACGAGAAACTTGCCTGGGACAACCATGAAACCCGGCTTGCGTTCCTAAGCGACCGGCGTCGTGGCGCAGAAGGGCGTCCAGGCTTCGCATTGTACGGATGGGACCGCCATAGTCCGGCGGCGGCGGAACTGGTTTCGCCCGATACGCATGGGTTTCCGTCTGGCTGGCTTGTTTCCGACAAGCCGAGGATAACCTTTTCAGAAGACGGCAACCGAATTTTCTTTGGCACTGCGCCAGAACCGCCCGCCGAGAAACTACCTGACGATACTCCTGCCGATGAACGTGTCTCGGTGGATCTTTGGTCGTGGAAAGACGATTACATTCAGCCGATGCAAAAGGTTAGGGCGGCGGTGGATCGTTCCCGGTCGTACCGCGCCGTGTACGACGTAACCACCGGCAAATTTCTTCAGCTGGCGGACCCCGAAATGGAGCAATTGATTCCGAGCGATAGCGGCGCTTATGCCGTTGGTGAGGATGACCGGGCCTATCGGCGGATGCAGGAGTACGACCAGCGCTATTCGGACGTGTACATGGTGTCGGCAACAACTGGCGAACGCAAGCTGGTGCTTAAGAAACACACCGGGCGTCTCACCTGGTCCCCCGATTCAAGATATGCGATCTATTACGACGGCAAAAATTGGCAGTCGATATCCGCCCCCTCTGGCGCCGAGGTGAATCTAACCTCGAAATTGGGCGTCTCATTTGGCCGCGAAGATTACGATTCGCCCAGCAGCCCTACGGCCTACGGCTTAGCCGGATGGACGAAAGACGGTCAATACGCTCTGCTCTACGACCGTTTCGATGTATGGCGCTGCAAACCTGACGGCAGCGAAGCCGTGAACCTCACTCATAATGCCGGGCGCAACAGTCACATCGTCTTCCGAATCGTTCGTTTTGAAAAAGCCGGCCCCGACGAGCACGGTATCGATTCAGCCAAGCCAATTCTACTGCGCGCTGAAAACGACGACACCCACGACAGCGGTTTCTATCGCACAACGATCCTTGCGAGTGACAAGCCGCAAAAACTGGTGATGGAAGCCAAGAACTTCACACCTCCGGTGAAAGCCCAAGACGCGGAGGTCTACGTTTTGGCTGCATCTACATTCGAAGAATATCCCGGCCTTGAAATTACCGATAATTCATTCCATAAGTTCCAAAAAGTGAGCAACGCGAATCCGCAGCTAGCCGGTCTGCTGTGGGGCACCGCGGAATTGATTCATTACGAAAGCGTTGGCGGTATTCCGCTGAAGGGAATACTGTATAAGCCGGCGAACTTCGACCCTTCGAAGAAGTATCCGCTGCTGGTCTACATCTATGAACGCCTCTCGCAGAACGTAAATAACTTTATCGAGCCGCGGCCAGCGAACGTGATCAGCCCCAGTTACTATGCGAGTAACGGATATCTTGTCTTAGAGCCGGATATCGCATATAAGGTCGGCTATCCGGGTCAAAGCGCACTGGATTGCGTGCTTCCCGCCGTGCAGGCAGTCGTAGATCAAGGATTCGTCAACGAAAAGGCAATTGGAATTCAAGGGCATAGCTGGGGCGGCTATCAGATCGCCTATATGGTGACGCGCACCAACCGTTTTCGGGCCGCGGCCCCTGGCGCGCCTGTCGCCGACATGATCAGCGCCTATGATGGCATACGTTGGGGCCCCGGAATACCTCGCCAGTTCCAATACGAACACACGCAAAGCCGCATTGGTGGCAGTCTTTGGGAATACCCGATGCGCTATATCGAAAACTCCCCAATTTTTGAGGCCGATCGAGTTACCACGCCGCTATTGATGATTCACAACGACGCCGACGACGCAGTACCGTGGTATCAAGGCATCGAATTCTATCTGGCGCTACGCCGGTTAAATAAGGAAGTCTATATGTTCAGCTACAACGGCGAACCGCATAATTTGCGTCGCCGCGCCGATCAAAAAGACTACACTGTTAGAATGCAGCAATTCTTTGATTACTATCTCAAAGGATCGCCAAAACCGGAGTGGATGGACAATGGAATCCCCTATCTCGATAAAATCGGCGGCGCAGTGCGCGACACGCAATAACCGGCATCACCGGCCCTCAATCTCGTGGGTAGGTTTAACAGTGGTTGTTATCCATTCGGACTTGTAACCGGCCTTCAACTCAAAGTGTTTACCGTGTAAGTCCAACGGATCAGTGCTGATGCGTGCAGAGCTGTGAGATACATAAGGCCGAACGGCATCTCCGGCAGTTGCAAGGTGGATGGCCCGCGTCGTGTAGGCTGCTTTCCCATCGACAATCTTAGTAAATAATACGTCTACTAGATAATGAGGATGAGGCTTTGGATAGAACTGCAGTTGTTTGATGATGCCGCTTACTAAAGCTCCTTTAGAAATAACGCCTTCGGATTTGTTAAGCTTTACGGCTCGCGTTAGCAGGCCTTGGACTGGATCACCCGTATACGAATCCTGATCGTTAATGGGCGTGCGGAGCGCTATAGACAAGAATTGATGGGGCGGAAGAGGACCTTTCACGATTGTCCGCGCTGTATTAGACTGCGGATTATTCACATCGGATATGGCATAACTAATCGTCGACTCGCCGGTGAAAGCGTGGCATGACCGGTATTCAAATTTGCTGTCGGTCAAAGTGTGGTCCGTCCCTTCCACCTTGAAATCGAAACTGCTCGGAATCAGCACATCGTTACCAGAAATATGCTGGATTTGATAGTTGATCAGGCTGCGGGCATAGCAAACGCTCGAGTCGGCCGGCCCTTTGGGGATCTCGACGATTAGCTTACTCAGCTCAAAGGTGTTCGAGTTTGCGAAAGCTGAACCTTCAAACGCGACTAAGACCGGTCCATGTTCAGTAGTGACGGCGTAAGTGCTTCTTGCAAGGGGCACATTGTAGTCGAAGACATCTTCAGGTATGCCGTTCAGCACCACATGGCCTTGGTATATAAACTCGATACCACCAGCAAGGAAGATGTTGCGAAGGAACCCGCCGAAACCGCCTGAAGTAATTGGCCCGGTTGTAACAATCTCGTCAATTGCACCGGTACCGAAATGATCTTGGCCAAACCAGGAGTAGATCTCGTGATTATCTGAGACGGCGACGTCCAATCGCAACCGGTCCGTCATAATCTCGGTCTTCATTTCCGGATGTTCTAAGTGATGGTCGCATCCATAGCGCGTCGGTTCTTCGGGCTGGAAGTATTGGCGTTCAGCAGATTGAACACACATGTAGTTTCCGCCGATCTCCACCTGACGGAATACATGTTCACGGATCTTCTGAAGCAGCGCGTGTGTGGATGATTTCGGCGGCCCCGAAGCAAGCTTTCCCTGCGCCAAGAGCAAGGGTGAGACCAAGCAGGAAGCTAACAAACTGAGGATTAGCTTACGCCATGAAGCCATGCAAATATGTGTAGCTCTTTCGCAAACTTACGATCGGATCGCCGGGGGTGAAATCCTGTTCGACGAAATAATGCTTCACTCCCGCGTGAGACGCCGCTTTGAGAACAGCCGGAATGTCGATAACGCCGGAGCCCACCGCCTTGAAATCGTCATGAGGAACGTTCTCGTTGTACTGGACCGGTGTGCCTTTGGCCTTGTCTTTTAGGTGCAATAGCGGAATGCGGTCTCCGTGTTCGTTGAGTAGCTTCACGGGATCATGGCCGGCAACGCTTACCCAAAAGATGTCCATCTCCCAACCGACGAGTGTTGGATCGGTGGCAAGGAGCAGTTGAAGAGGCGTAGTATCGCCAACCTTTCCGAATTCGAAGGCGTGGTTGTGATAGCAAAACTGCAATCCGAACCCCCTGACTCGCTGACCAATCTCATTGAAATCATCGGCCAACTTCTTATAGGAATCGGCGTTGCCGCGGAGGTTATTTGCCAGGTAAGGGAAGACGACGTAATCGAAGCCTTTGTTCTTAAGATCGGAGACAACTTTGTCCATTTGCGACTTATCTGGATTGAGAAGAATGCTTCCGTCTACGTGCGCGCTCACTGCCTTCAGCGTTGTTTGGTGCAAGACCGGCCAGATAGCGGCAAGGTTGCCGTAGGTTACCTCAACCTCGGTGTAGCCGATATCTTGAATGGCCTTCAACGTTGCCGCCGGATCCTTTTCGATCACATTTCGAACGGTGTAGAGTTGGACACCGATGCGCGGCAGAAGCGCTTCGGCGGCAGATAATCGAGTGCGCAGTAAGGGCAGCAGCGCGGCTGCTTGGGCGAACGTGCGCCGGGAAATCGTGGACATAGTCACTATGTTATTCCCGTGACTTTTTAGCCGTGGAACTTTTCGGCGCCGGCGGGCGCCCCTCATGCGACGCGAAAGCCGCCGAAATGGTCGCGCCATCGGATGGCGCTCGCAGCTCTGCGACCTGGCAGCTCAATCTAGTTGTTCTGATTTGGCGGTTGCCCCTTCGCGAGGCGAACGCGCGCGGTGTCGAGTTTCTTTTGAACCTTGGCGATCTCGTCAGGCTCGAGGTCGGCGGGCGAGCTGGTGTTGAATTCCTTCATTGATAGCTGCCATTGGTCAATCGCCTCTTTGATTTTGCCCTGTTTGAAGTAGATGTCGCCCATGTGATCGTGGATGGTCGGATCTGTGGGGATCAACTGAACCGATCGTGATTCCTCACGAGCCGCTTCATCCAGCCGGTTTAAGCGGTAATAGACCCACCCGAGGCTGTCGAGAAATGCACCATTATTGGGTTGGATATCAACCGCTCGCTTGATCAGACTCTGCGCTTCCTCCAGCCGCACGCCTTGGTCGGCAAACATATAGCCCAGATAATTCAAGGCCTCGGCGTTGGTAGGATCTGAGTCCAGCACGGACCGGAACTCCTTCTCGGCGAGCTCGTACTTCTTCTGCCGCTCATACATGGCGCCCCGCATAAAGCTGACCGCTGCCTTATCGTCTTTATCGGTAGACAGCTTGTCTGCTTGGTCGAGAGCCTGGTTCATCCCTCCCCAGTTTTTCGCCTTTTCATAGACTTCGGCCATCGCCATGTACGTCTCGCGATCGCTCTTCCCATCGAGACCCTTCTTTAGTTCAGCAATCGCCGCGTCCGTCTTGCCTTCGTCAGCCAATAATTGCGCACGCACCGATCGCAGGGTTGGATCATTGGCGTATTTCTGGCTAGCCAGATCACTTTCCTGCTGCGCCTTGGTCAGATCGTGCGCTAAGCGATAGGTGTCAATGATCTGAGCTTCCGATCGTGCTGCGGTTGTCGGATCGGCAGTTACCATCTGCCGGAACGCGTCCACCGCCAAATCATTCTGATCGTTGGTCCGGTAGAGTAATCCAAGCCGCTCGTAGAGCACCGCCCGGAAGTTGTGTTCCGATTTGCCTTCGGTCTCTTCAATGACCCGCTTGAGTACGGTAATGGCCTCGGAAGTCTTGCCTTCAGATTCCAGAATAGAAACGTCGTTATAAAGCACGTCTGGATCATCCGGCGCCAACGCCTTAGCCTTGTCACTCATCTCTCGCGCACCCTTGAAGTTATTCTGCTGGCGATAAATGCGCGACATTTGCAGATAGTTTTGCGCGTCTTGCGGACTGGCCTGGGCCAAGTCTTGATAAACCTTCAGAGCCTCATCAAGACGGTTGGACATGGCAAGATCCTGGGCCAGGAATTGCTTGAGTTCCGTCCGGGAAGGGTCCACCTCAACCGCCCTCTTGAGGGTGTCCGCCGCCAGGCTGTATTCCTTCATTTGTTCGTAGTTGTTGGCCAGCATTGCCAAGGCGCGTGCTGAAGGATCTTTTTGTGCGATTTTTTCGAGCAGCTCGCTCGCCTTTTTCGAATCGCCACTATCGGAGTAGATACCGGCGAGCCCAATCATTGCGTCCTCGTCATCAGGGTCGGCGGCAATGGCCTTCTTGAAAGCTGCTTCAGCGTCTACCGAATCGTTCACCACTTTGTCCAAGCGGCCCAGCATTACTAAGCTGTCGGTGTCGGTTGGATCCTTTGCGGTAATGATTTTGTATTCGTCGATCGCTTTGTGGGCCATGCCCTCGTCGATCTTAGTGGATTGACTGTCGCTGATCTGCTGCGTGTATATGCGGGCTAGTACGCGACGCGCATTTAAGTCATCCGGATTGGCCTTCAAAGCGTTCTCAGCCTCGTCAACGGCCTCCGAAAGGCGACCGGAGACGCGATACAACTCCGCTATGTCCTCAACCAGGAATGTCGCTGTCGGATCTTCCTTCATCGCCAATCGATAGTTATCGATCGCTTTGTTCACATAGTCGCCCCGGCTGCCATAGGCGGCGGCGAGCTCTTCATATAGATGCCCGAGTGAAAAATGGTAATAGGCGGCCGCTTTGACAGTATTGGGCTGTTTTATCGCTGGCGGTAAAGATTCTCGTGAGGCGCTGCCAGCTCCACTGGCGGGGACTTGGGCCAGTAGCGTTGGAACAACCGCCACCACGGCGCCGATAAAGCATAGACTGCGAAGAGGTTTAATGTAAGGGTAGGCCATGGAACCGCGTGCTTAAAGTGGCATTACAGCAACGTAAACGGTGCCGCTGCTACCAATATAGCTCTGGAACAACGATGCGGTCACCGCGTCACCCGTTTCTAGAGGTTTGTCCAGCAACATAGCGAATGCGCCGTCTGATCGCCATCGTGGGGCCGACTGGGGCTGGTAAGACCGACTTAGCGCTCGCCTTGGCGGTCGAGTTTTCGGGGGAAATCGTAAGTTGCGATTCCGTCCAAGTGCACACCGGCTTAAACATAGGGTCGGCCAAGACGCCGGTCAACTTGCGCCGGAGTATCCCGCACCACATGATCGATATTTTGCCGCCAGAAGGCGAATTGACCGCGGGCGCGTACGCCCGTCGGGCTCGAATGGCGCTAGCCGATATCGCTGCTCGGGAGAAAGTACCCATACTGGTTGGTGGTACGGGCTTTTACCTGCGTGCCTTACTCGATGGGCTATCGCCCGCACCCGAGCGCGATCCGGATTTGCGAGGCAGGTTGGCTCGGATGGAAAGCGGTCATCCCGGATATTTGCATCGATATTTACGCCGCTTCGACCCGTCGGCCGCCAGCCGCATTCATCGAAAGGACTTGCCCAAGTTAACTCGTGCGGTCGAGATCATGACAAGGGCCGGACGTCCCACTAGCGAAATCCAGCGCGAGCCGCGCACCCCACTGATAGGTTTCAGTGTGCTAAAAATCGGACTCGCTCCCGATCGCGCTGAACTTCGGCGCCGAATCGATCTGCGCACCCTTCGTATGTTCGAGGGAGGCCTCATTGATGAAACGCGGACCATAATTGAAGCGGGTTGTCCACCAAACGCCAAGGCGCTCCAGTCGTTGGGTTATCGTCAGGCAGTTGAAGTTCTTTCCGGCCAATCGAGCCTCGATAAGGCCGTCGTTGAGTGTCAATTAAAGACTCGCCAATATGCCAAACGTCAGATGACTTGGTTTCGACGTGATGTGTCTATCCGTTGGCTAGCCGGCTTCGGAACGGATCCGCCCGTGCAACAGGACGCCATTGAGCGTACGCGGCACTGGCTTTTGACTAGCTCCGTTGTCCGGTTATGAACACAGGCTGTCCGGTTCCGAACAGCATCTCTAAACATAGAGTTACAAAGCAAGAATAATTTTTTCTTCGGAACGTTTTCCACTTAGGGCCGTATATAGCTGTACGACAGATGCGAGAGCATATTCGCGCCAACCATGTTCGATTAGGGCTGATCGGCTGCGGCGCATAAATTGCAGTTAGCATAAGACACAGAGGAAGACTTGTGAGAACTAGTTCGATCATTGGTTGTCTGACGATTGCCTCCGGTGCGGCATCAATCTTCGACATTTCGCTTTTCAAAACGCAACCGTCCACGCCAAGCTCTTAAAGGCCCGTAGTTAGCGTTGGGCGCGCCCGCCGTATCGTGCGTTATTCCGCTAGCGGAGATTTAACGCTTGGCGCGCAGTAGATTTCGCTTCTTCCTTATGACGGTTGCGAAGGAAGTTAACTAGCTCCCCCCCTTGCTAGTATGGGAGACGTGCGATTTTGGCGTCTCCCCCTTTTTTTGCTTATTTTTTGCCTTTTCAGCACGCAACTCGCCGCCGCTACAATACTCGTCTTAGAGTTTAATAACGCGTCTCAATACACAGATCTGAATTGGGTCGGCGAGAGCATTTCGCAAACCCTGATTGAAGATTTTGCCGGCAAGGGTGAAATCGCACTGGACCGGACCACGCGCCTCGAGGGGATGCACCGGCTCTCGCTTCGACCCGGCGCTCAGCTTACTAAGGCAACATTGATCCGGCTCGGTCAAACTCTCGACGCCGACGAGATCTGCTACGGCTCGTATGACGTGACCTTGCCTAAACCCGACGCTGCCTTGAAAGAAGGCGCAATCAAGATAGTGGCTCGCATCCTCGATTTACGCAAGTTACACGAGGGTCCGCAGACATTGGAGTCCGGCCAACTAACAGAGTTATCGCGTCTTGAGGCTCACTTAGCATGGTCGCTACTAAAATACTTACAGCCACAGAATAAATATGCCGAAGATCAATTTATAAGTGACCATGACTTGACACGGCTTGACGCCGAGGAAAGTTACATTCGCGGCTTACTCGCAACTAACCCGGACCAGCGTCAGAAGTGGTTCGCGCAGGCGGCTCAGTTGGATCCTCGATTCTGCAGCCCGGACTTTGAACTTGGCAAGCTAGCTTTAAAGCGAAAGGATTACAAAGCGGCGATCGATTGGCTGCAGAAAGTGCCCTCGGCCCACCCACGCTATGCGGAAGCGCGCTTTAAGATGGGCCTTGCTGCGTATGGGGCAGGCGACTATTCAGCCGCCGCGAATTACTTCCGCGAGTTGGTGAAGAATTACCCCCTTAACGAGGTATATAACGACCTTGGGGCAGCAGAAAACCAACTCGGGTTGCCCGTCGCCATCGACGAATTCCGACACGCGCTGGACGGCGATCCGAACGACCTGATCTATCAGTTCAACCTTGGGACCGCGCTGCTCCGGAACAACTATTTCGATGAAGCGGCGAAACGCCTTAAAGCGGTTGTGGAACAGTCTGCCGGCGACCCAGAAGCCGAGACACTCTTGGCAAAAGCAGAGCAGCGAGAGCCGTCGCCACCCGGTGCAAAGCCACTCGCGCCGGAACGTCTGAAGGACAATTTTGACGCTACCGCCTTTCGCCAGTTGAAGTCTCTTTTGAAACAAAATGGCCGTCAGTAAGTTTGGGAGTGGGTGAATGCAGGGAACTGTATAATCGGAGAGCCTTATGCTAGAGGCCTACGGCTTATCCGATCCAGGCTGCGTCCGGTCAAATAACGAAGATTATTTTATCAGCGACAGCCGATCCGGCATTTTCATTCTCGCGGACGGCATGGGCGGTGCGAACGCTGGCGAATACGCGTCGCGCCTCAGTGCCGAGATGTTATATGAGTTTCTGCTGAACGTTCCTTCCGACGGGAATCTGGACAGCCTGGAACACGGCTTCCTTGAAGCGAACTGGGCAGTCCGCCGGGCTGCAACCACAAGCCCCGAATTAGAAGGCATGGGCACAACTCTACTTGCCGTCATGGCAATCGACGAAAATCGATTGCAAGTGGGCAGCGTCGGCGATAGCCGCGCCTATCTTCTTGCTGGGCCGGATCTTTCCCTCATCACCCAGGATCAAACCTGGGTTGCGGAAGTCGGTTCGCGGCTCGGCCTCAGCGATGAAGCGCTAAAGAAGCACCCAATGCGGCACGTCCTGACGATGGCGGTAGGAACGGCAGAGGACCTCCGGGTACGTTCCCAGGTGATCGACGTCAAGGAGGGAGATCAGGTGCTGCTCTGTTCCGACGGATTACACGGCGTGCTGGACGAAAATATCTTGCGTGAGGCGCTGGATTCCGCGAAATCTTTGCCGGAAAAATGCCACTACCTTGTCGAAGCCGCGAAGGAAAATGGTGGGCCGGATAACATCACTGTGGTGTTAATCCAGTCTATTTAGATTGTAATGCGGCTTACTTCGCCGCATGTTGCTGATCTTTCGCTTCACCGCTTTACTGCTCATCGCGCTATTGCTTCCGTCGCCCGTGCGTCCGCAGGATGGGACCGCCTTGCAGATGCGGGCCCTCACGGAAGCCATCGACCCAAATAGCATGCGAGTTGAGGTAACTGACCTTCAGGGCAAAGCCATAGCAGACGCCATCGTGACATTCCGGCTTCCCGAGGATGCCTCCGGCGGCACGTTCTCTGATGGCACTCGAATCGCCATAGTAAACACAGATCATTCCGGTCGCGCCACTGTGACTGGGATTCGTTGGTCGGCGGCGGTTGGAACGGCATCCGTGCGGGTGACGGCCACCAGGGGAACAATACACGCTGGCATTCTAATGGAGCGCCAGGCCGCGAACAATCGTGAGCCTGTAGTTACGGCGAAGACGCTGCTCGGGAATGTTCCCAAACCGCTCACCACGTCCACGACGGTCGGGCCCAATCGTGATTCGCCGCCAATTCCTAGGCCAGCAATGCAAAATGCGGCAAGCGTATCGAAGCCGGATGCCGTCACCGTCCATCCCACACAGCCCAAACCAGCGCCAACATTAAAAGTGGTCGCCGCGGCGACAGTAAAGCCGCCCGATCAGAAGGCGGTTGTAACTCAAAAACCAGTCGCACCGCTAATGACGCGCGAAGCAAGCGCGGCAGTTCCACCCCCTCCGATGACGCCTGCGCCAACAATCGAACCGCCGCACGTATCTATCACGTCGGTCAGCAGAAAGCATCTCGATCAAGCACAGCTTTCTGGAAGCAGTAGCGCTGCTCCGAGCGTGGTCATTACAGGCGCCGGACAACGTAGCCGAGGCAGCAGCAAGAAGTGGATTATTTTGGCGGTCGTTGCGGCGGGCGCAGCCGGCGGTGCAGCGGTTATGCTGAGCCGAGGAAAGTCGTCATCTGCGGCAACAACGGCGAGCAATTCAGGCATTTCAATTGGTGCTCCGAGCATTAGCATCGGCGCACCCTAGCGATCTGACTTATGAAAAGAGTTATCTGTGTGGCCGGATTTCTGTGCGGCGCTGCTGCCTGGGCATTCGTCTCAACCCCCAAAGTGGGAATGGTGCGCTGTAGCGATGGAGCGGTGTACGCGTTGCTTGGTCTACATGCCAATTTCGTCGCCGGACAGCGTGCCTTCTCGCTCGCACAGGCAGCGAGCTTTTCCGATCAGGCTGGTCTGGTGGCCAGTGACGGGCGGCTCATGCTGATCGGCTCTGACGGGTCTGTGCAAGCCACATATTTTGAGGGCGAAGCGAGTCCCGTGATCAACGTAGATGGCGACCAGTCTTCCGCGGTCGCATGGCTGCCGCGAAGGAGTGAACTGTTGACATGGGCTGGCAATCAATTTGACGTAGTGCCGGTTCAGAGCGACGCCTTAAAGGGATTGGTGACGGGGGTCCGGCTGGTCAGCGAAGGTTCAGTTGAACTTCTGGTCACCCAAAGCGACAACAGTGTCGACCGTGTGACGGTCTCTGTTCCGGGCGGCATGGTTACGGATCTTAGCGCCATATCTGGTGCGGCCGGCGTGGCCTTCGTGCAGCAGTCGTTCCTGCTTTTTCACGATTCGAACGGCCTTGAAGTGCAGGCCGCTAACGGGATCGTCCGAACGTTGCCAATTTCCCAAAGCGATCTGACCTTCGAACGAATAGGCGCCGACTGGGTGCATATCAGCTCGACGAGTGCGCAACGCGATTGGGTACTCCACCTGAACCAAACCGCCTTAGAACTTTCGGAGCTACCGCAACTCGTCCAGCAGACACCCTTCTCGAGCCCGCGGAGGTCTCCGGAACCGCCGCGAACCGTAGCGAGGCCAGAATGAAGTTCGCCATACTTGGTGTACTTTTCGCTGCCGCTCTGGGCGCCCAGGATCTATCGTTCGTCATTCACGATCCAACCGGGCAGACGGCCGATCAATCGCTCGGCTCAGCTTATGCCTTTCCAAACGTCAGCATCGGTAACGCCGGCCAAGTCGTACTGCGCGTCTCAAACACCACCAATTCCCCGATTCAGCTAAACAGCATCTATTTCGCCTCCAATACGGCCGTTTTTACCGTAGGCGGAACGTTCAACAATTTTGTGCTGGCGGCGTCTGCGGCCAATTTCGAAGAGTTCAGCGTCTATTTCAGTCCCAACGCGGCCGGCCCGATTTCGGCCAACCTTCAAGTCGAATACACGACTCAGGTAACGACTGCCAAGACTGAGACAACACCCATCTCCACGTTCTCAGGCGCCGGCACGCCGGCTGTACTGACTGCGACATATGCCTTGGGAACCACCAATTCGCCGCTCGCGGTGGTAAACGGCATCAATTTCCTGAACGTCTCCACTAGCAGCACTGCGACCGCTACCATCTCATTAATAAACGCAGGCGCCGCGAGCATCAACCTTCCGGTGAGCATCGCGTCTACAAATGTTTTGAACCCTGCCGTGGCATTCATTACGAATGCGCCTGCCGGAGGGGTCACGGTGCCGCCGAATAATGCTGACAGCCCGGTTCAATTCATCGTCACCTTCTCGCCAGGTCAGGTCGGGCAAGCCTCAGCCAACTTGATGATCGGCACAAACGCTTACCCGTTGGTGGGAACCGGCGTTGTGATTGCGGATATCGACGCCCTACAAATCACATACGTTGATTCGACCGGCGTTCAAACGTCGCCACAGGCCGCTACACCAATCAGCTTTGGCAATCCGGCGGAGGGGTCCAACGCCGTCCTCAAATTCACGATTGCGAATCCTCTAACCTCATTTAATGCGGTCAGCCTCTCGACCATTTCTGTGACCGGTAATGGCTTCTCAGCTACCGGGTTGCCAGCAATGCCCTTCGCAATCCAGCCCGGAACTTCAATTTCCTTTACCGTGACATTCGCGCCGCCCCAATCGGGGACGTTCACGGGCAGCCTGTTGATCGGAACTCGAGTCTTCGGGCTGACCGGAATTGGAGCTAACCTTCCGATTCCTTCGGCCTCGCTGGTTTTTGACACCAGCACCTTTACAAGCCAACAACAACCGCACATTTCCGTCGAGTTCTCGAGTCCATCGACGATCACCGCGATTGGCACACTCACGATGGAATTCACGTCTTCGGTCAACGGTGTTCAGTATGATCCAGCGGTCGAGTTTCTGGCGACCAGCGGCCAAAACCTGCAAGTAACGGTCGCCCAAGGGGCAACCGCCGCCACTTACAACGGCCAGTCCGAACTTACCTTCCAGACCGGCACAACCGCGGGCACCATACTGTTCACGCTAACCTTCCCGGATAGCCAGCCAATCACCAAACAAATCACCATTGTGCCGGCAGCCGTTCAGATTACTCAGATGACAGCCGTCGCGCAAGATCCCTATCTGGTCGTCACCATGACGGGCTTCGATAACACCTACAGCACCGGACCGATGAGCTTCAACTTCTACGACACCAAAGGGAATGTCATCGTTTCGAACATGGCTGTTAACGCGACGTCCAACTTCCAGCAGTATTTCAGTACGACAGCTTCGGGCGGCGCATTCTCGATCCAACTGAGCTTCCCTGTCACGGCTGGATCAACGGCTAGCGTCGGTTCGGTTTCCGCCACCATGTCGAATTCCGTCGGGCCTTCGGCCTTGACTCAGCAGAATTTTTGATTCCAAGCGCGCGTACCTAGTAGCGTATTAGAGTGCTGCGTGTTGCCCTGACCATTGCCGGCTCCGATCCGAGTGGCGGCGCTGGCATCCAAGCGGATCTCAAAACCTTTCATCAATTCGGAGTTTATGGCGAGGCCGTCCTGACGTTGCTGACGGTTCAGAACACGCTCGGCGTCACTCGTATTGAAGCATTGGCTCCCGATCTCGTCCGCCAACAGTTGGAAGCGGTCCTGCTCGACATCCCGCCGGCAGCCGCCAAGACTGGAGCCCTGGGGAATGCAGCCGTAGTGAATGCGATCGCCGACATGGCGCCGTCGTTCGGCTTCCCATTGGTCGTTGATCCGGTGCTGATAGGGAAGCATGGTTCGCGTCTACTCTCGTCAGACGCCGAGAACGATCTCAAACGGAAACTACTGCCGCAGGCTTTTCTGATCAGCCCAAACATCTTCGAAGCTGAAGTGTTGACCGGAATGGACATCAGGAATGAAATAGCAATGCGAGAGGCAGCATTGCGATTAATGGACCTAGGCTGCGGCGCGGTCCTCATAAAAGGCGGCCATCGCTCCGGTTCACCGCTCGATGTGCTCGCGGATTCCAACGGGCTCACGCTCTTCGACGGCAAGCGCGTGAACACGCCGCACACTCATGGGACGGGATGCACGTATTCAGCAGCAATCACCGCAGGCCTTGCTCTCGGAAACGATTTACGAGAGGCTGTCCGCCGTGCCAAATCTTTTATGCAGTCTGCGATTGAAACCTCGCCCGGCCTTGGTCACGGCAACGGACCGTTAAACCACTTCGCGCCAATTCTTTAGGACTTCTCTAACTTAGTACGCAAGTTCATAAATACGCCGACGTATTATTCGACGTCACGATTCGATCATCCGACGGGGTTGGTCGAACTTTGTGAGAAGTTCCTGAAGGTCCTGACGGGTAAATTTCCACTCGAACGGTTTCGCTGTCGATTCCCAGTAATATTGGAAATCCAGCAGCCGCTCCGCGAGGGCGTCCAGATCGCGGAAGTCATTTGGTGTGAGAACTTTTCTCTGCACGATCGAAAAGTAGATTTCCACCTGATTCAGCCAACTGGCATGAGTTGGGGCATGGACGAGTTGTAGTTGCGGATGCCGGGGATATTGCTGGCGCAGGCGCTCCACAGCTCTTTGACCGCGATGGACTGAACAGTTATCCACGATCCAAAAGACACGACGGGCGTCGTTGTAGGGTGGTCGTGTCATCACCTGTTCGACCAACCGTCCAAATGACGCGATGCCGTTTTCGGCTTCGCACCTGCCGAAAACTCTGGCTTGGTGGACATCCAAAGCGCTGAGGTAAACCCAGGCGCCGCCGCGCTTGTATCGATTCTCGACGCGAGCCGCACGACCTGGTTTGCACGGCTCAGTGGGATGCAGGCGACGGCGAGCCTGAATGCTGGTCTTCTCATCCGCGGAGATCACGAATTCATCGGCCTTAAAGGCTTGTCCTCCCATTGGCGCTATACAAATCCAATAATCGACCAGCCTTTTCTGCGAAGTCTGGATCCTTGGGAAAGATCCAACTCCGGTGGTACCACGGCCGAATAGCATCATTATGCAACCAGCGCCACAGTGTACTGCCGCTGATAGATGCGACCAACCCGGCTTCGCGGACTTCCCGAACAAGGTCGGATGTGCTCCAACGTGACAGCGGCAACTTGTGTGTCGATGGAAGTTCACAAGCCCACGCTTTTATCTGCACAACCAACTCAGGGGGAAAAAGTCCGGGGGCGACCCGGACGACTACGCTCTTCCAGTCCCGCAAGCCGTTCGGTGAAGAACCGCTTACGCCACATCGAAACCACGTCACGGCGAGTAGCCAGCCGGTTCGCAATTTCGTCGTTGCTCCATCCTTCCCCTGCCATCAGGATCATCTTGGCGCGTTGGACTTGAAAATACGGCAACGTATACTTGGCCGCCCGCCTGTTCAGTTCGGCGACTTCCGACGACGACAGTCGGATGACAAAAGGACTCGTTCTTGGCATCGAGGAGCACCTGTCCCACGATGCCACAAAAGCGGTGACTAAACAACCATATAATACGTTGGCGTATTTATGAAATAGTGTACTTAGCCTCGGCCCTGGCCGACGCGTTCTTCAAGCAAAAGGTGGATCAGGGCCTCAAGTTCGCCTATCCGGTCGCCCAATTGCTCAAGATCGATCTCCGATGCCTCTCCCGAAGCGGCGACGCGTCCATGTTCGAGCGGACCCAACACTTCTCCTCGCGTCTTCACCACGCGACCCGGAATACCCACCACCGTCGCACCGCTGGGGACAGAGTGCACAACCACGGAACCTGCGCCGACCTTCACATTATCGCCGAGAGTAATGTTCCCTAAAACCGACGCTCCTGTCCCGACGACGACATGACTGCCGAGCGTGGGATGCCGTTTTCCGCTCTCGTTTCCAGTTCCGCCAATCGTTACTCCCTGGTACAGCAGAACATCATTTCCAATTTCTGCCGTCTCACCAATCACTACGCCCATGCCATGGTCGATAAAGAGCCGCTTCCCTATTTTTGCGCCCGGGTGAATTTCGATTCCCGTCAGGAATCGAGCAAACTGTGAAATAGCCCGTGCCACCACGAACCAGTGGTGCCGATAGAAGAAGTGCGAAACCCGATGTGCGAGGATCGCGTGTAATCCGGGATAGCAAAGGATGACTTCCCACGCGCTTTTCGCGGCTGGGTCTTCCCGGAGAATGGCGCGGACATGATCGCGAAGCCCAAACATAGGTGGCAAATTCCCCACCCGTTGTGATGCTCAAGCGGCCCGGCGAGGTTCTTAGATAATACCGTAGACTGCTTCTATGTAAGGTGAATTCTGTGACCGATCGGCTTTACTACCAAGACTGCTATCTGAGGGAGTTCCGCGCGCACCTCGTTGATTCTCAAGAGAATGCCGGAAGGATCTATCTGGATCGGACCGCTTTCTACCCCACCTCCGGCGGCCAGCCGCACGACCTTGGAACCCTTAATGGACTGCAGGTGACCGACGTAATCGACGAAGGTGAGAACATCGTCCATATCTTGGCTCCGGGTGAGGCGTCCACCCTCTCTGGCGCCGTGGAATGCCGTATCGATTGGCCACGCCGATACGATCATATGCAGCAACACACCGGCCAGCATCTGATTTCCGCAGTCTTGATGGAGTTATTTGGATTCTCCACCTTAAGTTTCCACATGGGCGCCGAAACGAGTGCCATCGAGCTCGGCACGCCCGACCTGACTGACGATCAGATCGAGGTTGCGGAGGGCCGGGTCCAGGAATTGATTGCGACGTCGCTGCCTGTCTCAATCGGCTTCGAAACCGCCGAAGCTGTGGGCGGCACTCTTCGCAAGCCGAGTGAGCGTACGGGGACTCTTCGCATCATTCAAATCGCCGGCATAGACCGCAGTGCTTGTGGTGGAACTCACGTGCGATCGACTTCCGAATTGGGCCCGATTCAGTTGCGGAAGACTGAGAAGGTTCGCGGAAACGTCCGCATCGAATTTGTCTGCGGCCAGCGCGCTCAACGACGTATTCGCCAGGACTTCCGCCTCCTCTCGGATCTGTCCCGCCTTACTTCCATTGCAATTGACGATCTGCCAGCCCAGGCCCTGGCATTGCGTGACCGTCTGGCTCTTGCAGAAAAGGAACGTGAACGGCTCGCGCTCGATTTGGCGGCCCGAGCTGGAGAAGCAGAATACGATACGTCCACTGTGGGCCCGGACGGGCTGCGGCGTGCTTATTGGCGGGTCCCGTCTCTCAGATCAGAGGAACGCGCGAGGGCGAGCGCCTTCATCAAGCGCGGCAAAGCGGTGGCGGTTGTGGTGGGCGTGAATCCGTCGGCAGTTCTCGTTGCCGCATCGGCAGATGCGGGATTAGATGCAGGATCAATCTTGAAAAAGGCTCTGGCCGCGATTGGTGGCCGAGGAGGCGGTTCGTCCACGGTCGCACAGGGCAATGTTCCCGTTGGCGCCTCCCTTGACGCTCTGTTCACCGCATTGGGAATGAAAATATCCTGAGTTCGGCAGGACCATTCTCCCGGCCCTACCGTAAACTCAAAGTTTGGAGGTCCACCTTGGATACTCATCGGGTTGAACGGGTTTCGGAAGCCCTCCGTGAAGAACTTGGCGAGTTGATTGCCTACGAACTGTCCGACCCTAGAATCGGCGAAGCTACTGTCACAGAAGTTCTGGTTTCGCCTGATATGCGCCACGCACAAATCCGTCTCCACCTGGGCGAAAAGCCGCGTGAACAGGAGGACACCATCCGCGCGTTAGAAGGGGCTCGTCACTTCCTGCGCCGCCAACTCGCTGAACGCCTGAACCTGTTCCGTGTGCCCGAACTCCACTTTGAATCCGATGTCAGCGGCAGCGAATCCGCTCGTCTGGAGCAACTGATGAGGCGCGTCCGCCGCGGGAGACCTCGCGACCAGACTTCATCTGAAGGCTAAAGACCAAAACAGCTTGCCCCCGCACGAGGCAAATATCGGTCGCAGCTGGCGCATCAACGGGCGGAAGGTACACTCTATAGTCACATTATGGACCTGCGTACAGGCTATCCCTCAAAAGCGCGAAGGGCGCGGCTGCGTGCCCCCAAACGGGAGGAGAACTCGCTATTCCTTCGGGTGGGACGCTCAATCCCGCGCCCGTTTTGCAACCTGGGGGCCCCATGCGCTTGGCTCCACTAGGCGGCCGCTTTCTGGACGCTTGCCGGCGGCGCAGCACCGATGTCCGGCCAGTATGGTTCATGCGGCAGGCCGGGCGGTATTTGAAGCCTTACCGCGACATTCGGGCGCGGCACGGAATTCTTGAGATTTGCAAAAATCCTGAGCTGGCGGCGGCCGTCACTCTTCAACCCATTGACATCTTAGA
>JBARMQ010000245.1:0-12660 GCA_049802535.1 Bryobacteraceae bacterium | reverse complement strand
GAGTAGACCGGACGCCGCCTCCAACGAATGAAGACCGCTCGCCGTGGACTACGATGAACAAGCCGCTGACGGATTTCCATGGAGCTGACACGAACGGTAGAGTTTGGACAGTCGAGGATCTGAAAAGCAAGACAACCTTGATCAATATTTGGGCCACGTGGTGCCGTCCATGCCAAGACGAGTTGCCAGCCGTGCAGACCGTCTTCGATCAATGGAAGGATCGTAAAGACGTACAACTGCTGACCGTGAGTGTGGACGGCGATTTTACTTGGGTCGCCCGATTTGCGAAACGGCAGCATTACACGTTTCCGATCATCGGGATGACTTCCGCGGAAGTGGACAAAATGGTGGGAGTCGAAGGGATACCGCGGACGTGGATTGTCGACTCGACGGGCAGCGTTCGATTTGAAATGGCCGGCTATGACCGGGCGCTATGGCCGAAGCAGATTCTGCAGCAGTTGGAAGCGTTGAAATAGAGAGGGCCATGCGGGCTGTTGTCCGCGACGCATCCGCTTAAAGCCGGAGGTTTAACATGGTTTTTCGTTTTCCGGTGCGGATTGCGAACCATGAGTTCCGTTGGCTCAAACCCGTTTTCGGCCCTTCCGGTTGAAGTACTGACATCGCCCGTTCCGCGCATCTTGTGGATTGAGCTGAGCTCGAAGTGCCCATTCGACTGCATCTTCTGTTCGCGCAAGACGCTGCATGGGAATGGCGAGTTCATGGAGATGAGCTTATATCGGCAGTTACTTCGGAGCCTCCAAGATCCGGAGATCATCCGGTTGAACTATAGCGGCGAGTCGATACATCATCCAGACCTGATGGAGGCCATTGCACTGGCGAGCGGCACGGGCGCCTTTGTGGAGCTGGTTAGCGCGTTTGCTTCGCTGCCGATGCATCACATCGAACCGCTCGTGAGAAGTGGACTGGACCGTCTAACGGTTTCGATCCATACCTTGGAGCCGCAGGCATATGACGAGATATACCGGTTCAGCAGCTTAGGCGATTTGCAAATGCGTTTGCGGGCATTGCGGGATTGCCAGGAACGTTTGGGGATTCAGAAGCCGGCGCTGGACTTCGCTTTTGTCGCAATGGATCGCAATCTTGATCAGATCAGTGCGTTGGCAAATTACGCGCGCGAACTCGGGGTGCGGGATGTGTTTGTGCATCCGCTGATCAGGCGCGATGAGATACCCGTGCAATTTCCGGCGGAGATGAATGGAAGGCGCCTCAAAAGCGATTTTCTGAAGAGGTTGAAGGACGAAATCGATCGTGTGCAGAGCGCTTTCGTCGATGTTCGGTTTCCCGTCTCCACACACGAGATTGATCCGGCATGCGGCGTGAATTCCCATCCGAACCATCATCCTGGGCCACTTCCTGCGGAGGCGCGGATTTTCTCCTGCGACCAGAGCCCGTGGGATTCGGTGCACGTCCTAGCAAACGGAGACGTGGTGAGCTGCGAAGTTCGGGACCGAAAACCGCTGGGCAATCTGCGGACGGAGAGTTTGGCGGAGATCTGGCAGGGGGAAAGATACCAGTCCTTTCGGCGCTCGTATCAGCTAGGGCAGGACCATAGCTGCCGCGAATGCGTGTACAAGCTTGCGTATGTGCCCGGACCGGTTGCGGATGTTGTGAGTGCCGCCCACAGTCATGCCAAGGAGATGGTGTCGGGGTGGCACGCGGGTGAAGGGCAGATTATCTGGAGTAAGCGGCGCAGCCGTGTGATTTTGTCGGTAGGTAACCGCGAGGCAGCCGGCTTTCGTCACCGTCAGGTAGACGTCAACGGGCTGTTGCCTCCCGGACAGGGCGGCGAAGCCAATCGCCTGGAGATATTCGCAGCCGGTGAATTGCTTGGATCTGTTGCCAACAGCACGGAGGCGACGCAAGCGTTTTCCGCGAGCTTCGCGATTGATACGAGTGTGCCGGCGCTGGTTCCTTTTGAGCTGGTGACCCGGTTCACCTTCCGACCGAAAGATTTGGGTTCGGAAGACGTGCGGGAGTTGGGCTTCGCGTTGCAATCGATTGGCCTGCGGGCGCAACGAACTTTGCGTGAGGACGGAAGAAGGCTACCACGAAGAAAGCTGCGTCCTCTATTTTGGGCGTGGCGAGCAGCGAAGTTGCTATTGCCAGTGGCCGGCAGGTTGCAGCGCCGGATTGCCCGGCCTGGACCGTGGGCGCCGGGACTGAGCGTTGTGATTCCGGAAGCAGCCACACCGGAACTTCTGCGGCGCTGTCTCACATCTCTGATGCAAGCACTCGTGGAGATTGAAGAACCATCCGAGATCATTGTCAGTCTGAACGGAACTCCGCGGAATAACTACCAGGACTTGATGGATCAGTTCCGCGGCGTTCGCTGGCTTCATTCGCCGGCAGCGTTGGGATTCGGCGGGGCTATTGAGCAAGGCTTGCAAGAAGTCCACTTCGATTGGGTGTACCTGCTGAATAGCGACATGGTTTTGGATAAAGGGGCGTTGCGCGCGGTGGCCCGATGGCGAGGGGAGCACGTTTTCGCGATTGCTTCCCAGATCTTTCTTTCGGATGAAACGGCGCGGCGCGAGGAGACCGGCTGGACGGAGTTTCGCGAGGCGGATGGCCTGGCGGAGATCTTCGATGTGACACCGGAGCAAGACGGATTGGTCCGAGGCCATCTGTACGCAGGCGGCGGTTCGTCGTTGTTCCGGACCAGCCTGCTGCGAAGGATGATCTCGGCGAGCAGGGCGTACAACCCAGTATATTTCGAGGATGCGGAATGGGGAATTCGAGCCTGGCGGGAAGGATTTGAAACGATCTTCGTTCCGGAATCGAAGGTGATGCACGCGCATCGGGCGACTGTGAAGAAGCTGTTCACGCCGGAGGATGTGAAGCGAATCTTCAGCCGCAATCAGTTACTGCTCTCCTTGAGGAATGGATTTTTCACCGGCACGGTGGACGAGTTGGCAACGCTATTGGTTGAAGGATTTGACCTGCGAAGTCAGGAGGAGGTGGCTTCGGTCGGATCCGCACTGGCGTTGCTAAGAACCATCCTGAAGAACGCGACTGCCCCGCATCGCGACCTCGATTTGACGCGGCTGCGCAAGAAGTTTTATCTATCTCCGATGGCAGAGAACAAGAGGCGGCCGAGAGTCCTCGTAGTCACGCCTTATGCCGTTTATCCCCCGGCACACGGCGGCGCGCGGCGGCTAGCGAATCTATTGCGAGAGCTGTCAACGGATTTCGATATCGTGTTGCTGAGCGATGAGGACCGGCTTTACGACGGAACGCAGTTGACGTCGATCGAAGGGCCTAGCGCGTTGCATCTTGTGGGCGGCCGGCAGGAGAATCCGTCCAGCGGAGAGGAACGCATGACCAGGATCGAGACGCATTCGCACGAGCTCTTGAGGAAAGAAACCCAGCGGCTGGCCAACGTCTACCGTGCAGACCTGGTGCACGCCGAATTTGTGGAACTTGCAGCGCTCGCCGCGGCACGAGAGCCCGGCCGCCCGTGGCTCCTGACGCTGCATGACGTGTTATTGAGCGAAGGCGATCAGACGGCGGCGGACCGGTTTGAAGCCCAGCAGATCGACCGATTTGACGGCGTGATTGCGTGCTGCCGGGAAGATGCGGCTTTGTTGCGGCACCGGCGTGTGGCGGTGGTGCCAAATGCAGCGGACGCACATTGGCGCTCCTCGAAGTCGTCTCGGGGCAACCGAACAATTTTGTTTTTGGGACCTTTTCGGTATGAGCCGAACCTAGCCGGCATCGTTCGCTTCCTGGAGATGGTTTATCCACGGTTGAGAACCGAGATTTCAGGCGTACAGATGGAGATTTTGGCAGGGAACGAGGGTGTCTCCATCGCCCGGCGTTTTGAGTGCTTCCGGCAGCCAGGTGTTGAGGTGCGCGGCCATACGAATAACGTCCAAGCGTATTTGAACGATTGCGCCCTGACCGTGAACCCACTTTCGGGCATACGCGGATCCAGTATCAAGCTTGCCGAGTCTCTGGTGTCAGGGAGGATCTGCGTCTCCACAGTAGCGGGCGCGCGCGGATTTCGGAGCCTGGATGCGCGGTCACTGGTGGTGGTGCCGGAGATACAAGATATGTTTGAGCCCATCCGGAAGTTGCTGACGGACGAGTCGTATCGAATTGAACAAGAGGCGCCGAGTGACGCTTTGTTGAGCGAGCTGAGTTGGAAGAACTCCGCGCGGGCGCAAGCCAGGCTTTATGAGGAAATGCTCGGCCGGCCATGCTAGACAGTGTGCTGGGGCCACGGTCATCGTACGACCTCATCGCGTCCATCTACCAATACGACATGGGGCGGAACATGCCCTTTGACGATGTGAGTTTCTATTCTGAAATCGCGCGGCAATCAGGGAGAAGCACGTTGGAGCTTGGGTGCGGGACCGGGCGGATTACGGTCGAGTTGGTGCGGGCGGGCCTGGACGTAACATGCGTCGATATTTCCGGCGGAATGCTACGCGAGATGCATCGCGCGCTGGGGACGCTTGCGACTCGGCCGAGAACCGTGCAGATGGATATTGCGCGCTGGAGTCTAAACGCGCGATTCGATTCGATCCTTTGCCCATACTCGCTCATCACCTACGTCACGGAGTCTGAGGGGTTGTCGTCGCTGCTCGAAAGCATTCATGGATCGCTCAACGCTGGAGGAACGTTGGTGGTTGATGCATTCTGTCCCACCGCGGCGATACGGTATGGCGAGAGGGTGTTGGACTACCGGCGCAGCCTGCCGAGTGGAGGATGGCTGACGCGGTGGAAGGTGATTGAGCCCGATGGAGCGTGGACCCATCTGATTCGCCGATTTTATGAGGAGGAGGACGTCAGCGGAGAGGTTCGCACGATGGAGACATCGACGAGGATCCGCTACTACACACCCGGCGATTTAGCCGACCGGCTGAAACTGGCATCATTCCATCTCAAGGAAACATACTGGGACTACGGCGCAAGCCGGGCAGAGCCGGGTGCGCGGTTTGTGTCGTATTGCTGCAAGACGAAGCGATCTGGTGGAAGCGGGAGCGGCGGAGGTTCATAGCGTTTTGGCGGCGAACATTAAAAGACAGGCTGGACAGGCCAACAGTTCGGCGGTCGTCGGGGCGGCAGAGCGGTGGTTCCTAGACTCGGGGATTCAATCGGCTTCAGGGGGAGTGGCGCGCTACTACCGGCAAGATACGCGGGAAACTGCACCGATCTCGAGCGAAATCAGCGGCTATTTTGCGACGGCTCTCTTTATGCTTCATGATCTGAGCGGAAGTAACGAGTCATTCGAAGCGGCGCTGCGAGCAGCCGATTTTCTGGCGAAGGCGGCGTGGGATGAAGGGTCAGATATGCTGATCCTCGAGCAGTCGCCGGAAGGGCGGACTGTCGCTTACTTTTTTGACTGCGGGATTGTGGTTAGCGCTCTTTTGGAGGCTTGGAGGCGGGCAGGCAATGCCGAGCACCGCCGTGCCGCGTTTCGGCTAGGAGAGTCGATGTTGAAGGATTTTGCCGGGGAATCCGGCCGTTTCCATCCGGTGGTGAAGACTTCGACAAGGAACCCTCTGGAATACGGGAGCTGGTGGTCTAAAAGACCTGGCTGTTACCAACTTAAGGCGGCGAAGGCGTGGCTCGAACTCAGTGAGGAGATGAACTCGATCGCATTTCGGAATGGGTACGAGAGCGTACTTGATTACGCAATGCTTGACGATGCTGGTTTTTTGAACGCAGCCGATCAATCGCCGGACACGATGGATCGGCTGCACGCTTATGGATATTTCCTCGAAGGCTTGCTGCCGGTGGCGGATCGGGGCGAGCCCGGGCGTTCCCTCGCCGAGGGCATTGAGAGAATGAGCTCGGTATTGCCTCGGGTGGGGCCGATTTTTGCGCGGTCGGATGTATGTGCACAACTGCTTCGCCTGCGGCTGCTTGCGAATGAGATCGGCCTAAAAGAACTGGATGAGGCGTATGCGGAGCAGGAGGCGGCAACGATCCGCGAGTTTCAAGTGGCATCAGGCGACCACCGGGTGAATGGCGCCTTTGCCTTCGGGCGGCGGCACGGACAACTGATGCCGGTTATGAGTCCGGTTTCTACATCTTTTTGCGTGCAGGCGCTGACGATGTGGGAGGAATACAAAGGCGACCGACTTTCGACCGACTGGCGCAAGATCATCTAAACGGAACCTGCCGGGGCTCGCCTTGGTTGGATTGGGCGGATTTTGGAAGCGCTCCGTTAACGCGGTGGGTTGACGCCGACGCCGGAGCCGACGGAGCCGCTACTTGAACTTGAACTTTTCGGCGTGTGGGAGTTACTGCTTCCACTGGTGCCGCTAGAACGGCTGCGGCTACGCTGCTTCGATTGATGCGTGGTTCCGCTTTGCCGGGCATTCGCGGTCCCCGGCTGGCCCGGATTGGTCATTCCGGGACTTGTGTGGCCGTTTGTTCCTCCGGCCCGGGTATGTCCAACTTGGTCTGACTTATTGGTGCGTGCATGTTCACCACTCACACCTGTTGGGCTGGTCTGTCCGCCGGCATTTGTTTTATTGGATCGACCAGTTTGACCTGCTTGGCCGCCTGGACTAGATTGGCCAGATTGGCCTGATGAGCCACCGGATCCCGATTGACCTCCGCCAGCGGTTCCAGCGGCGCCTCCAGCCGCTCCGCCCCCCGAACCGCCGGATTGCGGCATGCCGAAAGCAATCAGCGGCACGGAGACCACAGCCAATATTAATGTATGGAACGTCTTCTTCATGGTTCTAACCCCTCTTCAGTGAAAGAGCGTACATAACATTCGACAACGCCCAATGCACCGTATTACCTCGTTGGATTACTGAGTTTTGAGGATTAGCGGCGCAGTCCTGCTACAGGGTGGCAACGCGCAACGGCGTGTTCCGCAGACCGGCGTAGGCGATGGCAATTACGCTGACAAACATCATCAGCACCTCGCTGTCGCCCAGATTGAATTCGCCGAGGCCGCCGATTAGAATCGCAATGGTGCAAGCAATGGCGCCATGTAAGACAAACAGTTGCGGCGACCGCTCTTTACCGAGTTTGCGAATGCCTTGAGCGCAGTCCCATACCGCTTCGCCAATAAACCATAGGACGAAGATCAGCGCAGGGATGCCACGCTCCGCGGCGTATTGAGTGTAGATGTTGTGGAGATGCCCGTAAAAGCCGGTGGGCAAAGGGCGAGGAACGTCGGACGGCACGTAAGAATTGAATTGGACGCGAATCTGTTCAGGCCCCAAACCGAACCACGGATGAGCTTGAATCATGCGAAGGCCAGTCCTTAATACAACCCAGCGGTGCTCATTGGAATCGATGTCTCCGTGCGGAGAGGCCAAGGAAAGCAGCCGCGTTCGAGTTGACGCGGGCGCAACTAAAAACGCTAGGACAGCGATCAAGGGAACCAGGATCATCATCTTCGGTCTCCAAAACCAAACCAAATAGAGAACCGCTGGAACAGTTGCAATCCATATGCTTCGCGTCCACCCTAACAGGATGGCGGCAGAGAGGATCACGGTCGATAGATAAGCCCAGCTCGGCATGCGCCGGCTGGAGAAGAAAAGATGGGCGAGCAGGATGCAGAGAACACTCAACTGCAAGGCGCCGAAGGTCATCCAATGGCTCTCAAAACCTGTGATTCTTCTGGCGACGTATGAGACGTAGAAGTCGTCACCGTTCCGCTTAGCAGTTTCATATTTCAATACAAATTGGACTAATCCCCATGCGCCGGAGGCAGTCGCCGCGACCGTCCAGACGACGACTAAGTAGTAAACATTTTCAAATTGTTCGGAAAAGGCCTCGTACAGCAGCGGAATGAAGAGAAAGACAAAAAATTTACGGATTTGAGCGTGGCCGCCCCAAGGATCGGGCGACAAAACATCGGAAAGAACGGTCCAGATAAAGAAAAGCAGAAGCGGCAACCAGATCCGGGGAAACACTAATTTACGCCGGAATATGAGCAGAAGCAGGACACCCAAGCCCAGCAGTATTTGACTGCCGGCGATCGAGATATGGATGAGGCCGGCAGAAGCGATGGCTACGCTCAGCACTAAACGTTTTTGAGTCTCAGACGAGACATGCATGAGCGACCAGTATGACAGAATGAAAGGCGAAACCTCTTTCTATGCAGGTGTATTTGCTGCGCCATGGAATAGCGGAAGACGTCCGAGCTGGACTCAGCGATGCAGACCGTGCCCTAACGCCGGAGGGGCGGCAGAAGTTGCGTGAGGTCCTGAGAGCTGCGTTATCGGCCGATGTGGAGCCGACGTTAGTGATGACCAGTCCCTTGAAGCGCGCAGTGCAGACTGCCGAAGTAGCGAGAGACATTTTCAAATATCGAAAAGAGATACTCCGGACCAAAGCATTGCTGCCCGGCGCGGGCGCAGAGCAAGTATGGGACGAGATACGAGTTCATCGCGATGAGGCGCAATTGTTGCTAGTGGGCCATGATCCGCTGTTCACTCAACTCGGCGCGTACCTGCTCGGAACACCAAATCTAAAGATTGATTTTAAGAAGGGAGCTCTTCTGAGAGCCGACTTTGAAAACTACCCGGCGCATCCGCACGGTATCCTTCGTTGGTACATCACTGCTAAGCTTGCTGCCAGGCGCGCTCCTGCCGTCCATAAGGAACCCACCGGAACCGTTTAAGTGAAGACTCTTCGACGTCCCTTAGCCACTTGGACGATCCTTGCGCTGGCCTGCTCGACCCTGGGTGCGGCGTCTTCAATTGCGCCAAGTCCCCTCACTATGGCGATGAATCGGCTCTACAACACCGATTATTCGGGCGCCTTGAAGATTTTGCAGGATTGGGAGCAGAATCATCCTACTGATCCAGTCGGTCACGCGCTGGAGGCGGCGGATTATATGTTCTCCGAGTTCACCCGGCTGAAGATTCTGGAGAGCCAGTTTTTCGAAGACGACAAAAGGATCATCAGCAAGAAGAAGCTGACTTACGATCCGGCTACTCGGGATAAGTTCTATCAACAAATCGGTCTTGCCCGAAAGATCGCGACCGCTGAGCTGAACAAGAACCCTGACAACAAGGAAGCGCTGTTTGCCCTCACAATTTCGGGCGGCCTGCTAACGGACTACACATCACTGATCGAGAAGAGGAATCTCGCCAGCCTGTCCATTGCTAAGGAGACTCAGGCGGACGCCGTCAGGCTATTGAAGATCGATCCGAACTATGGAGACGCCTATCTGACGACCGGCTTCAGCGAATATCTGGTCGGTAGTCTGCCGTTCTTCATGCGCTGGTTTACACACTTCGACGCCACCGAAGGCAGTAAGCAGGCGGCGATTGAAAAGCTGCAACGAGTGGCGAAGACGGGTGTATATCTGGGTCCTTTCGCAAAGTTGTTGTTGGCCATTATTTATCTCCGCGAGGACCAACCGAAGCAATCGGAATCTTTACTGGCTGAGCTGTCTCGCGACTATCCTGAGAATCAACTCCTGAAGACGGAACTGAAGAAAGTCGCCGACGTAATAAAGGGAACGGGGCCAGGTCACGGTGGATAATCACGTGAATGGATCGTAGAAAATTCCTACGCTGCGGCGCGGCCGCCGGTACGTTGCCATTCGCGTTGGCGAGAGCGCGCGCATTGGAGGCTCAATCGCAAGCTTCCGGCGATAGCTTTGAACTACACGAAATGACCATCGGCCAACTGAGCGATGGAATGAAGTCGGGGCGATTCACCGCGGAACGCCTGGTCGAACTTTACAGCACCCGACTTAATTCGATTGACAGGCACGGACCAGAGCTGAACGCAGTGATCGAGATGAATCCGGATGCTGCGGGGATTGCCGCGGCACTTGACCAGAAGCTAAAGGCCAAGGGGTCCCGCGGCCCGTTGCACGGCATTCCCGTGTTGATCAAAGACAACATCGACACTGGGGATCGCATGATGACCACGGCCGGTTCGCTGGCTTTGAGCGGCAAGAGCGCTCCACGGGATTCGGGTGTGGCCAAGCGGCTGCGCGCCGCTGGGGCTGTGATCCTGGGTAAGACGAACTTGAGCGAATGGGCCAACTTCCGGTCGAGGCAGTCGATCAGCGGATGGAGCGGCCGCGGCGGTCAAACTCGCTGCTCGTATGTCTTGGACCGCAATCCCTCTGGCTCCAGTTCCGGTAGCGGAGCGGGTGCTAGCGCCAATCTATGTGCGATTGCGGTCGGAACGGAAACAGATGGCTCCATCGTCTCGCCTTCGTCCATGCATTCGCTGGTCGGTATCAAGCCGACTGTGGGGCTGATTAGCCGCGCTGGGATTGTGCCGATCTCACACACACAGGACACGGCCGGACCGATGGCACGTACCGTCCGGGATGCGGCGATCCTTCTGGGCGTTCTTGCCTGCACAGCAAATGGCAGCGACGATCCACGCGATCCGGCCACCCGCGCCAGCATTGGGAAATCGCAGTCCGATTACACTCGATTTCTTGATCCGCACGGCCTGCGAGGAGCTAGGCTTGGGGTGGCGCGCAAGTATTTCGGAAGGAATGCCCGCGTCG
The DNA here is from genome assembly GCA_049802535.1 of Bryobacteraceae bacterium. GTDB lineage: Bacteria > Acidobacteriota > Terriglobia > Bryobacterales > Bryobacteraceae > Bog-105. Next base: position 2,183 of record JBARMQ010000245.1, on the reverse strand, counting down.
ATCGAATCATAGAAGAGTGTCTGGCCGAAATGAAGCGCCAAGGCGCGGAGATTATCGATCCCGCCGATTTGCCGCCCGACTCCGCAGTCAGCCATCCGGAAAATGAAGTTCTGCTTTACGAGTTCAAAGCCGATTTGAACGCGTATCTAGCAGCGCGTGGGGACACTGCGAGGGTGAAGTCGTTGGCAGACGTGATCGCATTCAATGAACGCGAGCACGCCCGCGAAATGCCTCTATTCGGACAGGACGTGATGATCCAAGCGGAAGAGAAAGGTCCGCTGACTGAGCAGGCATATCTCGATGCTCTAAGCCTTTGCGGCAAACGATCACGAGCTGACGGGATCGATGCCGTGTTACAGGCAAATCGCTTGGACGCCATCGTCGCACCAACCGGCGGTCTGGCTTGGCTCACAGACCCGGTGAATGGCGATGCCGATACGGGCAGTTGTTCGACGCAACCGGCGGTCGCCGGCTATCCTCATGTCACGGTGCCCGCCGGATACGCCTGTGGCTTGCCGGTAGGTTTGTCATTCTTCGGAACAGCGTGGAGTGAGCCGGTGCTGCTGCGTCTTGCTTACTCATTCGAACAGGCAACCAAGGCGCGGCGACCGCCGAGATTTTTGCCGACGGCTGAGATTTGAAAGACAGAAGCGGTGTATCTTCGATTCGCGTTGCATTTCTTCGCGTGTTGCGGGGCATGCTTGGCGCAGATGGATGCGGCAACCGGCGCCATGTTGTATTCGCGTTTCCATAGCCCTCGGGTTCGAACACTACTAGAAAATCCGGTCTTGTTTTCGCATGGAGCCAAACGTGCCGATGTTGGCGAGGGCAAATGAGAAAAGAAACTGGTTTTCATGCCGGGTGCCGAAGTTGAATCGCCGGTATTGGCCGCTAAACCCGCAGCAATCGGTGTTATACGACGCTTGAACCAATTCAAAAAGAGGTTCCTGCTGGACGTAGTCATATGTGGTGGAAGCGGCCGCATTCCAACCCCTACGATTGGTATTGCCGAAACCGGCGCTAAAGGTGACTTGGTCCGCCTTGGGGGTCAGCAAGGATTTAGCTGGATCAATCAGAGATCCAGGCGCCAGAAGAGCGGGATAAATGGGCGCGTTGATTTCGTTCTGGCTGACGCTAGCGAAATATTTTGCAGCCCGAAAGCCGACGCCTAGCGTTCGGTCGACAAACTTTGAAAACAGCGGATCGTAATCCGTCCGCCAGTCAATCGAAAGATAACGTACCGGCATCAAGTGCATGGATGACACGATCGGGGAATATGTGCGCGGCCCGTTCAGGTAAGCAAACGGAGTCAACTCGTCGGATTCAAAAATTACGTTTCGCTGATACGGCTGAACGGCCCCTCCGAATGTCGGATCGAAATAGCGTTCCTGCGCCAGGTTCCAGGTAAAGACTTCGCTGATCTTGCCTTTGCTGTCCTTTTGGTAAATGCGGTTGGTCAGCGAGAGCTTTAGCTGGTTGGTGTCGGCCAGCAAATCAGTCGAATCGAAATGAATGATGCGATTCCAATTCTGAATGCCGCTGATGTCTTCGTAGGTGGCTTCAGCTTCGATGACATGCTTTAGCTTTGCCCCCGCATGGAGCCACTTTGGGGGAGTATAGATCTTCTCTAAAGTTGGGAATCGGAGGTCCGCACTGAAGTTGACATCGTGGCGAAGAATGCCCTTAGTGGAAAAACCGTAGTCGGGATTGGCGAAGGGACAGGAGACCAAGGTAGAACCGCTGGAGCACAGAACGCTGGAGCCGTAGTTCGGCGCATAGGAATTCGTCCCCCAGGAGCCTTGGTAGTCGGTGGCGCCGAAGTTCAACGTAGGGGTCAGGGTAAAGCCTTTGTACTTGAATTCCGTCATCACCTCGGGTTCAACATCTACTCGACCCACGCCGTTGCGCGTGTTGATGTTCGAAACCGTGTAACTGTTATTGGTGACGATCGGCTCCTCCCGGCTCATAAGGCCGGCGCTCGAAGTAAAAGATAACCAAACCGGTACCGGTGAATCCAAAACTTGCTGGTCTCGGCTTGAAAACTCCACCGAGGGTAGCTTCTGGATGGTGACCTCATCGTTTGGGGTGACCGATTCGAAGATCTGAGTCCGTTGCCAGGCTACATAGAGCGAGTACGTGTCTTGGTCGAAGTGGCGCTGTAAATAGCCGGTGGAATCTACTTC
>JBARMQ010000244.1:0-23250 GCA_049802535.1 Bryobacteraceae bacterium | reverse complement strand
ATCAACTCGGTTCGACCCTATGCCTCGCAATTTCCCAACCTCGGCGCTATTAACGAGGTGCAATCCGTTGGTAATTCTTATTTCGACGGTTTGCTTGCTTCGCTACGGGCAACCAATTTTCACGGTTTTACGATTAAGGCTAGTTACACGTTTGGGCATTCGATCGATAACTTGTCTTATGCCCGCGGTATTATTCCGCAGAACAGCTATTGCCTCAGCTGCGACTGGGGAAATTCTGATTTTGATATTCGAAGCTCATTTTCAACCTTCGTCACCTATAAACTGCCAGAACCAACGAGCTACAAGATGCTCCTAGGCGGCTGGCAATTAAACAGCTTGCTTACCTTTTACACCGGCACACCATTCACAGTGGGTTCCGGAACGAATTCGAGCAATACATTTGAGAATAATGATCGAGCTGAAGTCGTGGCAAATCCATTTTCGAACGTTCCAGCATCGGACCAGGCAACTCAAACGTATTATTGGTTCAATCCGAACGCTTTTGCCACTCCTACAACCGGCACTTATTCGAATCAAGGCCGCAATGAGTTCTACGGTCCGCCACTGCATCAGATCGATTTCTCGATGTTCAAGAACATCCGCTTTGGGGAACATGTTACGGCTCAACTTCGAGCGGAAATCTACAACATCTTCAATTTCCTGGATCTGGGAGGGCCTTCGAGCAACGGACAGATTCACTCTACTGCTGACGTAGCGGCCGGTGCTCCCGGCATCGGTCCTGGCGCTCCGCGCAACGTGCAGTTGGCTCTGAAAATATTGTTTTAGGGGGAGCGGTTTGCAGGTGTCCCAGGCGTCTCAGTTCACGCCTGGGATTGGACCGGCGTCCAGAAATTTCCAGCTCGTTTTGTAATCGCGGCTAAGCTTCTGGTTGGTCAAGGCAGCGCGAATCAGTTCGATGGGCATTAAGTTCTGACGCAAAACAGCATCGTTGAATTGCCGGTTCGTCATTTTGCCCGATCCAACTAGCGATGTGTGCAGCGAATAGAGTTGCATACCGCCTAACAGGTACGCGGCTTGATACAGCGGTTCGTCTTCTCCGGCAACAGACCGGCGAACCTCCGCTATGGCGTTCTCACGTTCGTGACCAACGCGTTCCACAAGGAAATTGACACACTCATCGGGTGTCATTTTCCCCAAATGAAAACTTAAAGAGAAAATGATTCGAGCACAGCGGTGCATGCGCCAAAAGAGCGCACCCACGCGATCTTCCGGCGTCTTCTGAAACTTCATGTCCCAGAAGAGAAGCTCCCAATAAAGAGACCACCCTTCAATCGCGAAGGGCGTAGACCCTAGTTCCATACGATAGGGATAATACCGAGCGTCCATGTACTGCTGCAGTTCGTGGCCCGGTATCAGTTCGTGGAAAACGGTTGCTCGCGCGAAGGGGATGTTATTGCCGCGCATGCTCATCATCTTTTGTTCGTAAGTCATCTCTTCGGTCGGATAGGAAACGGAAATGGTGTCACCACCGGTGAAGAATGGATTGATGAGCTGGCGAGCGGGTGACATCATCTGCATCCGCCATGTCTCGCGGGCGATCGGAGGGATTGTAACGAGGTCGTGCTGATCGACAAATAATTCCGCCTCATGTTCCAGATCGCGGATCAATTGCGGCTGCTTTCCGGGCTCGACGTACATGTTCTTTACTTTTTCGAGAGCTTTTTTCCAGTCATTGCCGAATCCCATTTCATTTGCGGCCCGGCGCATTTCGCCCTCACACCAAGCAAATTCCCGGTTCGCCACATCGATCAATTCTTCCGGCGTGTATGGAATCATTTCGTACGAGAGTTCCTGGAGCAAGCGTTCGCGGCCAATTGGGTTGCCGATGATGTCGCTGGTATCGCCCGCGGTCGCGCCGCTCACGGCGTGGGCATTAAAACTCTCGTTGTCTTCGCTTGGCTTACGATTGGTCGAGCCGAGGGGCTTTACTCCCGCGATCTTTTCCCGGAGAAAATGTGAGTAAGTATCGAGCGCGGCGTCAGCCCGATGATATGACTCACTGTTCCACCAAGTGAACATCGGATCGTAGTTGTCATAAAAGGCATACCAATGATGCAGGGTTTTGCTTGAGGATCTCGACCTCGTCGGCGGCGCGGTTGGCATCGATCTTTCTCTCCTGCGAGGAGACGGAATCGGTATTTGCCGGCGGTTTCGCTAGCTCCGTTCGCAAGGCGTCGATTTGCACCCGCAGTTGCGAAAGTGTGGCCGCAGCCGCCTGCGAATGGACGGGATTTCCGTTGCGGCGCGCCTCCTCAAGGCTAGTGATGGTAGCCGCGAAGGGCACGTATGAAGCCGAGTGGGAAGCTTGCCGTGCTTCAAAATCGATCTGCTTTAGCTGGTGATCGAGAAAGTTATGAAACAGGATGTAATCAACCTGGCCGTCTTCATTCATGGCGTCGAAGTTCAAGCCTGCCAGGCGATCTTCCCAACCGTGATAGAAGCGCCGGAACCGTTCGCGGCGGTCTTCGGCGATCCGAATGTTGTAATAACGTGCAAGGTCGTAACGATCACTAGTGAATCGCTCGATGAGAACTCTCAAAGGACTGTTTGACTGATCCACGGGTTCGTTCGGCGAATTGTCAATGGTGGTTTGGGCGCGAACTATCGGCGAATAGGCAAGAAGTCCGGCGAATACAAGGCATGTGGTGAACCGCATCGTGTGATCCGTATGGGTACAGAATCTAATTCGCTTTCGCAAGCGTGCGAGTCATGTATTCCTCAGGCCGCGTCGTAAGGGCATGGCGGATCAACGTTCTGGCGTTCTCCAATTCGGCGCCCACCAGCTCCAGACGAGGCGCCCGCACACGCGTATTTCCCATGCCGGCCTCCGCCTGAACAAGCTTAATCAGTTGGACGAATTTAACGACCGTGTCAAGGCGGAGCAGTGGCAGGAACCAGCGATATAGATCAAACGCCTTTTCACGGTGTCCTTCCTCAGCGAGATTGAACAGCGCCACGGACTCGCGCGGCAGCGCGTTGGCAAGGCCGGCGATCCAACCGATGGCGCCTGTTCCGATAGCTTCGACAATGGCGTCGTCGACACCGACTAAGATCCGCAGGCGATCCTCGAGAAGTGCACGAATCCCGCAAACCCGGCGAACGTCGGCGCTCGATTCCTTAACCGCTTGGAAGTTGGCGTGTTCGGATGCGAGTTCCCGGATTTGTTCCGGCGTGAAGTCCGTTCCGTAGGCCACAGGATTGTTGTAGAGCATGCAGGAAAGCGAGGTAGCTTCAAAGACCGCCGCAATATGGGCTTTCATCTCGCGCCAATCGCCTTGATAGACGTAGGGCGGAAGCACCATTAGTCCGTCGCAACCAAGATCGGCGGCGGCTTTCGCAATGGCGACCGCTTCGGCAGTCGAAAGCGCTGAAACGGATGCTACCAAAGGAGCGCCTCCACGTACGGCCTCGCGCAACGAGCGGAGAACCTGACACTTCTCGTCGAACGACAGCGTCGCCCCTTCGCCTAACGATCCCAAAGCGACGATTCCTGTGCAGCCGTTTGCCAGTAACCACCGGCTGTGGTCCTTCAGAAACTCATGATCCACTTTGTTCGTTTCGTTGAAGCTGGTAGTGATGGCGGGCATCACGCCTTTCCAAATCATTGAAGGTCTCCTATCGTTTCAGCCGGGACGGTTACCATCTTCGCAAGGTGCTGCAGCCTCACAGGGAAGATGGGCGGCCGGACAGATTCCGGATGCCAGCCATAAAGAAACTGCGTCAAAGGGCCACATATGCGGCCCTGACACGGCCCCATCCCGCAGCGCGTCTGATTTTTGGCATCTCGCCATGACCTATATTGAGACGCGCGGCCATGAGTCACATCCTCACATCGGCAAATAATCGTCTCGGGGTCAGCGAGTGCCTTAAGCTCGGGCCGTAGCGTGAAGGTGGCGTCGAGTTTTTCCACGAAGCGGCGGCTTTTACGCCATTTTCGCTGCAATTCGTGGGCGTTCCCAGGTTGACCGGCTGCGGCCATGCCCGCAATTTGTCCCGTAAGCAGCGCGGTCTCTAAGCCGCTAATGGCCGCCGGCTCACCCGCGCAAAATATGTTGGAGACCGATGTTTGCTGAAGTTCATCGACCTCAACAAAGCCATTCTTGAGGCGGCAACCCAACAAGCAAGCCAGTTCGGTGTTCGGCACAAGATGAAAACCACAGGCCAGATAATCACATGCGATTTCGTGTACCTTCCCATTCCGAGAGAGAGTCACGCTTTCCAGTTTTGGGTCGCCATTCGCGCGCAACGGCCAAGTGTTGGGCCAGAAAGGAACGCCGCGAAGTACGCGCTGCAATGCGAAAGCTTGCCGGAACTTTTGCGAATCGCTCAACAAGGCGACGGAAAAGCGCGCGAGGGCACTCCACGAAGCCTGTTCACAAATTCCCAGAACGATTGCACCGCGTTTTTGAAGATGAGCCGCCACAGCGAGCAATAGAGGTCCGGAACCGGCTACGATGACGCGTTTGCCCAAAATCGGAAGACCGGATTTAACCATTGCTTGCAGACCACCCGCAGCCATTACATTCGGCATCGTCCAGCCGGGAAAGGGCAAAAGGCGTTCACGCGCTCCGGTGGCGAGGATCAGTTTGGAGAAAGCAATCTCGAGTAAATCGTCCGAGGCTTCGGCGAAAATCGTTTGATCTTCAAGATTGTGATGAACAACGCTTGCTCCGCAGATCACTTCGGCGCGGCTAGCGCGCAGTTTCGCGAGCCATTTGGAGACCTCTGAATGGGGCCGCAACGATTCGCCCCGCCAAATTTGGCCGCCTACTTCCGAGTTATTGTCGAGGATTGCGGTCTTCGCGCCACACTCGGCCGCCGATGCCGCCGCAGCCAAACCGGCAGGTCCAGCGCCCACGACCAAGACGTCGAAACACTTGCGGATGCTGTCAGCCATCCGTCCGGACGTCCATATCTTTTTTGCACAGCACTTGGCAGCTTAGGCAATGCGGCTTGCCATCAATAGTCACGCGGCATTCAAAGCAGATGCCCATGCCACATAAAGCGGCTCGTGGGAGACCAGTTACCGAATGACGGCAAAAGCTGCCGGCGAGTGAGACGGCAACTGCAACAGTTGAGCCGGTTGGTACAGAGATCGTCTTACCATTCACCGCAAGCGACAGTCGATCAGGCATGAGCATGATCTAGGGCTCGTGATGCGAGATAGGGTTCGAGCGGAATAGGCGGCGTGTTTCCCGTGACGTGGGCGGCGATCAAAGCCGCCGTTCCCATGGAAGTCGTGATGCCAAGCCCTTCATGCCCGGTCGCAAGCAATAAGCTAGAATTCTCAGGCCACGGGCCGATCAGCGGAAGCTTATCCGTGGTCGCGGCGCGGAAGCCGGTCCACGTGCGGATGGCGGAAACCGTGCTGAGGGCAGGCATGTATTCAAGCGCCCTATGAAGCATGCGGCTGAGAATTGCGTCATCCACTTCTTTGTATTCGACGCCATATTGACGCGATGAACCGATCAGCACCTGTCCAGTGCTGCGGGGCTGAACGTTGAAGGCGACAGAGTCACGACTCGACGAGTGCGCGCTCTTCAGATAACCCAACTCCACCAATTGATGGCGGACGAAGTCGGGATAGCGATCGGTGATGACGAGATGTCCTTTGCGCGACTTAATGTCGATACCGGGAGTCAGATCGGGGGCCCACGCTCCCGTGGCGTTGATGATGACGGCGGCAGAGAGATGCGTTCCATCGCTAAGATCCAGAGATCCGTTGTTAATTTGACGCACGGCGACACCTAAAAATGTCTCTGCACCGTTTCGCTTGCTGCGCTCCACGAGAAAATGCGCCGCACACGGCGGATAGATGACGGCATCTTCCGCTACAAGAAGTGCGCCCATCAAATTGGGGCGCAGGTTCGGTTCAAGGTTGGCAAGTTTAACGCCATCGATCATCTCCACCGGTACGTTTCGATCGGAATAGTAACGATGCTTGCGACCGACTTCGGCCATTTCTTCTTCGTCCGCAGCGATCCAGAGTGTTCCGCATTGGCGGTATTCCACCTCGTCCGGCAGATCCGGTTTCAAATCGATCCAAAGTTGCTGAGAATAACGCGTCAAAGCGAACTGAGCTTCGGAATCATCCATGACAACGATATGGCCCATGCCTGCCGCCGTTGCGCCACCGCCAACAAGATCTTTCTCAACGATTGCAACGCGCAATCCTTCCCGCGACAATTTATCTGCACAAGCGGCGCCGACAATGCCAGCGCCAATGACGATCGCGTCGAAGACGGAAGTGCTCACGCAGGAATTCCCATGCAAAACGGATCATCGGCATCAAAGACCAGATCGGCTTCGGACGTGACGAAGGCAGAGCCTTTGATGCTGGGATAAACTTGCCCATCGAGGACTCGAATCGTGCCTTCGAATACGCTGCCGATAATGCTTTCCTGACGCCAGATCTGCCCTTCAGCCAGTTTTCCATCGGCATAGAGGCACGCCATTTTGGCGCTTGTCCCGGTCCCGCAAGGGGAGCGGTCGTAGGCCTTCCCCGGGCAAAGAACAAAATTTTTGCTGTCTACGCCGGGCTTGTCGGAAGGAACAAACAGTTCAATATGGTCGATCTCGGCGCCGTTTGCTCCTGTCAGGCCCGCGCGGCTGAGCGATTGACGAATGCGCCAGGTGAAGTCGGTGAGCGCCTCGACATTTTGCATAGCGAGCTGCATCTGGTGGCCGTGAACTAAAAAAAACCAGTTGCCACCCCATGCAATATCGCCGGAAACCCGGCCGTATCCCGGAACATCGACGACGGCGTTAGCGGCGTGGCGATAGCTGGCAACGTTATTAATGGTCACTTCGCCGGTCGGATGAAGCAACGCCGTGACCGTGCCGACAGGTGTTTCGATGCGGTGTTCACCGTGCGAAATTTTGCCCGCATAGGCCAGCGTCACCAGAAGGCCGATGGAACCATGGCCGCACATGCCGAGATAGCCGACATTATTGAAGTAGATGACGGCCGCACTGGAGGATGGATCAATGGGTTCACAAAGGAGTGCGCCGATGGTTATGTCGGAACCGCGCGGTTCATTCACCAGCGCGGAACGAAACCAATCGAACTGCTGACGAAAACGGAGCACGCGTTCGGAAAGCGGACCGTTACCAAGGTCGGGCCCACCCGACATAACAACGCGAGTTGGCTCGCCGCCGGTATGTGAATCAATGACACGCGCTTTGGAAAATCGCGTGCGGATCACGCCGTTTGCTCCACATTCCTATCGCAAAACATCATCGTATGTATAACAATATCGAATTGCTGCGCGCGTGCGTTCTGCGATCATTGAATACTATATGCGCGACAAAGGGGGCCTCCCGGCGGGGCAAGCGACGAGCGAATCGACAGGAAGCTTCGTACGCGGATTGAGCCTTTTCGATTCGATCATGATCGTTGTCGGCGTGATGATCGGCTCGGGCATTTTCATCGTGCCGGCCGAGATGGCCCGGGAAATCGGCAGCCCGGGATGGCTGGTCGTGGCCTGGATTTTCGCGGGCGCACTCACCGTCACGGGCGCGCTCTGCTATGGAGAACTCGCGGCGATGATGCCGGGAGCGGGCGGCATGTACGTGTATCTGCGCGAGGCTTATTCTCCGCTATGGGGTTTCCTCTACGGCTGGACGCTATTCACTGTGATTCAGACCGGCACGATCGCAGCCGTTGCTATCGCGTCCGCTCGCTTCTTAAGCCTTTTCTTGCCGTCCATCTCAGAAAGCAATTACATTTGGGGGCCGGTTCGCATCTCAGAGCATTATGCTTTGTCGTTCTCGACAACCCAGGCTGTGGCCATCGTCATTCTTGTCTTGATCGCCTTTACAAACGCGCGCGGGTTGGAATATGGCAAGTTTGTACAGAACTTTCTCACAGTAATCAAGACGGCGGCGCTGGTGGGACTGATCGTGCTGGGATTCACGATTGGACGAAACGCCGCAGCGATCCAAGCTAACTTCTCACATTTCTGGTCGACCAGCGCTCACGTAACAAAAGAGGCGTTCGACGTTGGCACTCCTTTGGGCCTGGTGATCGTTATTTGCGTATCGCAGACCGGAGCTTTGTTCTCGGCCGATTCATGGCATGACATAACGTTCGCAGGGGGAGAAGTTCGCAATGCCCGTCGCACGCTTCCCTTGTGCCTGGCTTTAGGAACAACGGTCGTCATCGTGTTGTATGTTCTGGCGAACCTGGCGTATCTGGTCGTCTTGCCGTTTGCCGATATTCAACACGCACCGGCGGATCGTGTCGGCAGCCTGATGATGGAGCGGTTATTTCCAGCGGTGGGCGGCTTGGCGATGGCGGCGGCGATTATCTGCTCCACCATGGGCACCGTGAATGCGTTGACTTTGGCAGGCGCCCGCGCATTGTACGCGATGGCGAAAGATGGTCTCTTTCTGCCTGCCGCATCACGACTCAATAAAGCGCATGTGCCCGGCTTCGCGTTGCTGATACAAGCGGTCTGGTCGGTCCTTCTCGTCTTACCAAGAACATACGATCCAACGACTGGACAATACGGAAACCTTTACAGCAATCTTCTGGATTACGTGATTTCTGCCGCTCTGATCTTTTATATATTGACCATCGCGGGAGTGATGCGCCTGCGCATTAAATGGCCGGCAGCTGAGCGCCCATATCGAACGCCTGCCTATCCGTGGCTACCGATTTTCTACATTGTGGGGGCATTGGCGATTGTGATCTGTTTGCTGACGTATCGCACAGCGACCACCTGGCCCGGGTTCACGATCGTCGCGGCGGGTGTTCCCATCTACTTTCTTGTTCGAAAGAGCGCTCCGCAGCAAAGCTAAGTGCCGTCCCGTCGCTCTTCGCTATCGAACATTCCATTCGCGAAAGCGAACACTTGGCCGAGGCCGCACGCATTTGAGCCAAGAGAAAGGCAGCGATACGCCGCTTCCACGAAAGGCCTCGTAGTGAATTAACTTGTGGAAGGCGAATTGCTTTATTCTTTACTCGCTGATGAAGCTGGCCTAAAATGCAGTTTCCTTTCCAATGAGCCATCACCAAAAAATCGCAATATTCTTCTTCCTTGTAACCCTTGTTTCCGGATTTGCACAAACGCCCGAAATTTCCATCACTGCGCCGAAGGCCCCACCAGTAGTGGGACCAATCTTAAGGCCCTTTCAACTGGAACGGCGAATCGTGTCGCCGGTTAACTTAGCAAATTCGCCGCGTCTGGAAACGCTGGTTCGCGCAGGGAAGCTGTATCTCAGCGTTCCGGACGTGATCGCATTGACGCTTGAGAATAATGTGGACATCGCCATACAACGGTATGGTCCCTTTCTTGCGCGCGAGGTGTTGCGCCGTGCACAGGGGGGTGGTCCACTGCGCGACTTCGGCGTAGCAATCAATCCTGGCCCGGTGAGCGTGAGCTTAGCCGGTGTCAGTTCAAGCACGGTTGGCCTTGGGGTGAGCGGTGCGGGCGTTGGTTCGGGCGGCGGTATCGTCGTCCAATACGGCGTTACTCCTCCGAACCTGGATCCTTCGATCTTCGGCTACGCGAATTTCTCCCACTCAACAACCCCTCTCAGCAACACCATTTTGGATGCAACGCCTTCGCTGATCAACGATAGCCGGCTGTATGAGTTCGGATACAGCCAGCAATTTACATCCGGGACCAGCGCGCAGATGACCTATTACACCTATCACAGTACGATCAATAGCCCCGCCAATGTTTTGAACCCTTATACGCAAGGCTATTTAGACCTGTATGTCACTCAAAATTTGCTACAGGGCTTCGGCGTGTCCATTAACAACCGGAACATTCGTGTCGCGCGAAATAATATGAAGGTTACCGATTTACAACTTAAGCGCCAGGTGATCACAACGGTCTCCGCGGTCTTAAATCTGTATTGGGATCTGGTTGACTTCGACGAAGATATGCGCATCAAGCAGCGGGCAGTAGACACCGCCCGCCAGTTATATAACGATAACCAGCAGCAAGTTAAATTAGGCACGCTTGCACCTGTGGAAGTTACACGCGCGGCAGCAGAAGTTTCGTCACGAGAAGAAGATTTATTAATTGCGCAGACGAATGTGTCTCAGCAAGAGACAGTGCTAAAGAATGCCCTGAGCCGTGACGGCGTGGCCAGTGCATGGTTGGATGAAGTCGAGATCGTTCCGCTGGATCGTTTTGCCATTCCGGAAAAAGAAGAGTTGAAACCTACGCCTGAATTGATCAAACAGGCGCTGACAACCCGGCCCGAGATCGAGCAGACGATCATCAACCTGGAAAGCAGCAAGATCAACATTGGCGGCACCAGGAATGCCTTATTGCCGGCGCTCCAAGCCTTTGTCGAGCTAACTAATAACGGATTGACGGGAGAACCTAACATTCTAGGCAGTGGCGAAGCGGGCGCGCCGTTGCCAGTATTCGTCGGTGGATACGGGAACGCATTAGGACAGATTTTCCGGCGCGATTATCCCAATTACTCAGCGGGGTTTTCAATAAACATTCCATTTCGAAACCGCCAAGCGCAAGCCGATTATGTAGCCGACGAGCTGAGCTTGCGGCAAAGTGAGCTGCAGCTTCGACGCACCTTGGCGGAAGTGCGGGTAGAGGTTAAGAACGCGATTGTGGGGCTGCAGCAAGCTCGAGCGCGGTTTGAAACGGCGGCGGCAACGCGCAAACTGGCGGAGCAAACACTCAATGCGGAACAGCAGAGATTCAAGTTTGGCGAATCAACGACAACAGCGCTGGTTGTGCAAGCGGAACGAGATTTGGCATCTGACCAGAGTGCCGAAGTTCAGTCGATGGCCAACTTCACACATGCCCAAATCGCCTTCGACGAGGCGGTGGGCCAGACGCTTGACGCCAATGGCATCTCCATGGAGGAAGCTACTTCTGGCAGGGTGAAGCGCCAATCGATCCTCCCGGCTGCGCTACCCGAAGCAGTAAAAGGTGTGCAGCCGCAATGAGGTCTCAAAAGCGGCTCTCCTTCTATAGACGGTTCGAAAGGACCGCAGTGTGGATTTGCATTGCATGCATGTGCCACGCGCAAGACCCCATCAGCGTTGAAAGACCTTCGGGTCCATTTGTGCTGCGGCCTTACAAAATGCCGTTCGTGCCGCCGATCCGAATGAGTAATTCAGACCGGCTGCATAGCTTAATCCGGGCCGGCAAATTATATTTGACCGTTCAAGATGCCATCGCATTGGCAATCGAGAATAATCTCGATCTGGAAGTGGATCGTTATGGGCCGGTCAATGCCGATTGGGCGCTGGAGCGCGCGCAAGCAGGCGGTCCGTTGCGTGGTGTCACCAGCGGCAATTCGCTGGTCAACCAAGTGACCGGCGGCCAAGGCGTGGTCGGAAGCCAAGTCAGCGCGGGCTTGGCGACAAATAACAATAACAGCGGGAACGGCAACGGCAACGCAATCGTTTCGCAGATCGGGCCCGTGACACAGAATTTGGATGCCGTTTTTCAAAATGCGACGGGATGGTCTCACACGACGAGTCCACAAGCAAACACCCTGCAAAGTCAGACCACAGCGTTGGTGGATACTCGTCACGTATACGATTCATTCGTTCAGCAGGGTCTGATATCGGGCGGCTATGTTCAAGTAACTGCCAATGAATCGTACTTGAAGGAAAATACACCGACCGATATCATCAATCCTTCCGTTGCCCCTGTCACCCAAATATACTTTCGTCATAATTTGTTGTTTGGATTTGGCTCAAATGTGAATAGCCGCTTTATCCAGGTAGGGCGGAAGAATATCCTCGCCGCTAACGAAACATTTCGATCGCAGCTGCTGAATTTGGTAGCCGTGATTCTGAATCAATACTGGGATCTTGTGACGGCTATTCAGGACCTGAAGGTCAAGCAAAGCGCGGTAGATGCGGCGCAAGATTCCTTAAAGGACACCCAGAATGAAATATCGCTGGGGGTGCTTGCACGGGTTGAGATTCTTCGTGCGCAAGCCGAGTTGTCGAGCCGCAAACAGGATCTCTCTATCGCGGTCAATTCAGTTAGTCAACAACAGACGACGTTGAAGAACAGTTTGAGCCGTAATGGACTCGAAGACCCGATCCTTGATGCCGTCGATGTCGTGCCACTCGATCGAATTCAAGTGCCGGAGAAGGACGATCTACCACCCCTGAGGCAACTGGTGGCGACAGCTTTGGCCAAAAGGCCTGATGTCGCATTGACCAATCTAAATAGCGAAACAACTAAAATTTTGGCGTCGGGAACGCAGAACGGAATACTGCCAAGTCTGCAGGTGATTGCGTCAACCACAAATAATGGCCTCGCGGGCAATCCCACGCCGCAGCCGCCCGGTTTACTTGCGGATCCCTACTTCGTGGGCGGCCTGGGTACAGCTTTGCGCCAAGTGGCGGGGCGTGATTTCCCGTCTGAGCGAGCAGGGGTGCTGTTTCAAGGGACATTGCGCAATCGGATAGCCCAAGGAGATTATGGCGTCGACCAGTTGCAATTGCGGCAGAACGAGTTGGTGGCACGAAAGAGCATGAACCAGATCGTTGTCGATATTGCGAATCAGATGGTTGCGCTACGGCAGGCACGGAGCCGCTACAGGGCGGCAGTAGATTCTCGCCTTTTGCAAGATCAGTTGCTTGAGAAGGAACGGCAAAGGTTTGTGTTGGGGGATTCTACCTTCGCGGCAATTATCACTGCGCAACAGAGTCAAGTTACTGCGCGCTCAAACGAAGTGGCGGCGCTTTCGGCATATAGCCATGCGCGCATTGCACTGGATCAGGTGGTGGGAGAGACTCTGGAGCATAATCACGTATTCACCAATGATGCCTTGGAAGGGAAGACGGCGGCGGCGGAGCCCGCCGTTCACCAGTCGCCGGATGGTCCCGAAATAAACGGGCGAGCCAGTACAGTGGGGAGTGGGATGCGCACTCCAGAGGAACAGGAACACGCGATCGCCCTTCTGCGCAATGCCTATGCGGTATTCAATCGGGGAGACATTGCGGCTGCAGTTGCGCAACTTGATCCTCAAATTGAATGGATCGAACCGGCTGCGTTCCCCGCCGGGGGCACGTATCAGGGCCGCGCAGAGGTGGCACGATACTTAACCCAATCGCGTGCGCCGTGGGCGGAAGGCAGCAGCGAACCGGAACGGTTTATTGTGTCAGGCGATCGTGTTGTGGTTTTCGTTCACGCACGGTTCCGCTTGCTGGATAGCCATGAATGGCGTGAAGTGCGCTTGGCGGATGTCTACATCTTCCGTGACGGAACGCCTGTGAAGATGCGGGCGTTTGCCGATCGGGACCAGGCCGTTGCGTGGGCCGCATCTGCAGCAACGAGTTCGCCGTAGACTACTCGGCACGTAACGCCTCCACTGGATTGACTGAAGCAGCCCTACGCGCAGGAATATAGGCTGCGAAGAACGCTGAAATTCCGAGCACTACGGCTACAGCGATCAGCGTTGCAGGGTCCCACGGCTGAACGCCAAATAACAGAGTGCGGAGCAGCGTTGCGGCCGCTAAGGAACAGGCGGCGCCCATCACTACGCCCACGGCAGTCAATTGACCAGCCTCTCTCAAAATCATTCGGTAGACGGCGTGTTGCTGGGCCCCCAGCGCCATGCGAACTCCGATTTCGCGTGTTCTCTGGCCTACGGAATAAGCGACGACTCCGTAAAGGCCAACAATACTCAACAGCAATGCGGCGCCGGCGAAAAGTCCGACTAAATACGCTGCCGAGCGGTGCAGATAAGCGGACGGCGACTGATCGATCCTCACGGTCATCCTCTGCCCTCCCGAAATCGTGATAAACGGGTCGATGCTGTGAACCGCTGCGACTACCTGACGAAACAGCGATGGGTCGGTTCGCACGCTCCGCACCAAAATCGCCGGCCAACCCACCGGATTTTGGTCGCTCGGGACGTAAACCGCGGCCCACGTGGCGCCTTCGAGCGCTCCTTCCTTGATGTCATTGACAACTCCGGCAATTTGCATCCAGGATTGCGGCGCCCAATCAAAAGAAATTTGTTTTCCCATGGGATCCTGGCCGGCAAAATACTTCTTGGCCAACGTGCGATTGATAATGACGACTGAGGGCTCCAATCTATTGTCGGTACGCCGGAAATAACGGCCTTTCCATAGTTGCGCTCCGAGTGTCTGAAGGTAGTTCGCGCTGACTTGCCGATGGATGGCCTCGTTGTTCTCACCATGATTGGATTGGCCCGCAATATGGAAGGACGCAGTTCCCCAGGCGGAGTCAACCGGAGGGGCCGTCGAGGACCCGGCAGAGAGAACGCCTGGTAACGAAGAAATGCGATCCAGCATTTGGTGGTTCAAAGCAATTGACTGCTGATCGGAATCGTACCGCCCGGGCGCCCAGGACGTTTGAAAATACGCAAGATGAGCGGGTTTGAATCCGACATCGAGATGAAGCAGCTGGTAAAGGCTTTGGCCGAGCAGAGCGGCGCTGACCATCAACACCATTGCTAATGCGACTTCAAGGACAACCAGACTCGAACCAAATCGTCTCCAGGCTGTTCCCGCCGAGCCGCGAGCGCCTTCTTTCAAACTCCCAATCATCTCCGAAAATGAACTCTGCGCAACGGGAACGATAGAGAAGAGAGCGCCGGCGAGGAGCGAAAGACCGCACGCCAGCCCGATGGTTGGCGCATTCAATCCGAGGTTATGCAGGTAAGGCATGTTCACCATCTGCTCAGCTGGAATCAGCGCGCTGAGCAAACGGACGCCCCATCCTGCGAGGATTAGGCCCATCGTGCCACCGGCGATTGCCAGCACGAATCCCTCCGTCGCAAATTGGTGGAACAGGCGTGACGACGATGCTCCGAGCGCGCCTCGTACCGCTATTTCACGCTGCCGACTGCGGGAACGCGCTAGAAGCAATGTGGTTACGTTGGCGGAGGCGATCAGCAGAAGAAGACCCGCACCAGCGATCAAGACGAGCAGTATCGGACGAACGTCGCCGATAATGAAATCGCGCAACGGAACCAGATTTGCACTGCCGGCAAGTCGATCCGTGGCCGGATACTGACGTTGAAGCTGCCGCATTACGGAACGCATATCGGCCGAGGCCGCCTTGACGGAAATTCCATCCTTCAGGCGAGCAATGACGATCAGATTGTGGCAACCGCGTTGTTGCTCACACCCGTCGGTCACGCGAAGATTGCCCCAGAACTCGCCACCGCCAATAGGCGCGAATCGGAACGTCTGCGGAAGCACGCCGACAATGGTGGTCGGGAAACCGTTTAGATTTAACACGCGGCCCAACACGTCTGGCTTACCGCCAAATCGCTTTTGCCACGCGTTGTAGCTAAGTATGACAGTGCGCGGAGCGCCTGCGGAATCTTCTTTAGGTAGGAAATTTCGTCCGACGACAGGTGTAACGCCGAGAGTGTTAAAGAAGCCGCTGCTGACGCGCGTCCCCGGCACCTGCTCTGCGCCAGCACGCGTGCTGAGCGTGAAGCCGCCGTTCAGGGCATAAGCATCGATGGAGCTAAAGACCTTATTGAGAGATTTCCAGTCGGCGAAATTAAGGTACGAGCCCCAGCCTCGCGGCCATCCAGGTGACGCCTCAAACACCACCATCAGTCGCGACTGATCTCGATACGGAAGAGGCTTGATTAAGGCAGCTTCGACAAAGCTGAAGATCGCCACGGTCGACGATATGCCCAGGGCCAGAATGAAAATGGCAGTCAAAGCAAAGGCCGGATTTTTTCGAAGCTGGCGAACCGCATATCGTAGGTCGCGGCTGATGTTGTCAATGGGACTTAGACCCCGCATATCACGGCACTCCTCTTTTCGTTGTTCTATATTCTTGATGGATTGAAGGGCGGCGTAGTGCGCCTCACGAGGCGTCATTCCGGCCTGCATACCTTCTTCGATTTGCCGTTCCAGGTGGTAGCGCAGTTCGTCGTCAAGCTCGCGCTCGACCTCGCTTCGGCGAACCAGCGATCGAAGCCGAAGGCGAATCGTTTGCAATAGGCGCATCTGCGTGTCTCGCCGGCTATTCCTGACGGAGTGCGAGGAGTGGATCCACTTTAGCCGCACGGCGCGCCGGAAGGTAACTTGCGAACAGCACGACAGCGCCGAGTAAAATGGCGACGATCGCGTAAGTAGCCGGGTCGGTGGGCTTCACTTCGAAGAGCATGCTCGTCATCAACCGCGTTCCTGCCAATGAACCGACGAAACCAAGCACCATCCCCGCGCCTGCCAATACGAAGCCCTGTTTCAAGACCAGACGAAGCACCTGTGCGGGAGTCGCCCCCATCGCCATTCTCAAGCCAATTTCGTTCGAGCGTTGCCCCACGACATACGCTGTTACTCCATAGATGCCCGTTACTGCGAGACAAAGAGATAAGGCAGCAAAGATGCCCAGCAGAAGAGTACGGAAGCGCGGGGCAGCGACTTCCTTGTATAGAGAGGCTTCCATCGTCGTGAATTTCAATGGCACATCCGGATTGAGATTGTGAACAGTACGGCGCAGCGTGTTGATCAATGCCTCCGGTGAAGTGGCCGTTCGCACAAGTACGGTAAGACTTGTTCCGGCGCCGAATGTGTGTTGCTCATAAGGCATATAAATCTCCTGATCCGGGCTGCGTGCAGGGCCCCACTGCCGGACGTCGCCGGCGATGCCGATGATTTTCATCGGTTTATCGGAATCGAAGCCTGCAAAGATGACGCGCCCGATCGGGTCCTGGCCAGGGAAAGCTTTTCGCGCCAGAGTCTCGTTGATAATGACCGTAAATGGAGCATTGGCCGAGTCGCTGGCCCGAAAGTCCCGCCCCTCTTTCAGCGGAATACTCAAGGCCGAAAATGCTCCTGGCGTCACTACCGAAAAGACGGCGTCGAACTTTCCGCCCTGAGCGTTGTAACTCGGTGGCGTCGATTGTCGATTAAACCAGTAAGTGCCAGCCGATTCGACATCGCCGGGTGGCCCCAATGTTGCTCCCGCCGCGGAGACGCCCGGCAAAGAAGAAATTTCAGAAAGTAATTGACGAAAGAAGCGGTGCGCGCGCTGCGGTGCGTCGGGACCGGATACGGGCAGGCCGGTGTTCATTAAAAGCAAATGTTGTGGACGGAAACCGAGTTGGACGTTGTTTAGTGCGACGAAGCTTTTCAGCAAGAGTCCGGCGCCGGCGAGAAGCACAACGGATAGCGCGATTTCAGCGACCACGAACGCTCCGCGCAGACGGCTTGCTCCGCTACCAATCACGGCACGCGCACCGCCCTGCTTCAGGGCGTCGTTCAAATCCAAACGCGATGCGTATATGGATGGCACAAGACCGAAGAGCAGGCTGCACAGGAGTGAAACGACGAAGGTAAATGCGAGCACTCGACCGTCGATGCCTGTTTCTGCGAGGCGAGGCACATTGGCTGGCGCGAGAGCGATCAACGCCTTTAGTCCGAGACGAGCCACGGCCAGCCCAAGAGCTCCCGCGGCGAGGGCCAGCAGCAAACTTTCGGTTGCCAGTTGGCGAATGATGCGCCCCCGGTCCGCTCCTACCGCGGCACGAATCGCGATCTCGCGGGTACGCGCCGTCGCTTTCGCAAGAAGGAGCGTGGCCACATTTGCGCAGGCGATCAGTAAGACCAGACCAACGGATCCGAGCAGAAGATACAGTGTTACCCGTACATCACTGACCATGTAATCCCGCATGTTGGTTGCGAGCACGGACCTACCCTTGTTGCTGGCGGGATATTCACGTTGTAAGCGTGCCGAGACCGAATTCAGTTGCACTTGCGCTTGTTCCCGGTTGACGTTCGGATTTAGGCGAGCAATTGCCAAGAAACTGAGACTTGTGCGCGGCAGGGATCGGTCCATAGCGTCGGACGTGCGCCAGACATCGCTTGACGACGGATAGTGAAAACCTGGGGGCAGAACGCCGACGATGGTCACCAATCCACCGCCAATGCGCAGAGTCTTGCCGAGAACGCTGCTATTTCCACCAAAGTGCTTTTGCCAATAGGAATAACTGATTAATGCAGGTCCAGAGGGGTCCGATTTTTGGTCCTCCAGCGTGAGCGAGCGACCGAGCACAGGAACGATGGATAGAACCTTAAAGAAATCCGCCGACACTCTCGCGACATGAACGAACTCCGCCGACGAACCGCCGATAACGGGTCGATCGTAACTGCGATAGTAAGCCATCGCCGAAAATGTATTAGTTTGCAGGCGGCAGTCCTTGAAATCCGGTAATGAGACCAGATCGAACTTTCCGCCGCCCTTCCAGACGGTGGAGAATGTGACCATTCGGTCCGCATTGCGATATGCCAGCGGCTTGAGCAGTACACCGTTGACGACACTGAACACCGCCGTATTCGCGCCGATCCCAAGAGCCATGATCAATACCGTAATGAGAACGAATGCCGGATTGCGACGCACGTTCCGAACGGCGTATCGGATATCTTGTGCAGCGTTTTCCAACACATTCACGTTTCGCATATCGCGACACTCCTCTTTTCGTTGTTCAATGCTCTTTATCGATTGCAGAGCGGCATAGCGCGCCTCACTCGGCGCCATGCCTCTTGCGATTCCTTCCTGAATCTCGCGATCGAGGTGAAATCGCAACTCTTCATCAAGCTCGCGCTCCACCCGCTTTCGGAAAAATAGCGACCGAAGCCGCAGCCGGAATGCTGTGACAAAACGCATGGTGCCCGCTCCCAGAATTACTCCTGCCGCAAGGCGAGCAACGGCTCAAGCTTCGCCGCGCGGCGTGCCGGAAGATAGCAGGCGAGCAGCGCCGTCACTATCATTCCCAGCGATACTTCCGCGAAACTCAAAAGATCGACCGAGTGGGCGCCGAACAGGAAAGCACTCAAGAATTTGTTCGCAACCAAGGAGCCGGCCAACCCGATCAGCACACCGGTAGCAATCATTGGGATTCCAATAGCCAACGATTCATGTAATACATTTGCCGGCGTGGCCCCAAGCGCCATCCGAATTCCAAATTCCTGTGTCCTCTGCGCGACAGTGTAAGAAATGATGCCGTAGATGCCGCTCGCCGCCAACACCAGAGCACCCAAAGCGAAAATGCCAAGAATCCAAACAGCGAAACGGCGTGCCGCCAGCGAGCCCTCAATCAGCGACTCAAAGGGAACGACATCGTAGATCGGTTGTTCCGGATCTTCGCTTAATACCGCGCGACGCAATGGCTCTGTCAACGCAGTGGGATCCTCATTCTTGGAACGTAGTAGCAGCGTGACGAACCGGGCCGCATACTGCGCATGAGGCATATAGATTTGCGCAGTAGGCGGCTCACCGAGACCATATTGCGCAACATCGCCGACAACTCCTACGATTTCGCGAAATGGCCACTTGTCATAGTCACCGCTGAGGGAACCAGCGCGAATTTTCTTGCCGATGGGCGACTCGCCGGGCCAGAATACGCGTGCCGCGGTCTGGCTGACTAATGCGACATTCTTGTGATCGGCGTCGTCGCGATCATCAAATAAGCGTCCCTGTAGCAATGGGATCTTGAGCATCGCGAAATAGTCAGGGCTGACGATATATCGGTCCGGGCTCTCGCGCTCGCCGGCTGGAATAGAGTGTCCTTGGATGTCGATCATTGTTCGATCGAAGTCGCCCGACATGGCAAGAGGCGTTACCAGCGCTGCTTGGGCAACACCGGGAATAAGGCGGAGCTTTGACAATAGTCGGCGATAGAATTCGACATGGCTTGCATCGGTCGGATAGCGGACGCTTGGGATCGCTACCCCCGCGGTCAAGATCTGATGTGCATCGAAGCCGGGATTGATTGCTCGCAGGCGAAGAAAGCTTCGCGTCAAGAGGCCAGCGGACACCAGCAGCATTAATGCAACGGCTATTTGGCCAACCGCCAAGAGACGACGCAAGGTTTGTTTTCGGTCCCCGGCCACAGTGCGGCCGCCCTCCCGCAATGCATCTACCGTGGGAGACATAAGAACTTGCCAGATGGGCGCCATTCCAAAGAGCAAGCTGGTGACGATCGCAAGCGTTGCCGCGAAAGCGAGCACACGAAAATCGATTGGAAAAGCGGACGCGTCCGGAAAAATTTGCGCGGGTGCTGTTTTAAGCACGCTGCTACTCCAGAAAACCAGCACAATGCCGGCAACTCCGGCGGCGACGCCGAGTATCAGACTTTCGGCTAAGAACATGCGCGCCAGCCGCCAGACGCCCGCGCCTAGTGCGGCGCGAATGGCCGTTTCGCGCTGTCTCACCACAGAACGAGCAAGCAATAAATTCGCCATATTTGCGCAAGCGATCAGGAGAACCGCTAGAACGGCGAGTTGTAGACCGATCAGGCCGCCACGAAGATTACGCGTCAAGTCATCCTTGATGCGCACGATGCGGACCGCCAGTTTTGCGTCGGTATCAGGATGCAAGCGCCGCATGCGGACGCACAATATATTGAGTTCCGCCTGAGCTTGCGCGATGGTTGCGCCTGGCTTCAGACGAACAATCGCCTGCAGGTGACGCCCATCGCGCGATTTCTCGCCGCGCTCCTCACCCACGGGGCGATAGAGTTGGGGAACATCGCCGCCAAGACTTCTCGGCAGCGACTTCATATCCGGCCCCGCTACACCGACGACGACGTGCGGGCGGCCGTCCAGGAGAATCGGCTGGCCCACAATTTTAGGATCGGAATGAAAGCGCTCGCGCCATAAAGGATACGAGAGGACGACTACATCGTCCCGGCCATCCCAATCTTCTTCGGGAAGAAAGAATCGTCCTGCTGCGGGCTGAGCCTTCAGCACGCTGAAAAATTCGTGTGATACGCGGAGGCTGGGGAGCCGTTCTGGCCGGTTTCCGCCTGTCAACACTGGCTTGTAGTAGCTGTTGTAAACGGCCGCGGCTTCAAAAGCGTGGCTGTTGTTTCGCCAATCTTCAAAATCTGCGAATGAGACAACCGCGTGAGTATCGCCGTTGCTCTCCTTACCCCAAAGCAGCGCAATGCGGCCGGGATCTGGTAGATTTATCGGCCGCAGCAGGACGCTATCGATGGCGGTGAAAACGGAAGTAGCCATGCCAATGGCGAGAGCAAGGCTGGCGACGCCGGTAAAGGTGAAGTCCGGCTCACGCCGCAAGCTGCGGATGGCGTATCGAACATCGCGCATGACATTTTCGATCAGATTCAGTTGGCGCATGTCCCGGCACTCCTCTTTTCGCTGTTCTACGTCCCGGACCGATTGCAGAGCGGCGTAGCGTGCCTGCTGTGATGTCATGCCGGCAGACACGCCGGCATCAATCTGCCGATCGAGGTGATACCGCAACTCTTCGTCAAGCTCGCGCTCGATTCTGGCGCGGGAAAAGAGTGATCGCAATCTGAAACGAATGACGTTCGCCCAACGCATCGATGACTCTCTTTCAGACTGGCCTCACGATTAGCGAAATCGCAGCGGACAGGCGTTCCCACTGCTCCGCCTCTTGCTCCATTGCTTTTCGCCCAGCTTTTGTCAACGTGTAATATTTAGCCCGGCGATTGTTCTCACTGATTGCCCATTCCGAGCTGATCCATCCGTTCTGCTCTAACTTATGAAGAGACGGATAGAGAGCGCCCTGCCCTACTTGCAGCACATCGTTAGATACCTGCCGGATGCGCTGTGCGATGGCCCATCCATGCATCGGCTCGAGGGCAATCGTCTTCAGGATCAGCAGGTCAAGCGTGCCTTGTACCAGGTCGGTTGGTTTGCTCAGTCTCTCACCTCAGTAACTGACAACAGTGTACGCCGACAGCTTTCCGCCCGCAAGTACTGAGATACAAATTTTTTGAGGACTCTAGAGGAGGCCTTAGGCTACGCGACGCAAAGAGTCGATGGATCGAAGTAACGTCATGCCCCCTGCATCCTGCGATAGTTGGCCAGGCAGCGTTGGGCGGTTTCGAACTCGGAGTATTGGCTTCCTTCCTGTTCGATGAGATAGTACTCAACGCCGCCGGTGTCCTCCGCCGCCGCGAAGACTTGTTTCCACG
Organism: Bryobacteraceae bacterium; assembly: GCA_049802535.1. Classification (GTDB taxonomy): domain Bacteria; phylum Acidobacteriota; class Terriglobia; order Bryobacterales; family Bryobacteraceae; genus Bog-105. The sequence continues at coordinate 1,320 of JBARMQ010000244.1, read as the reverse complement.
GTACAGAGCCCTCGCCGAAAAGGCAGCGATAGCCTTGTTCCTTGCTCCAATCCTTCAGATGGAGCGAATTAATGCGGCCAGGATTGGCGTTTATCCATGCCACAGGGTCAGAGCCGACTTGGACACACGTGCCCACGTCCAACTGCAACATGAAATCTTTGGGCGTATTGGCGGCGATCACCTCGATGGGGCGTTTCCCGTCCAACGGGGTGAACTCGGTCTGGTGGTTATGATACCCACCGCGAAGGCCCGCGGGCCGCAACTTGTCGGCGCCTTCGGTGAGCGAATCGGCAATCTTCTTCCAATCATCCAGAGTCTGGGCACGCGGTGAGCTGGCGATCACGATAAAACGGGCGCCCAGAATCGAATTGAGGTCGATGGCTTTTTGAATGTTTTCGGGTTGGTAATTCGATAGCGAATTGTGCGTCGAGTAGCACTTCACGCCGATATCGTCGAGCAGCTTGCGCACATCTTTCGCTTGATCCGGGGTCCAACTGTAATAAGGGGCAAAGAATTCCACAACTTGATAGCCCATTCCGCCGACCTTTCGTAGAGTGCCATTTAGATCGGTCTGCAGCTCTTTGCGGACGGAAAACAATTCCAGGCCAATGGGGATGCTCTTTTTCTGCGCGGTCACGACTGCTGCAGACACAAGCGCAAGGAAGTTACGGCGATGGATGGTCATGGCTTTCACTCGCAAAGGTATCACGGCCTGATGAAACTCCCGGAACACCTTCCCGATAGCAGTAGAATCTCTACGGCAAATGACATAGAATGTCTACTTCCAGCTATGGGAAAGCGCCCGGCATACAAGAATCGGATCGAATTGCTGCAGGGCACGCTCGACATGTTGATTTTGCAGGCTATTCGACGTAAGCCGCAACACGGCTATGGCATTGTCCAGGCGATACGCGCCGGCTCGGAAGAGGTTCTCCAGGTGGAAACCGGATCCCTTTATCCCGCATTACATCGCCTGGAGCGGCAGGGTTGGATCAAGAGCCAGTGGGGCATGACAGAGAACAATCAACGCGCCAAATATTACCGGCTGACAGCGGCGGGCAGACGGCAGCTTGCGGAGGAATCCAGTCGATGGGACCGGCTGAGCGCTGCCATAGCAGGTCTCATGAATCCCGGCAAGGAGCAGGCATGAATTGGTTGATTCGGATCTTCCGCAGAAATCGCGAACAGGACTTAGGGTCTGTCTAGAAATAACCTGACCATTAATGATGATTTCGAGGCTGGATTTCGTAATTCCAGTCGCCGTGGGAATTTGTCGCGCTGGATCTTAACTTGTTTAAGTTCCTGATCGGAGATTTTGAT
>JBARMQ010000243.1:0-12354 GCA_049802535.1 Bryobacteraceae bacterium | reverse complement strand
GTGCGGTGCAATTGAAGCCGAGTTTGACGATCGTTTCGATTGGCGCCAATGACGTTTTGCAAGCCATTCTAGATGGCCTGCCGCCCACCGCGCCCGCGACATTTCAGGCAGAATACCAGCAATTGATCGGCATTTTGGCGCCCACGGGAACGCAGATTGTCGTCGCGAACATTCCGGACGTAACCGAGAGTCCGGTCCTCCAAAGCTATGCGCAATTTGAAGCACGGTGCGGCGTTGCGCCGTCCGGGGCGACAGCAGCCGATTACGTTGTGCCGGACATTTCCGCGCCTTTGCTCAGTTTCAGCGTTTGCACGAACTATACCGTAGTTCCGGGTACGACCGTCGCCCAAGCGCGCGGAATCGTCCAGCAATATAACCTGGCGATCGCGAATGTCGCCGCCTCCGTTAGGGCGCCAGTGGTCGACCTATATGGATTGGTCAATGAACTGGCGATGGAAGGATATGACGTGAACGGCGTCCACCTGACGACGCAATATCTGGGCGGCTTGTTCTCACTTGACGGAATCCACCCGACAAACACGGGATATGCGCTGATGGCTAACGAATTTATCAGCGTGATAGACCGTGACCTCCACATGCTGATTCCGTTGGTAAATGTCGATCAGGTCGCAGCGACTGATCCGCTCGTGCCGCCCGGCGCCTAATCGGCAGCAGCGGCGCTGGCGGAGAGCTCTGCAGGTGGGATCCGCCGCATCGCGGAGAGCATCGAATCGCGCCAGTGGATGAGGTCGAAACGCTGGATTTGACGGCGGAGTTTGCGCATTCGATTGCGACGCTCCGCATCCGCCATCGTGAGGGCGCGTTTGATGGTCTCCGCGACTCCCTCTTCATCATATGGATTTACCAGGAGGGCCATGCCATCGAATTCGGCTGCGGCGCCGGCAAACTCGCTAAGGATCAGCACGCCCTCTGCGTCATTTTTGGCCGCGCAGTATTCCTTGGCGACAAGGTTCATGCCATCTTTTAGCGGAGTGACAAGCGCGACATCAGCCACCCGGTAGAACGCCAGGAGTTCTTCGTGCGAGACCGGGCGGCGCATGTAAACGATGGGCGTCCACCCCGGATTGCCCCATTCTCCATTGAGGCTGGCCACCATCCGCTCAATCTCTTCCTGCATCCTTTGATATTCGGGAATTGCCTCGCGACTAGGTACGACAACGAGACAGAGGATCACTTTTCCAAGGCTGTCGCGATTTTGGCGCAAGTACGCGTTAAACGCGCGAATCCGTTCCGGTATACCTTTGGTATAATCGAGGCGGTCCACTCCGAGCAGGACCTTCATCGAAGAGGATTGCCGTTTCAGCTCCGCCACTTTGGAGTGCACCAACGGCTTCCCAGCATCGCGCGAGTAGGCTTCAAAATCGATACTGATCGGGAACGCGCCCGCATAGGTTTTGCGCCCTTCGTAGTAAACAACCGGCGTGTCTTCTTCCCTCACGATCTGCACTTTATCGAGGAATGCGCGCAGGCAAGACAGAAAGTTCCTCAGATCGCGCTCGGTCTGGAAGCCAACGAGGTCGTACTCAAGCAATCCATCCAATATCTGGGAGCGCCAAGGCAGCTTGCCGAAAATGTCAGGACCGGGAAAGGGCGTGTGTAAGAAGAAGGCAAGCCGCGCGGAGGGCTTTTGCTTACGCGCAGCCTTGCCAACAAGCATCAACTGGTAATCCTGCACCCAGATCACGTCGGATGGGCTGCCGGTGGCGACGGCTATCTCCGCGAATTTCTCATTTACGAGCTGATACTGCCGCCAATATTCGGGTTCGAAGTTACAGCGAGATTGTAAGTCATGAAAGAGAGGCCAGACCACGCTATTCGAGAACCCCTCATAAAAGCCCTCTTTTTCCTGCTGCGATAAGTAGACAGGTACATACCCGTAAGGCTGATCCTGCGATGCCCGGCCTAATACGTCAACCACTCCGGGGCTTTCATCAATGCCGGGATTTCCGATCCAGTAACCGCCGCTCGTCCGCAACAACGGTTCGAGCGCGCTGACGAGACCCCCGCTAGCAGGCTTGACTCTGAGTTCTCCGTCCTCCGAACTCAAAGTTATCGGCAACCGATTTGAGATAACAATCAAGCGTTGAAAGCTCCGCATTTCCTCAACTCTCGATAGCGTTTTGTTATTAGACGCTTGCCGAAGAAAATTAAAGACCCGTAATGTATCTGGTTTTACATTTGTGTATTCATTTTTAGATGAAAGGGACGAGGTTAGTGACTCGAGCCATCTTAAGGGCTTCAATCGCTGCGCCCCGTGCGCCAGCAGTGTCGCCATTGGGCATTACATAGATAGGAATATCCGCTTGCTCCTCCCGCTGATCGGGCATTGCTGCCCGTATCTCGCTGAGAAACCAATCCTGAAATTTTTTTGAAGTCTCGATAACGCCGCCGCCGATGATGAGCGCGTCAGGATCGAAGGTGTTGACCATGGCGTCGAAGAATAAACCAAGGGCGTGGGCCTGGACGCGAAAGATGTCGCGGCACATGGGGTCACCGCATTCAGCAAGACCGCGAGCAAGCTTGGCGGCGCGGGGAAGATCGCCCAACTTTCCGAGCTGGTGATCCGGATACTTCTTAAGGAAGTAAGGAAGAAGAGATCGGCCGATGGCGGTGAGAGAGCAAAGGGACTCCAGATCTCCCGGTCGCCCGCAGTTACACGAGGGGATGAGGCCTTCAATCCCGGGGATGCTTTGATAGGGAATCAGAACGTGGCCGAGCTCACCGCCGAAACCTTTACGGCCTTGGACGACGTTGCCTTCGAGAATCACGCCGCCGCCGAGACCGGTGCCGACAATCGCGGAAATAGAAGTTGCGCGGCCGCTGGCGCCGAAGATCACGAAGTGGCCCCATAAGGCGCCTGCGTTGCCGTCGTTCAGATAGACAACCGGCAAGCCGAGCTTCTGTTCCAGACCGGAGCGGATATCGAATCCGGACCAATCCGGGTGAACGAAATTGGTTGAGCCGCGAACGCTAAATACTCCCAAAGCGCTGGCGGGACCCGGCGTATCGAGACCGATCACCGCGATCGAAGCAGGACTGATGCCGGCCTTCGCGGTCGCGAAATCAAGTCCATCGGCGATCTGATTCAGGCAGACCGGAGGGCCCTCTTTCGAACGCGCGGGATATTCACAGAGTTCCTCAATGAGGAAGTGTTCCTTGCGATCGAGAAACGTGTAATTGATGGCTGTGCCGCCCAGATCGATTCCCGCGACGACCTTATCGGGAGAGTAACTTGCATCGAGATTTGCCACGGAGAGTATTTCAAGAGTATCAACGGCACGCAATACCCCTCCGAGGTTGCGATACGGCGCAGTCTAAGAGGCCGATATTGAGGGGTTGAAAGCCGGGTTGGCCGATTTGTGATTCGGATGTTCGAAGGCCTTCGCTTTTTGAGCGGTTGGAAAGGCCAGTGGGGAGCGATTCTCATTCAGACCGTGGCTATCCGAAAATTCAAACCCATTTCGTGCCGCTTTGTCGATTGGTTTCGGGGATTGGCGTTGCGCTTGTTCGGTTTGGCGCTGTGCCTGGATTGCCGATAACTGCTTCAGCAACATCGTATAGCGCAGGTTGAGACGTGATTCTTGCAGATAGAGGCTGTTGAAACGCTTGTCGTGCGTGAGGAAGGTGTGCGCGCGGATCAGACCGGCCCGGACTTCCAGGGGCTGTTCTTCTTCTTCTAAGGAACTCGCGCAAAACGGGCACGGGATCGAGCGTGCCACCCCCAGAAATAGCGAGTTCCTCTCCTGTGTGGTGGCACGCATCCGTGCCCTTTGCGCTTCAAACAAAGCCACGAAGGTGACGGCGCCTAGCGAGTAGATTTCTTCCTCGAGTTGCGGTATTCGCAGCAGACGCCACTTGGTTTGGGCGAGTTCCTGAACGATGTCTCCCTCCTCCGGTGTTTGGGGATCGAAGCGCACGAAATAGTTGGCAATGTGGTCGCTGTATGCCTTGGCGTCATCGGACGGCAGAAGAACGGTTCTGCCGGTGAGGCCGGTGGACACGGCATTTAAGGAGACTTTGGCTTTGCCTTCCTCGGTCTTGGGACCCATGGACAGTTGCGCGTTAGCCTGATTGGCGGTGATTTGGGCGGGGGAGGCGGACATGATCGAAAAAATCTCGCTTTCGGTTGAAACGGTAGCATGCGAGAAGGCGAAAACGAACTAGGGTGAGCACTCAAAGCCGCCTATGTCATTGGAAGTACAAGAGAAAAAATATTTCGCTGATTTGTGACCGAATTCTTGGCATTTTGCGGGAAAGAGGCTGATTTCTGTGTGGGAACGCGGCTTGGCGGCGAGCGAGGCGGCTGAAGAAGCAACCGTCGTGCGAGATCGGATGAGGGGTCGCGAGGATGGCCCGAAATCAGGGCGGCATTAATTGATTTCGGCCGCTTTTCCGGCCTCGGGTTGCGCCGCGTCAGGGAAACTCCTGAGCGATCACGCCATGACCGAGCGCACCATTGACAGACTGCTCATGCTGCGATCTGAACCGGGTTTATTGGCTCCGGCGTCGTGGCATGCGAAAATTCACACTAATTGTTCTGGCGATCGCTACATTGCCTCTACTTCTAATCGACAGGCTATGGTGCTGGAGCCGTGAAGAATTGATGCAACTAATCGATGGTTTCGTTCAGTGCGCTGAATTGAGCAAATAAATTCGAAGTCCTTCACGGCGGACGGGCTAGCCTGAAGTTTAAGCCACATGAAGACTTCCATGGTCGTTTTGCTGCTGTCGATTTCCGCTAGTTTTGCTCAGGCTCCCTCCGCTGAACAGTTGGGGGCAGGCGTGCATCGCGTTGTGAATCGCGACGTAAAAACTCTGGCCGGTATTGACGTGCTGGAGGAAGACGGCTTCGCGGAGCTGAAGGGCAAACGTATCGGCTTACTCACGAACCAGACCGGCTTCGATCGCGCGGGACGCCGCGACGTAGACGCGATGCTTGCGGCGGGCGTGCAGGTGGTCAGTCTCTTCTCGCCAGAGCATGGCTTCTCCGTGTCGCAAGACACGGAGAATATCCCCGACACCAAGGACTCGTCGACGGGACTACCGGTCGTAAGTCTGTATGAACCGGGAAAACGGCGGCTCACCTCCGAGCAGATGCGGAACCTGGATGCAGTGGTTTACGATGTCCAGGATGTCGGCACACGCTTTTGGACTTACTCCTGTACTCTGCTATACGCAGTGGAAGAATCGGGCAAAGCCAAGAAGCCTTTCTTCGTGTTGGATCGCCCAAACCCGATCACCGGAACACACGTGGAAGGCCCCATGCTCGACAATGACTTGCATTCCTTCACCGGTTGTTATGAAATGCCGCTACGGCACGGGATGACCTTCGGAGAACTGGCTACGATGGCGAACGCGGAACAGCATTGGGGAGCCGATCTTCGAGTCATCAAGCTCAAGAACTGGTGGCGTGGCGACTGGTTTGACGCGACAAATTTGACCTGGGTAAATCCATCACCGAACATGCGGAGTTTAAATGCGGCGCTGCTTTACCCAGGAGTGGGGATGATTGAATACGCTAGGAATTATTCGGTGGGTCGCGGGACGGATGCTCCATTTGAGCAAATTGGCGCCGATTGGATTGATGGACCGGCGTTGGCGCAGCTTCTGAACTCGCGCTTCATCCCGGGGGTACGAGTATATCCTACGCGTTTCCGGCCTTCTTCCTCGAACCTGAAGGATGTGGATGTCAGCGGCGTGCGTTTCGTCATCACCGATCGTGATGCTTTTGATAGTACGAGGCTGGGAATCGAACTCGCAGCAGCGCTGCAGAAGCTATTTCCTGGAAAAATCGATTTCGAAAAATGCCGGCTATTAATCGGTAATCATGCGGTACTAAATGAACTGAAGAATGGAACAGATGCAAGTGCAATCTGGTCAAAAGCTCAAGAGCAGGCGAGCCAGTTCGCCGAACGACGCAAGCCCTACCTGCTCTACTAATATCCGGTTCCACTCAGGTTTGGTGCAATGCACATAGGCTAAGGAACAGTAGAAGGGAGCAGACGAGCGCGGAGCAATATAATTTGCAAAGTGACAGACTACAAACATTTCTTTACCTTTTTGTTATACCGTGTGATAAAGGACATTCTTAGACCCTATGCGTGAGTTGCCCCAGGTGCTTCCAGATGCAAATGTCCTGATTGCCCTCGAACCGGAGGAACTGGGGACGAAGCTCCTGTTTCTGGCGCGCAAGCGTTACGGGCCGGATGCGAGTTTCGATCCGACCGCTCTCATCGATGAACTTGAGCCGCCCGCAGCGTATACCCAAACGGCGGGCTACCCGAGTCCATATCCCGGGAAGGACTGGGATCTCATTAGACGTGCGCTGGCGGAAGCGTGGTGGTGGCGAGAGGCGCAAGGATTGCTTGTTCCGTCGCCCGATGTAAACGGCCGTATTGGGTCGAGGATTCTCACCCGGCGCGCGCGAAAGATGGAAACGCAAAGGGATGTCGCGGATTACCGCGTCACGCGTCTGCTTCCGAAAGAGAATCTTCACTCGAAAATCGCAGATGTGGTTTGGGGCGCTTTCGTGCGCGGGGAATTCGATAGCGCGGCCTTTCAGGCCATGAAAGCGGTTGAGGTTTCTGTACGGGATGCATCCGAATTGGGACACGGCAAAATAGGCACCGACCTGATGCAGGAGGCTTCGCTGCACGTCGCCGCGTATGTTGAAGAGCTTGCAAGGCGAGCTGGCGAAGCCTTCGGTCAAGCAGCACCTGACTAGGCTGCGGATGCTTTTTGACTGGCTCGTCACCGGCCAGGTGATCCCTTCTAGTCCCGCGCATTACCACCCGCAGAAAAAGCGCTGGTGGCTGGCCTGCGCGAGAAGAGCGCCAAGGTGAATGAAATGCCGTGCCACCACAAGCTCGAAAGTTATCTTGATGCCGCCGTTGGTGAGGTATGTCAGCTAACGACGATCACATGCTGTAAACCGGCGATCACCATGCAAAGCGCTGAATTCGTGACAGAAGGCGGCAAATCCTTTACGCTGAAAAGAGAGCAAGGAATTAAAAGCAATGACCGTAATCGAGCTTCCCGACGATAAAGCGGCCGTGCTGAAGGCGAAAGCCTCCGCGCAAGGCCTGACGCTGCAAGACTGGATCGCAAGCCTCGCCGATGAAGAGCGGCGCACGGATCTCGCCGAAAGGCCCTTCGAAACCGGGCGCGGCATGCTCGCAAAATACGGCGCGGCTCCCTCGCAAGAAGAGATCGATGAGAACCGGCGCGAGATGTTCCGCAATTTCGCGCAAGACTTTTGATGATTGCCGGCGTCGCGGATACACATGCCGCGCTCTGGCATCTATTCGATGACAAGAGATTATCGGCAACGGCCGCTGATTTCATCGACCAGGCCGCAGCGCAAAGGCAAAGGATCGCGGTATCCGTCATCAGTCTTGCGGAAATCGTTTATCTGATCAAGAAAAAGCGCCTGCCACCGAACGCCTACATTGATCTGAAAGCCGCGCTTGCCAATCCCGCCATGTGCTGAAGGCAGCGCCCTTCACGATCGATATCGTGGAGGCCAGGCGTCAGGTCGAGCGTACCCGACATGCCGGACCGCTTGATCGTCGCGACTGCGGTTTATTTCTCAGTCCCTATCATCAGCAAGGATGGGCGCATCAGGACATTCAAAATCAAAACGATCTGGTGAAAGCGGCGGACCGAAGGGCCCGCCAGCCTTGCCGTCAGACGATGTCGTCAGCATCATCGGGACGGCCTGACACCCAACCGCGTGCTGCAGGACTAGCAGGCCATTGAGATCGAAGCTCTGCGTGTTCTGCAGGTGGCCGTGCGCGTCGCGATAGCTGCGCTGAAAGCTGACATCGAAAAATGTCCTCGCTTCTGTCGGCCGCGCCGCGCCCAGATGCTGGCCTGGACCGTGCCCACCCGGACATGCGCCGGTGGCGGTTGTCGTTGCTCCTTTTTTGCGGCCGGCTTGAGCGCCGGATCCGTGAGTTCCGCCCGGCATGGCCGAGGGAGCTTCAAGTCAACGGACAACACGTGAGCGTAGCGAATGGAGCGGGCCGGAGTTTACTTTTAAGCGCGGCCCTGCCAGGATTTCACGAATGGAACCGGGTCAAGCTGGCACAGAAAAGGAACGCCGGCGAAGGACGAACAGCAAAAACTGAAGAAAGGCGCTATGCGCATCTCGCCAGGCATGCACACTGTGCGGACGCTCAACCAGGGGCGGGCCAGAATGGACCTCATAGAACAGTAAGATCAGGAAGACCGCGACATCACTGAATTTTCTCGGAGTCGCAAGACACAAAATTAACGTGAAGCGGATTTCCCCCAGTGAAGGAAGCCGGAGAGATATCATGCCGCTTCATCGCGCCAAGCTTCCATTTCTGCAGCATGTCAGCCGGATCATCCCGCGTCATGAGATATCCGGAGCCGCCAAGATTAAACTCGACCGCAGATCGCTCTCATTTTTCCGGGCTAGATCGCAATATTCGGTTATCCGCTCTTCTAGCGTTTTGCCGTGACCTTCAAAAGCAATGCGGCTTAGAATCATTTCGCCTTCGACCATCCAAACTTGTCGAGTTCAAAAGTATTAATTACATCGGCGGCTAATTGATGCTGCTCTGATTTCGGTTTGTCTCGGGTGAGGGCATAGGCTGCCCACGCAGCGACGATTAGATCTTCCAGTATCGAACCAAGCTTCGCCTCGGCTAGTTTGGCGACGGCATTCTTCTGCTCATCCGGCGTGAAACAATCCATGGTCTGATCACGGACAGCTTAGGGCTATCTTTTTTTGCCTCGTTTGGCCAGAGCGAGATCGGACCCGGCGACGCTTTTTACAGCTTTAGAGGTCCTTCTGCTCCGTAGCAGCCTCGAGGCTTTGCTAGCGTCTGCTTTGGAAGTTGGCATCGGCACTCTCCTTTTCTCAGTTTAGAACATTTATCCACGAAATGTTTCGACCGCATGATAAAGAACATGTCTCACCTGGGCGTTTTCAAGGCTTGACAAACGGCCCTCATAGCAGGACGTTATGTTTGGAGCCAAGGTGTGCAACGGTTTCACCTAGAACGTTGCATTGAATGCAGGGACGGCGTTAGGCTCAAACTCAGAATGAACGAACATTGGGTAGTCCTGTTTCACAGTAGCCATGGTGTCACATGGATTCCTATTCGTGAAGTATTTTCCACACGGCAACAGGCCAAACGCGAACAGGAAGTGCGGGGGGCCAAGCTGACGGAAGATCAACAGCTCCAGGGAGCGCATTTCACAATAAGGGAGCCGTCGCGACTGAAATCGTTTTCGAGGGAGATGGGCAGGCGGAAAGACGCAGGGCTGGGTCGTCGCCGCAAAAAGTAAACGGTGATGAGCTTCGACATTCATTGAGCACGGCGTGAAGCTCGGGTCGGTTGTCCTTGCGCCCGCTTGTCATTCCACAGCATGTGCGCGATGTAGCCCATATCGAAGTCGGGGATTTGCTGGAAGCGAGCGTTAAGGATGGAAAAATCACATTCACGCCCAAGAGCCTGGTCGACCGGCTTGCCGAGGGGCTTGAGGATGCCCGCGCGGGCCGGACGCACGGGCCGTATGCGAGCGCGGAGGAAGCCACCCGCGCGCTGGAAGGCCGCGCCAAGCGTCATGCCAAAAAGCGCCGCCCGTGAAGCTTCGCTTCACCGGGAAAGCCGACAAGGATTATGCGCGCATGCCGGCCGCTCATCCGCAAGGCGTTCGCCAAGCAGCTGCGTTTCCTGCTGGGCAACCGCAACCATCCTTCCCTCCACGCCAAGAAACACAGCGACGCGCTCGATGTCTGGCAGGGCAGGGTGGCACCGCTGAAGGAACCCCGCGCGCTCGCGGGACGAAACTGAAGTTAGCAGCAGGACTCATACGCTGCCGGTCTAGCTAGAAATGCACGCTGCACTTGCGGCTCCGAACGGGCTTTCAACAAAACATCACTCATCACTGATGGCGCATACGAGGTGACCGCCGATTCTCCAAGAAGCTTTCCGGCGGGTGAACGGAGAGCATCAAAAGGGACGAGGTGAAGAGCGCCGTCGGGGATTATGGTGAATCGCTTGAATTGACTGATATCTGGAACCGGAGCAAGGACAGCATCGTATAGCGATCGCGCACCCTCTTTAGAAGGTTTGTTGGCCTTCACGTCTGCGACGAAGCTCTGCGCCAGCATCGATATTTGCCGCGCCGGGCCGAGTGGCACAATGCGCGCGTTCTTTTGAGATAGGAAAAGGCAGTATGCACCGCCTTTGTCAGTAAGAACGTATTCGAGGATAGCCTCATCTCCGCCAAGCTTTGCCGTTGTCTTCAAGCGCCATATCCGTTGGTTGCTGGAACGCCGGCGCTGGCTGCAGGAGAGTCTCAGTAGTGATGCGACCCCGAACTCTTTCGACAGTTGCGAACGCGCCCTGCATGTCCCCACTCTGGGCGGCAAACGTGAATGCCGTTTCATAGGCGGAGCTCATTGCCGTCAGCAGCCCTTCACGGACGGCGCCGCTACTTGTTTGAGAGAGCAGGCCTTCTGAAATTTCGAGAGCCCGCATGATGCTGCGGCGGGCTTGAGCTCGTCGTCCTAAATCCCATTGGAGCTGAGCAGTGAACTCCAGCCGGGCCGGAGCGGTAAAGAGATCGTTTGTCAGATGTGTATGTGCGAAGGGCGGCGGAGACATAACGCTCGGCGAGAGCAAGCCTGTGTTGTTCGCGGTAGATTTCCGCGAGCTTCATTTCCGCATCTGCCAACATCCGAGTCTGATTGCGCCGGGCTAATGGAATCATTTTCTGGAGAATTTGAATCGCCCGTGGCGGTTGCTTCTCGCCTAACGCTATGTCAGCGTCAAACAGCATGAGCTGGGTCAACTTGATCAATTTGTCGCTTTGCGTTGCTTGCATGGAAGCCTTTTGCACCAGATCCTCAGCTTCCTGATAATGAGCTTCTTTGATCAGCGTTTCGACTTCGCCGGCCACAGTGAGAAATGGGTAACCGCTATCAGGATTTTGTTTGGCAAGCAACTGGGCCTTTTGAAAATAGCCCAGAGCCTCCTGATACGCGCCGTTCCACTCAATACCCGTACCGATTGCGGATAGGTACCGAATCTCTGCGCCAACGTCGCCGGTCCGATGCGCCATCCCCAGCCCCGCTGCAACGTTTCGACGGCCAGTTGCGATGTCGCCCTCTATGTAGGCATTGAACCCGGCTTCGGCTAGCGAGCGGGACTGCCATTTTTTGTCGCTGAGCTTTGTGGCAACCCGGTGTGCCTCTTCCCAGTCGGCTCGCGCCGATGCGCTGTCCATTTCACCGTCTACATCGCCTTTGATGCCTAAACACCACAAGCGCAGCCCTGGATTCGAAGCCATTTCCGGCGAATTCAGCAGTGCACCAAGATAATTCGACAGTTCCGGCAGGGAACGTGTCTCCATGGTGGCCCGCAGATAACCCAAATGCGCGTGAATTTGTTCCGGACTTCCATGGGGCAGTCCCCGGTCGGCTGTCAAAAAGAGCGGTTTGGCGGAGGCCCAGTTGTACAGATTTGCGTACTGGTCAGCTTTTCGCAGCGCGTCTGAAGGATTGTTGTTTGCCGCCGCCGCTAATACGTTCGCGAAAAATAGAACGAGCGTAATGCGCGTCATAAAACCAGTACTTGGGTCTGTCCAATCGCGATAGCGATTGTGGTGCACTTCCCCCTGTGTGCTGATTTGGCAGCCGCCCAGTTTTCCACATTTCCACAACATGCACTGGCCTACTGGTTAGTTCTACATGACATACAGGAATAAAGAAAGAAGCTGCCCCTAAAGTCCCGCGCGAGCGCCCCCCAGAGTCCCGCGATTCTGGCCCATACGAGCCCCTAAAGTCCCACTCGATTATTCCGAGTTCCACAGGCGAATGTGGAAGAGCGCCCCTAAAGTCCCGGCTGAAATATGCGTATTTTTGCGGGTCAAGTTTTTTCAGTTTCTTCTGATTAAGCGCCGGGTTTCGGTTCTGGGCTGGGCCTCTTGTCAAACGAGGGGCAATTTTCATGAACGAGAATGGCAATCAAGAAATCCTCACGTTGCGGGAGGTGGCGGCAGTGCTCCGCTGCTCAAAGGCGCACGTCTCCAGGTTGCTTAACGGGAAGGTGCCTGGGCTTCCGCCGCTGACGCACATGGCTATTGGCCGGCGCAAAGTCACTCGGCGTGACTGGCTACAGATATGGATGGAAGGCTACAAGCAGTGCTAACATCTGTGTTCTATGCCTGGGTTGATCGCACATGACGCAGAAAAGAGGCTATTGAATGCGTCGGAAGCGATTTCAGCGAGGAAGTTTGACGACTCGCAAACGAAGTGGAAAGAACTACTGGTTTGCACAGTGGAGAGAGGAGGGC
>JBARMQ010000242.1:0-2323 GCA_049802535.1 Bryobacteraceae bacterium | reverse complement strand
GGATATAGACATCACTGTTTGAGCAAGGAGCGAGTTCCATGGCAACCACTGAAGTGCAGTTTTCCCCTGAAGATTTGAAAGCGGCCCAGAGTGCTGAGCGGATTCCTGAGCCAACGGTCGTAGTCATCTTCGGCGCCTCCGGCGACTTGACCAAGCGCAAGCTCTTGCCCGCTCTATTCCACCTCGAGCAATCAAACCTGTTACCGGAAGAGTTCTCTGTCGTAGGCGTAGCACGGCGTCCTCTCCAGGGCGAGTTTGAAAAAGACATGCGCGAGGGCATTCTTCAGTTCGGAGGCGTGCAGGAGGGTGAGAAAAAGCTCGACGAGTTCATGGCCAAAGTCAGCTATTCCGCCATGAACTTTGACGACCCGGGTGGCTACAGCAACTTGAAGACCGTTCTCGAAGGCATAGACCAGAAGCGAGGCACCAAGGGGAACCGCCTGTTTTATCTGGCGACGGCGCCGGAATACTTTGCCGAGATTATCGAGCAGCTAGGCCGGCACGGCATGGCGAAGCCGGAACAGGGCAAGGTGCACGTCATCATCGAAAAGCCTTTCGGTCACGATCTGGATTCGGCCCGTCAGTTGAATGACGAAGTGAATCGGGTCTTTGCCGAAGACCAGATCTTCCGCATCGACCATTACCTGGGCAAGGAGACGGTGCAGAACATCCTCATCTTCCGCTTTGCCAACGGCATCTTCGAGCCCGTGTGGAATCGTAACTACGTCGATCACGTACAGATTACGGCCGCGGAGGATATCGGCATCGAAGGCCGCGGGCCGTTCTATGAGAAGGCCGGTGCGCTCCGCGACGTGATACAAAACCACGTGATGGAGTTGTTGTCGTTCGTAGCCCTGGAACCCCCCGTCTCTTTTGAGGCCGACTCGATGCGCCGCGAGAAAGTCAAGGTCTGGCGCTCCATTCAGCCTATCCACATCATGGACTCCGTGCGCGGTCAATATGGTCCGGGCAAGGTAGGCGGCAAAGACGTGAAAGGCTATCGGCAGGAGGATCGCGTCGATCCAAACTCCGCTACCGAAACCTACGCGGCGCTCAAAGTGGGCATAGAGAACTGGCGCTGGGCAGGTGTGCCGTTCTACCTGCGGGCGGGCAAACGGCTGGCGAAAAGAGTCACCGAGATTACGATTCAATTTAAGCAACCTCCGCAGTTGCTTTTTAAGGGCCAGTCGGGCGCGTGCAGGGAGCTGCAGCCCAACCTGATCGCCATGCGCATCCAGCCGGATGAGGGCATCTCTTTGCGCTTTGGCGCCAAGGTGCCCAGCCCGAACATGGAAGTCTGCCCGGTCAACATGAATTTCAGCTACGCTGAGGCCTTCGGCAAATCGTCAGCAAACGGCTACGAACGATTGCTGCTGGACGCCATGCTCGGGGACGCAACTCTGTTTGCCCACCGCGACGGTGTCGAAGCTACCTGGTCGTTGCTGACTCCGGTCCTCGACTTCTGGGCAGCCAACAAGCCGAAGGACCTCCCAAACTATTCCGCCGGCACCTGGGGACCGAAGTCCGCCGATGAATTACTGGCACGCGATGGCCGTGCCTGGAACAAGCTCTAGAATACAAATTGCATGGCTCAGACAATCGAAGTTCTCTATTACGTGGATGCGACCGCGGACGCGGTAACCCGGCGAACGGCGGAGTACTTTACTGACGGCATTCGTGCAGCGGCGGCCGCACGGGGCAAGGCGAGGATCGCCATCTCCGGCGGCCATACTCCCAAGAATGCGTTTGCGCTCCTGGCCGACCCCAGCGCGCAATACCGCGAGCAGATTCCGTGGGAGAACCTCGAGCTCTATTGGGTCGACGAACGCTGTGTCCCACCCGATCATCCGGATAGCAATTACCGCATGACCCGTGAAGCCCTGCTGGACAAAGTTCCCTTGAACGAAAATCAGGTCTTTCGCATTCGTGGAGAGCTTGAGCCGGACGGAGCTGCCTCCCGCTATGAATCTGATATTCGCCGAAGCTTTCGCCTGGAAGGCGCGGAAATGCCGGTCTTTGATATGGTGGCGTTGGGAATGGGCCCGGATGGTCACACTGCGTCGCTTTTCCCCCACACGGAAGGTTTGCACGAACTCATGCGCATTGCGATCGCCAACCACGTGCCGCAACAAAAGGAATCATGGCGGGTCACGCTTACCTGGCCGGTCATCAATCGGGGCCGGGATGTCTTCTTTTTGATTGAAGGCCAGGATAAAGTCGCCGCGCTCAAGCAGGTTTTCACTGGACCCTACGATTCGGAAACCTATCCATCGCAGTTGATCAAGCCGGCCAACGGGCGCATCACTTTGCTGCTCGATGCTGC
>JBARMQ010000241.1:0-3505 GCA_049802535.1 Bryobacteraceae bacterium | reverse complement strand
ATGAATCGTCGTCTCGCGTCCGTCTTTGTCTTCGCTGTTTTGGTAGCGGGCGCGGCTAGCTTCTTACTGTATCGTCTACTGGCAGGTCATGTCGCGAAGCGTCCGAAGCCACAACCGCAAGTGCACTTGGTGGTAGCGACGCACGATTTGCAGATCGGCACTCTCATCGATGCTCGCGATGTGCGTGTTGTGGCAACGGGCGAAGGCGCGCTGCCCTCCGGTGTAATTTCAACACCAGCCGATGCGATCGGCCGTGGCGTCCTTTCTCTAGTTTATGCGGGTGAGCCCCTCGTGGAAGCTCGCCTCGTTCCCAAAGGAGGCGGCGCTGGACTTGCTGGGACTATCCCGGTTGGCATGCGCGCCGTCGCGCTGCGGGTCAATGAAGTGATTGGCCTTGCAGGCTTCGTTGTGCCTGGAATGCGTGTGGATGTCTTGATCGCCGGTAACGACTCGGGCGGCAGACCGGAAGATACACTCTCAAGGACCATTCTCCAAAACATCGAAGTCCTTTCATCCGGTCAGAAGATCGAGCACACCGCCGATGGCAAGCCTTCCGATGCGCAAGTTGTCAACCTGCTGGTGAAGCCCGACGAGGCTGAAATCCTGAGCCTCGCTTCCACCGAGGCCAAAGTGCAGTTGGTCCTCCGCAACCCGCTCGACACACTGAAGACGGCCACGCCGGGAACGTCGCTGGGCAAGCTTCTTGAACCGAATTTGCCCGCAGTCGCCGCTGTTGGCCGCCCTCGTTCTTTCGCTACGCGGCTTGTTGCTCCAAAACTGCGCACCACTGTGGTTGAGGTCTACCAAGGGGGCAAAAAGACCGAAGAGAGATTTGTGGCCACTGTTATTTCCGGAGCAAGCGAGTGATTTGGCCTGAGTGTGCCGTAACGCCAGCATCCATGCGGTGCCTGCTTGGAATGCTCCTTTGCGTGACGGCCGCTTTTGCCGCGGGTGAGCCGAAGGAGTACCGGGTTTCGGTCAACAAATCGATGGTTCTCGAATATCCGAGTGGCGTCAGGCGCGTTTCGGTTGCCAATGGTGACATGGCGGAGGCCATCGCCGTCAGTCCCAACGAAATCATGATCAACGGACGAACGGCGGGTTCCACCAGTCTGGTGGTTTGGGACGGTGAAGGCCGCCGCGCGATGTACGATCTCGAAATCGATCCCGATCGGACGCGACTCGACTGGGTCAAGCGTGAGCTGCACGAAGAGTTGCCGAATCAAACCGTAGAACTGGACGTCAATGGGAACAGCATCTTCCTGCGCGGCCAGGTGGCCGATCCTATTGCTGCGGATCGCGCCGTTGCCATTGCCTCGGTCTTAGGCAAGGTCGTCAACTTGCTGCAGGTGGCCATTCCGCCGAGCCCGCCGCAGGTACTGTTGAAGGTTCGGTTTGCGAACGTCGACCGCTCGGTAGCGAGTCAGTTGGGAGTCAATCTCTTCACCGGCAATAGTTCAAAAACTCTGGCTGCTTCGACCACAGGGCAGTTCGGCGCCGTGCCTTCGTACACGCTAGGGCAGGGAAATGCTTCTTCGGTCGTGACCGACGCTCTGAATATCTTGCTCTTCCGGCAAGATATCGATCTGGGCGCGATGATACAGGCGCTCGAATCCAAACAACTGGCGGAGATCCTGGCGGAGCCGAATCTGTTGACCCAAAGCGGTCATCCGGCAAGTTTCCTGGCTGGCGGCCAATTCCCCTATCCAACCTTGCAAGGGGGCGGTTCGGGCGTCGGTCAAGTCACCATTCAGTTTCGAGACTTTGGCATACGTCTCAATTTCTGCCCCACCGTCACACTGCAAGGAACTATTCAACTGGAAGTTGAGCCCGAAGTGAGCTCGCTCGATCCGGCCAACGGGCTGACGGTCGACGGCTTCAACGTTCCGGGACTCGACATGCGCCGCGTGCAGACGGGCGTGGAACTCGCGAGCGGCCAATCATTGGTGATTGCAGGTCTGCTCGACAACAGCGTGACCGAAAGCCTCAGCCGCATACCGGGCCTGGGAAGCATTCCCTTCTTAGGGAAGCTGTTCCAATCGCGAGCCATTCAAAAGAACCATTCGGAGTTGTTGGTCATCGTCACGCCTGAGATTGTGAATCCTATAAATCCCGGGCAGAAGACTCCAACTCTCGCTATGCCCACGCCATTTTTGCCTTTGGGCAAAGGATCGGATGTCACCGGGCCGGTTGCTGCTCCAGGACAGACGTTGTTGCTGCCCCATCCTCGCACCGTGCCGATCGAAGTGTTAAAGCCCGCGATCGCCAAGCCAGAGAAGGATGCCGCCGCGCCCCCGCTGCCTTCCTTTAAGCCCTGATTCGAATTGAGACCAGCTATGCAGACGATCCAAATTGTTGCGGCGATCAGCGATTCGAGCCTGCGAGACGAAGTTGTGCCGCTTCTATCCCGCCTATACCCGGCGCATCAGATCGAGTCGCAGGATCCAGCCGAATGGGACATGTTGCTCTTCAAGCTCGGCCAGCAAAACGGTGGCATTGTGCTGCTTGAGGCCGCTGCGGTCGAGCATCGTTTGCCGGACGCCATCCGCGAGCTTCGCAACGTTCATCCGCGAGCGCGAATCGTCGCCCTTCATCGAACCGCTGATCCGGTCTATATTCTCGCCGCCATGCGAGCCGGAGCACACGAATTTGTCCACGCGCCTTGGGAGGGACAGTTGAAGGCCGCCATCGATCGCCTGTCGGTGCCGGGCGATTTTGAAGATCACCATGTGCGCCACGGGAAAGTGATCGGCTTCTTGTCCGCGAAAGGCGGCTGTGGCGCAACCACCTTAGCGTGCCACGTGGCCGTTGATTTGCATGAACAAACGGGCAAGCGCGTGCTGTTGGCCGACCTCGATCTGGTGACCGGAATGGCTGGCTTCATCATGAAGGCGCGCAGCGAATATTCCATCCTCGATGCCGTCGAGAACCTCGGACGCCTGGACGAAAGTTTGTGGAAAGCGTTCGTGGTCGAATCCAAACCGGGACTGCATATCATTCCCGCTCCTGCGCTGTTTTCACACAACCAATTCCCCGCCGGCGAAGACTTGCGTTTGTTGCTCCGCTTCATGCGCGCCCATTATGACTGGGTTGTGCTCGATCTGGGCCGAAGCCTGAACACCATCGTTTCCGAATTGTATGAAGAGATCGACCAGATTTTGCTCACCTCCGTGTTGGAAGTGACGGCTCTGCACGGTCTGAAAACGATCGTTCGCAGACTTACTGACGGCACCCAAAATCCCGATCGTTTGCTTCTCGTGATCAACCGCGCCCCGAAGACCATGGAAGTGTCGCGCGACGAACTGGCGCGCATCTTGGGACGGCCTCTCTACGCCATTTTGCCGAACGACTATCAAAGTCTCTATCGCTCGTACTCGAGCGGCAACCTGCTCACGCCCGACAACAAGTTGGCGAGCGAGTTGGCCAGTCTGGCGGCGAAGCTCGCCGGCCTCCAACCGCGGAAGGCGCCGAAGAAGTTTTCATTGTTCGGTTGACGCTATGACCC
>JBARMQ010000240.1:0-9341 GCA_049802535.1 Bryobacteraceae bacterium | reverse complement strand
GGAATTGAAGCAGCTCATCCAAACGCGCGAAACTCAATTGAAAAACGAAATGTCCATCGCTTCGCAGAACTACGACAACGCCAGAGCGGAGGGTGTGCCGTTCGATCCGCGCGAAATTGGGTTCGATTTTTCGTTGGCCGATATGGCCGCTCAGCGCCGCGCCGTTGAACGCAAACAAGCCGTCCAAAAAGGCAAGTTCTACACCTATCGGAAGGAAGCGGCGTAACCAATTAGATCCCAACTGAACCGCGGCCGTTAGGAAGCGCAAAGGGCACGGCTGCGCGCCACCAGGCAAAAGAAGAATCCGCTCGTTCTTCGGGCGGCACGGTCGATCCCGTGCCCGTTTTGCGCGCCTCTCCCAAGCAAATTCGATACGATAGGTGCGAGAAATATTATGTGGCGCATTCTGTCCGCACTCTTACTGACTTCGTTGCTGGCGGTTGCGGACGAGCCGCATCCCACACTGGCGCTTGGTTCGCCGGCTCCCAATTTTGCGCTGCCCGGTGTCGATGGTAAGACCCATAAGTTAAGCGACTATGCGAATGCCAAGGTGCTGGTGATCGTATTCACCTGCGACCACTGCCCCACAGCGCAACTGTACGAAACACGCATCAAGAAATTGGCGGCAGACTACCAGGACCGCGGCGTAGACTTGGTGGCTATTCAGCCGAACAACGCAAACGCCATACGGCTGGACGAATTGGGTTACACCGACGTCAGTGACAGCCTCGACGATATGAAGATTCGCGCGGCCTACCGGCATTTCAATTTCCCTTACTTGTACGACGGGGAAACGCAGGACGTATCCCGGGCCTATGGACCGAAGGCGACTCCGCACGTGTTCATTTTTGACCAGGACCGCAAGCTGCGTTATGAGGGGCGCATCGATAACAGCCAGCGCGAGTCGTTGGTTAAGACGCAAGATGCCAGAAACGCAATTGAGGCATTGCTGGCCGGCAAACCAGTCCCCGTAGACCACACTGGCGTCTTTGGCTGCTCGACCAAATGGCTATCGAAGGAGGCCAGCCGGACTACCGAGTTGCAGAAGATTGAGGCCGAACCCGTGTCCTTGAACATGGCGTCGGCAGCGGACTTGGCGAAGCTGCGTGCCAACGCGACGGACAAAGTTGTGTTGATCAATTTTTGGGCTACGTGGTGTGGACCTTGCGTGCATGAGATGCCGGACCTTGAGACCACCTATCGCATGTACCGGCAACGCGATTTCGACATGATTATGGTCTCGGCTAATATGCCCGACGAGCGCGCCGGCGTTTTGAAAATGCTCGAGAAACAGCACGCTTCGGCGCCAAACTTCATCTTCGCCTCGGATGATACATCTGCGATGCAAACTGCATTTGATCCGAAGTGGGATTCGGGGGTGCCGTACACAGTTCTACTCGCGCCGGGCGGCAAAGTGCTCTATACGGAGCAGGGCGAGGTCGACATTTTGAAACTCCGGCGAACCGTTCTCGCGAATTTGCCTGACCCCACTTACAAAGGGCATCGCGCCTATTGGGCGAGCGAAGCGCCATAACGACGAAAGCAGTCGCAACGGCGTTTCGATCTTCACCGTCCGTTCTGGTTCTCGCCGACGACATGACCGGCGCGCTCGAAGTGGGCGCCCGGTTCAGTGCCGCCGGTATCGGTGCCGTGGTATCAACCAAGGTTCTTCATTCGTCTACAGCTCAGGTGATCGTTTACGATACGGAAACGCGCCACGTTTCGCCAGCTGATGCTGCGGAGGTAATTCATCGTCTGATCGGTGCCGCCATCAGTTGTTCGGATGGAACAATGCCATTTTCCGCCGTTTACAAGAAAACCGATTCCACCTTGCGGGGCAATATTGCGACCGAACTTAAAGCTCTCTCGGATCTGTTTCCGGATTGGCGCATCGGCTATGCCCCCGCTTATCCATCTCAAGGCCGAACGGTACGAGGCGGCGTGTTGTATGTGGATGGGATTGAGGTTGCCCAGAGCAGTTTTGGCCGCGACCTTTTAAGCCCGGTGTCAGTCAGCGACATTCGATCAATGCTCGCCGGCGAGTTTGATTGCACGATCTTCAACGGCGAATTGGATTCCCATGTCGATGAGGCGGCGCACACGATTTTATCCGACCCATCGATGCGGATTTTGGCGGGTCCCGCGGCCCTGGCAGGCGCGTACGCGAATCTGCTGGCGCAAAAACCCGCTTCTGAGCGTATGGCATCAGCCCCACTGCCCGCGATTTCCAGTTGCCTGGTGATGAACGGCAGCCGGCACGAACGTTCCATCGCACAAATGCGGCATCGGCAAATGCCTGCCGGCTGGAAGTTGATCGAGATGTCTCATGAGCCGGGCGCCGAGCCGGACCACGTCGCGCAGGCCAATGCTGAGTTTTTGTTGAAAAAGATCGCGGATTGCGACCCAGACGCGGTGTTCGTTATGGGCGGAGCGACGGTTTACGCCTTGATCGCAGCGCTAGGCCATCCAACTCTGTGGCCAATCCACGAAATTGTCCACGGCGTTCCAATTGCGCGCGTTGATCGCGCCGAAACCAACGTCGTGCTGCCCCAACGAACGCGAGATCTGTTCCTGATTTCAAAGGCAGGCGGTTTCGGTGAGCTCGATGTGCTTCAAAGTGTTCACTCCGCACTGACGCATCATGGCGCATAGCAGCCCTCTGGCGATTACCATCGGTGACGCAAGCGGGGTCGGCCCGGAGATCCTGCTGCATGCCTTTGCCGCGGGAGAGTTGGTATGGCCTTTCGTCGCGTTTGGCGATATTGCGGCTTTGCGTTTCTATAATGACCTGCTCGGCTATGGCGTTCCATTGCGCGAAATTGCGCATGTAGCCCAATACGAGCCCGGCTCATTGAATGTGCTCAACAGTAACTCGCTCACGGCGGCGGAGATCACACCCGGCAAGCTGAGCCGTGCCGCGGGACAAGCGGCGCGCGAGTATGTCGTCGCCGCAACCAGGGCCGCCTTGGCCCAAGACGTTCGCGCCATCGTCACACTTCCCATGAATAAAGAAGCGACCTGTCTTTCGGACCCCGGCTTCACGGGGCACACGGAGCTGATTGGCGCGCTCTGCGGTTCAAAAGATGTCACCATCATGCTGGCTTCTGACGAATTGATCGTCACGCACGTCAGCACGCATGTGTCGCTTTTGAACGCTATCCGGATGGCAAAGCAGCCGCGCATCCAGAGCATTATTCAGCTGACGGTAGACGCGGTTCGCAAGTTGAAACCCGACGCTCGCATTGCAGTCGCGGGATTGAATCCGCACGCTGGAGAAAACGGCCTGTTTGGCGATGAGGAAATTAGGGAAATCACCCCAGCCGTCAAGTGGGCGCAAGCGCAAGGATGGCCTGTGGAGGGCCCATTCCCTCCGGATACCGTGTTCTATCTGGCGGTGCGGCGCAAAAAGTTCGATGCAGTGGTGTGCATGTATCACGACCAGGGCCACGTCCCGTCAAAGCTAATTGACTTTGACGGCGGAGTCAATATTGCGCTTGGGCTGCCGATCACCCGGACATCGGTGGACCACGGAACGGCATTCGATATTGCCGGCAAGGGAGTGGCATCGACCCGCAGCCTGATTCGTGCAATCGAATACGCGGAAAAATTGACCGGTTAAGAAAGCTCGCCGTTTAGCTTTGGCAAGACTTCGGAGCGCGAAGTGAATTGCACACCTTTGATGCCGACGCGTTCAGCCCCATGGATGTTCTCGATACGATCATCCAAAAACAAAGTTCGGCTATTGGCTGTGCCCAGTCCACTCAAACAGTGCTCATAAATCACGGGATCCGGCTTCACGGCACGCACTTCATACGACAGGGTAACGAAATCGAAACTACGGAATCGCGAAGTACGCGATTGCAACGCCTCACCCAAATCGCGCGGCATATTGGAAAGGACAGCCACCCGCTTTCCGGCTAATCTCAGCTGCTCCACCCAATCGAACATCGCTTCGTCGAACTGCATCCACGCCTGGGTGTCAAATTCAGTCAATTCGCGAATGGTATCGGCGGTGAATGTGGCGCCTGCCCGAATTCCGATGTCCTGCCAATATTCGACTCCGGTCAGCGAGCCCTTGTCGTAGGCCGGACGATCCGACCAGTAAAGCTCCATGAATTGCCGCTCTTCGACACCGGCGATTCTCGCGAGACCAGCCTGATCTTGCGGAGTTTGGTGGTGCGCCAACACACCGCCATAATCAAAAATAATTCCGTCGAAGCCGTCAACGAGCGCCATCAGCCACCTGAGGCTCGCGGCGGCAGCGTACCTCGCGAATTGCATAGATGCGGCGGCCCTGGCTTTCAAAATAGGTCCGCATCAGCACTTCGCCAATCAAACCGACGCTGAATAGCATTAAACCTGCGAACCACATCATGGCGCCAGCTACTAACAGGGGGCCATGTTCGATAATGATGTCTTTTCCGGCCAATTTCTCAAAGATGACGTAAGCCAAGATAACCGTGCCCACGCTAATGCCGCCCAATCCCCATTTGCCGAAAAAGTGCATAGGGCGAGTCAAGTATTGGAGCAGGAACTTGATCGTTATCATGTCGAAGAACACCCGGAATGTGCGGCCCAGGCCGTAATGCGACGCCCCGTTGGGCCGTTCGATGTTCTTAATGGGCACTTCCGCGATGCGCGCGCCATAGAAGCTGGCGAGCGCCGGAATAAAGCGGTGTAACTCGCCGTATAGATTGATGTCCTTCAGCACGTCCGCCCGGTACGCTTTGAAAGTAGTTCCAAAGTCGTGCAAGTCTACGCCGGAGACTTGCTTCATCATCCAATTGGCGATGCGGGATGGTATACGCCGGGTAACGGCATTATCGACACGATTCTTACGCCAGCCACTGGCGATGTCGTAGCCTTCATCGATCTTTTCGAGCAGCAACGGGATGTCGTCCGGATCGTGCTGGAGATCGCCATCGAGCGAAATGATAATGTCGCCGTGCGCCTCATCGAAGCCGGCCGCCAATGCGGCGGTTTGGCCAAAGTTACGACGCAACCGCAGAACCTTTAAGTGATGATCCGTCTCGACCAGGTTCGCTAATAAGTCGAAGCTCCTGTCTGTCGACGCATCGTCCACAAACAGGATCTCGTAGGGTCGGCGCAGGCGCTCCAGAACGGTAGTAAGCCGATCGTAGAGAGGCAGGATAGCCGGCTCCTCATTGTGTATGGGAATAACGATTGTGAGCACTTACTACTCCATCTTCAGTGTAGCCGCCGTCCAACCCGCTTACTAAGGAGCCGGCGAAGGATTAGCGTTTCCGTTGACCCTTAACTACCTTCTTCACTTTTCGTTTTTGGCTGCCTCGATCGACGCCCGCGGCGCGCTTCGCCTTGGGAGCAGCCTTCTTACGAGCGGTGCGCTTCAATTTCTTGCGTTCATCTTTATCTGCTACGTGCTTAGTATTCATTCTTCGATTTTGATTCCTGCGTATTTTTCGACGATTTTCTTCAACCCAAATCCAGGGAAACTAATAGTAAGTTTCGCATCCTCGCCTTCTCCTTCCCTGCGGAGGATGGTTCCACGTCCATATTTAGGATGGCGGATCACCGTGCCGGCTCCAAATCCGGCCTTTCGTTTGGCGCCCACAGGAGGGCGCGATGCCATTGGCAACCGCAGGGTTGACGTAGCCGGGTTTGGTGCTGAGGAGTTTGGCGCAGCCAGGTTTAACGTGCCCTGACTGGGCCGGGCGGACGTGGGCGCGACTGGCGCCGGCGCAACAGTAGAGGCGACCTGAGCGGTGTTCGTCGCAGGCGTTCCCGGAGCGGCTTTCTGAGCCGCGCGCGTCAAGCCCGAAGGCGGCGGCATTCCGCGTTCGGCGAAGAATTGTGCAATGTTATCGACGGAGTTATAAGTGCGTCCGGTGTAGAGATTCTTTTTGACTGATTCGCGCACGTCATATTGTTCGCTGAATAAGTCGACTTCTTCGGTTTGCACATCCCGATAAGGCGAAAGCTTTTCGCACAAACTGCCGGGCACCTCGTTCAAGAATCGAGAAGGTAAGCAACGCTCCGGCTGTCCTCCGCCGAAACGCCGCCGGTAGCGAGCCCAGGTGAGGTAGAGACGCTTCTCGGCGCGGGTCATGCCGACGTAGCAGAGGCGTCTTTCTTCTTCCATGGCTGCTTCGGAAACCAACGACCGGCTGTGCGGGAAAATGCCCTCTTCAAGGCCCGCTATGAATACGTTGGGAAACTCGAGTCCCTTGGCGTTATGGATCGTTAAGAGCGAAACGGCAGCCTGCTCATCCAGCGCATCGCTATCGGCAACGAGCGCCGCATGATCGAGAAACTCAGGAACACTTTCGCCACGTTCGGCGGCTTCGGCTGCCGCATTCACGAGTTCCTCGATATTGTCCAGCCGCGATTCCGCTTCCGGCGATACGTCGCTCTTCAACATCGCTTCATAACCCGTCTTCTCGAGGATGTTGCGGAGCACTTCGTTCACCGGCCGCGGATTTCCGTCTTGGTCCAGCATCAACTCGCGAAGGTCTTCAATCAGCCGTACGAAGGCCTTGATCGCCGCAGCGGCTCGCGCCGGCAATACACCTTCCTCCAACATGCGAGGCATTACCGCCCACAGGTTTATGGAATGCTGAATGGCATATTGCTCCAGCTGCTCAATGGTGCCCTTGCCGATGCCGCGCGCCGGAGTATTCACAATGCGCATGAGGCTGATGGAATCCTGCGGGCTGACCAGGCACTTCAAATAAGACAACAGATCTTTAACTTCCGCGCGCTGGTAAAAGCTGAATCCGCCCACCACCAGATATTTGCGTCCGTAACGGCGGAGAGCTTCTTCAATTTGCCGCGATTGGGAGTTCGTCCGGTACAACACTGCGACCCGGCTGCGCGGGTCTTTGGAAATGATCTTTTCAATGGTATCGGCGATGAACAATGCTTCGTTCTCGCCGTCCGGCGCCTCATAAAGACCGATCTTGGAGCCTAATCCGGCGTCGGTCCACAGCCATTTGCCTTTGCGTTCTTTGTTGTTCGCAACGACGGCGCTGGCTGCTTCCAAAATGTTCTTGGTTGAGCGGTAATTCTGTTCGAGCCGAATGACCGTGGCATCCGGATAGTCTCGCTCGAAGTCAAGAATGTTGCGTATGTCGGCCCCGCGCCACCCATAAATCGACTGATCCTCATCGCCGACTACGCAAACGTTGTGCCGGATCTCAGTCAACAGCCGCATCAGTTCGTATTGGCTGCGATTGGTGTCCTGATATTCGTCGATCATGACGAACTCATATCGACGGTTGTACAGGCCACGCAGCACTTCATCATGCTTTAACAGCCGGACCGATTCAAGCAGCAGATCGTCGAAGTCCAATGCATTGGCCTGCCGCAGTTTCTCTTCGTAGAGTTCGTAGATCTTAGCGAGCCGTGTCAGCTTTGGATCGCCTGCGTTCTTGTACCAGTCAAGCGGCGTCTCGTGATGGCTCTTCGCGTGGCTTATCCGCGAAAGCGCCGCGCGAAACGGCATGAATTTCTCGTCCAGGCCAAGCTGGCGGTAAATCGTCCTGAGCAACGCTACCTGGTCGTCATCGTCGTAAATGGTGAATTGGCGCGTGAACCCGTCGCGAATTTCAGCAAGCGTGACGCCATCGCGACGCAACAGCCGCACGCAAAACGAATGAAAGGTGGAGACCAGTGGCGCATTATCGCGGTTGGTGAGCAGACTCCGCACTCGATCTCGCATTTCGCCGGATGCTTTGTTGGTGAACGTCACAGCCAACACGCCAGGTCCCGGGACGTGGTGCGCCTCAATCAGATGGGCGATGCGATGGGTGATCACGCGCGTCTTGCCGCTGCCAGCGCCAGCAAGCAAAAGTAGCGGACCTTCGACATGGGCAACGGCGTCGCGTTGTTGCGGATTGAGACCTGCTAGGAAATCCATGAGTTCGACCCGCGCGCAGCGATTGACGCGCCGCGGTGCAAGAGAGGGAGAGGGTTCTTTTCGAGGATAACATTCAGAAGCGCCATCTATCCTTAGTGATAATGCCTCTCGCGGTCTTGATGCCGGTTGCGATCACGCTCTATCTGGTCAAAAATTGCCTGATCGTATTGACCGCGCTGTTTCCTATCGTCAATCCTCTCGGGACCAGCCCCATTTTTCTCCGGCTAACACCTGGCTACACGCCTGAAGAGCGCCACATTCTGTCCCGGAAGGTTGCTGTGAACAGCTATATTTTGCTGCTGGCCTCCATGCTGATCGGGTCGCACATCCTCACTTTCTTCGGCATCTCCTTGCCGGTGGTGCAAGTGGGCGGAGGTCTCATCGTTGTCGCTAATGGCTGGATGCTGTTGCAGCAGCGCGAGGAGCCTACACAGGCGCAGCCAAACAAAAAAGTGACCTGCGACGAGATCACGTCCAGCGCCTTCTACCCGCTGACCCTTCCTTTGACCGTTGGCCCTGGATCGATCTCCGTCGCCATTACGTTGGGCGCAAACGAAGGCTTGCACTTCGACAGCTTGACTCGATTGTTCGCCGCCGTCATTGGCATTGCGCTGGTGGCGATCACGGTTTATCTAAGCTATCGATTCGCGGCAAATTTGGAGCGCCTTTTGGGCGAGTCGGCGATGAACGTCATCGTTCGTCTATCGTCGTTTATTCTGGTCTGCATCGGCGTGCAGATTGTGTGGAACGGCGCAAAGGCCCTTTTGTCCAGCCTTCCTAGATAAACTCCGCCCCCGTACACTGGTTCTGTGCGGTTGTAGGCAGGCGTTCGTTGCAGGCAATCGTTCCAGGATGACGAATTGATTCACTGCCGTGCCATCATCTGCCGCCGCGCGGTGGCTATCGCTGCCTCCCTTCTGCTTCTCGCAGGATGGGCAACGGCTGCCCGCAAACGCAACAGTGAGAGTGTCTTCAGCCAGATCAACGCCATCGTTAAGACCTTGTCTGAGATCACCGGTCTGCCGGAGAAACATGCCGTCGCATATTCCGAAATTTCAAAGAAGCAATTGCGCCAGTTTCTGACCAAACGCGTGAGAAAGACTCTGAAACCCGCCGAACTGCGCGCCGACGAGCTATCCCTTAAGATGTTCGGCCTGGTCCCGCAAAATTTCGATCTAAAACAATCCACCATCGACTTGCTGACCGAGCAAGCAGCTGCGTTTTACGATTATCAAGCGCGCAAGCTTTTTCTGTTGGATGGCAGTTCGTTCACGGCTGAGCAGACGACGCTTGCCCATGAACTCTCGCATGCGCTTGCCGACCAAAATTTCGATTTGGGCAAGTACATGGACAGTACCTCCGATAACGACGACGAGAATCTGGCTCGTACCGCGGTGGTTGAGGGTGAGGCTTCCTGGCTGATGGTGGCCTACGATCTGAAAGC
>JBARMQ010000239.1:0-1715 GCA_049802535.1 Bryobacteraceae bacterium | reverse complement strand
CCCAACATGTGCTTCCGCAAGCTTTCACTTTGAACGAACTCACAAACGATGGACCACGCTTCCTCTCGGGTCATCTCAGTTTTTAGGATTCTTCGATCGTTACCGAGGTCAGCTCGTCGCCGGGCTGAATACTATCGACAACATCCTGTCCGGAACGTACCTGTCCAAATACGGTGTGTTTGCCGTCCAGCCAGTTCGTCACCACATGAGTAATAAAGAATTGGCTGCCGTTCGTATTTGGGCCGGCATTCGCCATCGACAGTGAACCAACCTGATGTTTGTGAGGGTTGTCCTTCGTCTCATCTTCGAAGCGATAGCCAGGACCGCCGCGGCCACTGCCGGTAGGATCTCCGCCTTGAATCATAAAATCGTTGATCACCCGGTGAAACACCGTGCCGTCGTAAAATCCGTCCTTCGCCAAAAAGACAAAGTTGTTCACGGTCTTCGGCGCTTCTTTAGGAAACAGATCGACAACGATTTCGCCGCGCGACGTCACAAGTTTCGCGCCAAAAGTTTTATTAGTGTCGATCGACATCGGCGGCGGAGCCGAGTATTGTTTGCTCATGCCTTACAGTGTAACGGGCACAGAAGGCCTGGCGACTGCAGCCTGCCGGGCCGGTCAGCGATACACTTGCGTTGAAGTGAAGCTGATGCGATCACCCCTCCTGCTTACTTGCTTCGCCGCGGCGGCCGCGTTATCCGCCCAGGTGCGTTTCACACCAAGCGCTATCGACATACGCGTCGATGGCAAGCCGTTCACCACGTTTCATTACGGTGAGGAGGCCAACAAGCCCTATCTATGGCCGTTGCGCTCGGCATCGGGCAAGGAGGTTACACGCCGCTATCCGCAACAGATCTTCCCCGGCGAGAGCACCGACCATCTCCACCATCGCGGGCTTTGGTTCTCTTATGACGACGTGAATGGTGTCAAATTCTGGGAAAACGATCCGTCCTATACCAAGCCCAATATCGGACGCATCGTTGTGCGCAGTGCCACCTGGAAAGACGGCGCTAAAGACGGCACACTGCTGGCCAATATGGATTGGCGTGGTCCCGATGGCAAGACCTTGTTGGTTGAGGACCGCGACATGATCTTCTACTCCGATCCGAAATTGCGAATCATTGATTTCATCATTCGCTTGACTGCGGCGGAGGACATCACCTTCGGCGATACCAAGGAAGGCGCGTTCGCCATCCGGCTTGCCGACAGCTTCACCGCCAAGAAAGGCGCCAAGATGGTCGATGCCAATGGCCGAAGCGGAATGAAGGAGATCTGGGGCAAACGCTCAAATTGGGTTGACTATACGGCCGACGTCGACGGTGAAGAATTGGGCGTTGCCATGTTCGACAACCCGCAGAATCCGCGCCACCCCACGTATTGGCATGCCCGCGACTACGGGTTGTTCGCGTTAAACCCGTTCGGACAGCATGCCTTCGACCCCTCGAAAGAGGAGAGCCATTGGAAATTGCCCTCGGGCCAATCGCTCGTCTTCCGCTGGCGGGTCGTCATTCACCCGGCCGATGCAAACATTGCCGGCCTCTATGAACAATACGCGTCGAAGCACTGAACTTTAATACGCGAGCTGCGTCCTCCGGGCAATCGGCTCCCTCGTTTCGGAGTGACACCGCTTACATACTCTGGAGGTTTCACCGTCGCGAGTGGCCCCAGACAGAAAGCGTTCTGCCGCACTCCGTGAGCCGTGCAAGTATACGCG
>JBARMQ010000238.1:0-19544 GCA_049802535.1 Bryobacteraceae bacterium | reverse complement strand
TCCGGATCCGGGGAACTCGCCCCTGTACCAGCGCCACTCTGCATATCGCTCATGATTCATTTCTTTCTCGCCCGGCTCTCTAATCTGAGCCGCTAGAAATGTCTCATTGATATTGGCACGAAGGGCTGGCCTACGATCCGAATTCTGGTCTTTTTGTGTTAGATGCGCAAGGAGTGGTATCGCGAATCAGCATAGACAGCAGCGGCGCTCATCTTGTACAAGTGTTTAGCTTACCTGGCGGAATGTCTCCAGTTAACGTTGCAGTCACTCAGGACTCCGTAATCGCAAGCGCAAATTATGGTGCCACCTGCGCACTGTACAGATATTCGTTCGCCAGTAAGGCGACGACGACGAAGTTATTGGGCCGTGATGGCGGCTCGTGTAGTGGACTTGTGGTCACTGGAAGCAATATTTACGTTATACAGACTAAACTGTCGTCAAGTGAGGTTCGCCATTGGAGCAGTTGGGACAACGATCAACCTGGAGGGTGGCCAATAGGCGAAAATGAGACATTCGTCTATTTGGGCTTTGATGTTCTTATGAACCGGCTACTAGCCGCCACCTCGGATGGAAACCTAAACGCGATATCGATATCAACTGGAAAGCCCCGCCGGATCGCTTCAGATATGGGATGGGTCAATTCGATCGCAACCGATCAGAAACACATTCTCTTGGCCTCGGGTAAGAAAATCCTCTCGATATCGCAGATTACCGATAAAAGAGAAACTACGCCTACTGGGCTAAATTCCCTGGGAAGTGGACACATATCTGGACTTGTCTTTGATGCCGCTGGCAGGATATGGCTTTGTGATTATGACAAATGCCTGATTCGAGGGCCGCTAACACCGACTTAGACCTTGAGCGTCAGCGAAATAAGATCATCGTGAGAAATGCTTTGAGTTAGCGCGCTTATTGAGCTAACCAGACGGTCCCGCGATAGACCACGAGACAGAACTTAGAGCCCCCGCCCCTCAGGACAGGGCTTATGATAATCAACAGATCCATCGCCAACTTTCCGGAGAGCCGTTTTCGATGGTTGACGGCACAACAAACGCAACGCATGGCAGGGAACAAAGCGTAACCCGTTCATGGCACTAACTAATCCCCCCAATCCCCAACGCCATACTACTCGCCAATCGTCTGAGTCCGATTTATGGTTGGCATTTTTTGTTCTTCTTGCAGCCATTAGTCTCACGTTCATCTTCCTTTGGGCCGCTTCGCAGATCGCGAACATCGAGACCTTCAAAAACTTACCGTGTTGGTTGCGCAGTGGATATGCAAAAGTATTTGCAACGTTACCGTGGGCTGAGCGTTGCCAGCCATGGGTAGCGCGCGACGAGCTCGTTGAGATCCGCGCCAATAAACTGACCTTGGCGCCAGTCATATGCCTACCCATCCTAAGCTGGGGGCACGAGCACAAAGAAGACGTACGTGTTGCGTTCGCCGCCCATGCGGCAAGATCTCGGAAAACACCTTGGCGAAAATCTATCTTAATTGCTTCCGCTTCTGGTGCTATGTTCCTCACCACAGGACCTCTAATCGCCCGCGTAACGATCCTTACGGCTGCGTCGCCGGCTGTTCCCCGCCAAAGGTAATCGTTGAATTCGCTTCGAATTTCCGGTAGTTCTCGAACGTCATCAAATGCCGTACCTGATGATGGTCCGCATTGGTCAGCAAGACTTCGGCGCCGACCGGCAAAACGTATTGGCGCGGACCCACCGGCACTTCGCCATAATCAACCGTCGTGACAATTTGCAAGGTCCGTAGCTGCGCCGGGATCTCTTCGGCTTCGCTGCTGATTCGCCAGATGGTTCCGCCGGCCGCATCGACAAAAAACGATCCATGATAGGGGATAAAGGCCCGGCCCAAATCGCTCAGCGTCAAACTCATTCCTGAATGCTCGTGGTCAATGGCGTACGTGAACACCGCCAAACGTTTGCCGTTCAACTCACCCCAGCGGCTGAAACGAA
The DNA here is from genome assembly GCA_049802535.1 of Bryobacteraceae bacterium. Classification (GTDB taxonomy): domain Bacteria; phylum Acidobacteriota; class Terriglobia; order Bryobacterales; family Bryobacteraceae; genus Bog-105. The sequence goes on along the minus strand of JBARMQ010000238.1, from coordinate 17,574 downwards.
AGTCGGCGTTGCTATGAAGGCTAAAAACGCCCGCAATCAGCAGCCCGAATTCCCCCTCCGTATTCAGAGGCGACGCGCGCATGTGGCCTCCGCCCTCAATCGCCTTCCCATTCACCAACTGCAGGATCCTCCGCTCGCGCCCATCGACGAAACTCAGGCGTGACGTCAGCGTGTCGCGCTCTTTCCAGTGGTCCTTGCGCCCCGACTCGAATTCCCTCACCACCTGCTCGCAGAGGAAATTAGGCAAGCCGGCAACATAGCCCTCGGCATAGTCGCCCGCGAGATCGAGAATATGCTGCTGCTCGCTGACCGATGGAACCGCACTATCGGGCGAAGGCGCAGATGTCACCTGCGCTATAAGCGCCGCGCAGCACAGGGCAACCGAAAACGCCAGGGACAGGGAGCGCAACAAACCTACGTTACTAAACTTCAATCCAGTTGCCGCAACTGAATTCCACTACTTCTGACGGGGGGTCCCATCTTTTAATGATCCCGAAGGTGGACCTGTTAGAATGCCTTTTGCTCTAAAGGTAGGCCCTAGCGGGGAAGATCCGCAGTGGAGATGGCTCGCATTTTCAACAGAAATTTGGACGGAATTTGTTTCGAGACGGTTTTTTTCTTGTAAGACCGCAATTTTTTCTGAAATAATCGCAGTCGGTGGGTCTGCGCGGGCAAATCCACTGATTAGAATCGTTAGCAAACTCTAATGCCTCAACTATTTCGCCGCAGCTCGAATACTATCTTTAGGGTAGCGCTTTTCGGGGCGGTCGCGTTGGTGGCGGGCGCCATCACCCTGGGCTACACCATCGACCGTGGCCCGTGGATGACATTTGTAGGCGTCCCCCGGGCGCAGCCGATTCTCTTTAGCCATAAGCATCACGTCAAGGATGATGGCATCGACTGCCGCTATTGCCATACGAGCGTCGAAACATCGCACTACGCCGGTTTGCCGCCCACCGAAACGTGTATGACCTGTCACTCTCAGATTTGGACGAATGCCAGCCTCACCCAACCGATACGCGACAGCTGGGCAACCGGCCGCTCCATCGAATGGCAGCGCGTGCACGACCTTCCCGACTTTGTCTACTTCAATCACAGTATCCATGTGAACAAAGGCATCGGGTGCTCCACCTGCCATGGCCGCGTAGACGAAATGCCACTGATGTGGAGAGTGAACACGCTCTACATGAACTGGTGTGTGAATTGCCACCGCCACCCACAGGATTACGTTCGTCCGCGGTCTGAAGTGTTCAATCCCGCCTACGAGCAACCGGCAAATCAAGCAGAATTGGGGCGAAAACTAGTGGCCGACTATCACATTCAGAGCCTGACGGATTGCCAAACGTGTCACAGATGAAAGATTCCGGGTTCATTCCACTCGAAGCAATTGGGCGCACACGAGCGCCAGATCTCAAGACCCTGCGGAGCCGGCTCGCGGCCGGCGAAGGTCCCGTGTTCTGGCGAACTCTAGAAGAAGCAGCGGAATCGGACGAACTACGCGAGTACGTCGAACAGGAGTTTCCCGGCCTTTCCGGGCAGATCCCCGATGCTGGCACCGACCGTCGTAGCCTCTTGAAAGTCATGGCGGCTTCTCTGGCCATGGCTGGAGCCGCGGCCTGTACGCGCCAGCCCAAGGAATTGATCGTCCCCTATGTTCGCCAGCCGGAAAACGTCATCCCCGGCATGCCGATGTTCTACGCGACGGCTATGCCGTTATATGGATACGCCCGTGGCCTCCTGGTGGAGAGCCATTTGAATCGGCCTACCAAGATAGAAGGCAATCCGGATCACCCCGCTAGCCTAGGAGCCACTGGCATCTTCGAACAGGCTTCGGTCTTAAGCCTCTACGATCCCGACCGCTCGGAAAATATTCTGCACGAAGGCAGAGTCAGTACCTGGGCGGATTTCGAAAGCACGATCATCCGCGAGGCGCGAGCGGCGCAGGCGCGCAATGGCGAAGGTTTCGCTATCGTCACCGGCGTTACGACTTCGCCCACTTTCTTGAGCCAGATGAAGGCATTGAAGGCGGTCGCGCCCTCGGCCAAATGGTATGTTCACGAGCCGGCAGTGGGCCCGGCCGCGGCAAAGGTCGCCAATACGATTGCGGGCCGGCCAGCTTCCATGCTCTACGATCTTTCGCAGGCCGACGTTATTGTCAGCCTTGAAAGCGATTTCCTTAACAACACGCCCGGCGGCCTCGCGTATGCCCGGCAATTCGCCGGCCGCCGCGCAGTCGACAACGGCGCCACGCCTTTGCGGCTGTATGCCATCGAGTCGGCGCCTAGCGTCAGCGGCTCCATTGCAGATCATCGGTTCGCAGTGAAGAGCGGCGATATCGCTGGCGTGGCTTATCAATTGGCCAAAGCCTGTGGCGTCCAGGCCGACGCCAACGGAACCGCACCGTCGTGGCTTTCCGCCGTCGCCCAGGATCTCAGCAGCGCCAAAGGACGCGGCGTCGTCATTCCGGGCGAGCATCAGCCCGAAAGCGTTCATCTGGCTGCGTTCGCTATCAACGAGGCATTAGGAAACGTCGGCAAGACGGTGCATGTCATCGATAGTCTGGAGGCCCCTGGCACATTCTCCACCGAAGATCTCGCCAACGATCTGAACGCCGGCAAGGTGGAGGTTCTTTTAATCCTCGGACCCAATCCTTTGTATTCCAGCCCGGCGGCTCTCAATCTGCAACCGGCCATGCGCCGCGCGCGATTGGTCATCCGGCTCGGCCAGTATTACGACGAAACGTCTAAATGGTCGCACTGGCACATCCCCGAAGCGCATTATCTTGAAACCTGGTCCGATTCCCGGGCCTTCGACGGTACCGCCACCATTCAGCAGCCTCTCATCATGCCGCTTTATGGCGGTAAGTCCGCGCATGAGATTTTGACGTATCTCGTCAATCAGCCGGACTTGTCCGCGCACGATATTGTGAAGGGCTACTGGAGTACGCAACTCAAAGGGGGCGACTTCGAAGCCGAGTGGCGTCGTGCCATTCACGATGGCGTTGTGGGCGGCATGCCGGCCCCTGCCGAAGCTACCGGCTTAAAGGCGGCAGCGCTGCCCGCTCTACCGGCACAATCGTCCGGCGGGACTGAGATTGTGTTCCGGCCCGACCCAACCATCGGCGACGGTTCATGGGCCAATAACGGCTGGCTTCAGGAACTCCCCAAACCGCAGACCAAGATGACTTGGGACAACACTATCTGGGTCAGTCCTAAAGACGCCACCAGCATGAATCTCGAAAAGGGCGACATGCTGCGCGTAACCGTCGAAGGCCGCAGTGTCGATGCTCCTGTCTGGATTCTTCCTGGCCATGCGGAAGGCTCGTTTACCGTGCACTTCGGCTATGGCCGTCCCATGTCGGGACGCGTCGGTACCGGCATCGGCTACAACGCCTACACCATACAGCCGGCGGCATCGCCCTGGATCGCCTCCGGAACTGTGACAAAGACCGGTGGCAAGTTACGCTTGGCCAATACTCAGGAAACGCAAACCATGGCTGGCCGCGAACCGATTCGGGCGGCCGACCTCGCCGAGTATCGCCAGCATCCAAACTTCCCAACCGAATTCGACAAACCGGTGCCTCACAGCGACACCCTCTACTACGACAGCGAGTATCCCTATAAAGGCTACAAGTGGGGCATGTCGATCGATTTGAACGTCTGCACCGGATGTTCCGCCTGCATCATCGCCTGTCAGGCGGAAAACAACGTCGCCGTGGTCGGCAAGGATCAGGTCGCGCGCGGCCGGCACATGCACTGGATTCGCGTCGATCGTTATTACTCCGGCGATCTGGATGAGCCGACCGTCTACAACCAGCCGCTTCCCTGCATGCAATGTGAGAACGCGCCATGCGAATTGGTGTGTCCCGTTGGCGCAACCACCCACAGCAGCGAAGGCCTCAACCAGATGGTCTACAACCGCTGCGTCGGAACCCGCTATTGCTCCAATAACTGTCCTTATAAAGTGCGCCGCTTTAACTTCTATCTCTATTCCGATTGGCAAACGCCGAGTTTGTACGGCGTGCGTAATCCGGATGTCACCGTCCGCAGCCGCGGCGTCATGGAGAAATGCTCCTATTGCATGCAGCGCATTCAGGAGGCCAAAATCGAAACGGAAAAGCAGAACCGCCGCATACACGATGGCGAAGTCATCACCGCCTGCCAGCAGGTGTGCCCCACCCGCGCCATCCGTTTTGGAGACCTCAATGATCCCAACGCCGACGTGGTCAAACAGAAGCAGCTGCCCCGCCAGTACGCCCTGCTGGACGATTTAAATACTCGCCCGCGCACCACTTATTTGGGCTATGTACGTAATCCGAATGAATCCCTAAGAGGTTCCGGTGGAAACAAACAAGGTTGATCAAAGCGCAGTAGCGGTCGTCGATCCGGGGCCGGATTCGATTATTGCGCCCGGCGCGACTTACGAGTCCGTCACGGAACGCATCGCGGGCGTCGTGTTCCTCAATTGGAAGAACACCCCCAGGTATTGGTACGTCGGTCTGGTCGGCGCAATGTTGTTCGTGATGTTGCTGATGACCGCCGTCTGCTATCTCTTTCTCAAAGGCGTGGGCATTTGGGGTATCAACATCCCCATCGGCTGGGGCTTCGCTATCATCAATTTCGTCTGGTGGATCGGTATCGGCCACGCCGGCACTCTCATATCCGCCATTCTCTTTCTGCTGAAGCAGGATTTCCGCACCTCCATCAACCGCTTCTCCGAAGCCATGACGTTGTTTGCGGTAGCCTGCGCCGGCATGTTCCCCATCCTGCACTTAGGCCGTCCGTGGCTCTTCTATTGGTTGCTTCCTTATCCCAATTCAATGTGGATGTGGCCGCAACCCAGAAGCCCGCTCGAATGGGACGTGTTCGCGGTCTCTACCTACGCAACGGTTTCCGTCGTTTTCTGGTACGTGGGTCTCCTGCCCGATCTCGCTTCCTTGCGCGATACGGCAAATCCCATTTGGAAACAGCGCCTCTATGCGATCTTGTCGCTCGGTTGGCGCGGTTCGGCCATCCACTGGCACCGCTATCAAAAGGCTTACCTGCTGCTCGCGGGCTTAGCCACGCCGCTGGTGCTCTCCGTTCATACCATCGTCAGCTTCGACTTCGCTGTGGCCATTCTGCCCGGATGGCACACCACCATTTTCCCGCCCTATTTCGTCGCCGGCGCCATCTATTCTGGCTTCGCGATGGTCTTGACGCTCATCATTCCGTTCCGCTCCTGGTACAAGCTGCAAGATCTCATTACCATGCGGCATCTGGAATGTTGCGCCAAGGTCATGTTAGGAACTGGATTGATCGTCGCTTACGGTTATTCGATGGAAGCGTTCTTTGCCTGGTATAGCGGCGACAAGTACGAGAGCTTCATGTACTGGAACCGCATGACGGGTCCGTACGCGTTCACCTACTGCCTGCTGATCCTGTGCAACATCGCGCTGCCGCAGTTATTGTGGATTCGCAAAGTGCGGCTCAACATCCCATTGCTGTGGGCGCTGTCCATCGTCATCAATGTCGGCATGTGGCTGGAGCGGTTTGAAATCGTTGCCACCAGCTTGACGCGCGACTTCGTGCCATCCTCCTGGGGTACCTATATCCCAACCTTCTGGGATTTTGCCACCTATGCGGGCACCCTCGGCTTCTTCTTATTCCTGATGTTCTTGTTCGTTCGCGTGCTGCCTGCCATCTCAATCTTTGAGGTCCGCGAAGTAGTCCACCACGAGCACCAGCTGGAGCATGTCTAATGAGCCACGACTTTGCACTCTCCGAAATACCGGCGATTCATGGAGCAATGGCCGAGTTCGCCGACAGCGATGATCTGATTCGTGCCGGCAAGCGAGCTTATGCCGAAGGCTATCGGCGTATGGACGCCTATGCACCCATGCCGGTGGAAGGTTTGGCCGAGGCGATCGGCTATCGCAAAAACTATGTCGCGCTCTGCGTCTTGATCGGCGGAATTTGCGGCGCCGTGGGCGGTTTCTCGCTGCTCGAGTGGATTACCAACATCGCTTATCCCCTGAACGTGGCCGGCCGCCCTTTGAATAGCTGGCCCGCTTATATCCCGATCACCTTTGAGTGCATGATTTTGGCCGCCGCGCTTACGTCGATGTTCAGCATGCTGACCTTTAACGGCCTGCCGGCGACATATCATCCGGTGTTTAATGTGAAGCGTTTCGACCGCGCCTCAGTGGACCGCTTCTTCCTCTGCATCGAATCGTCCGACCCAAAGTTCAATACCGACGCGACGATGGAATTTTTGCGCAGCTTGGGCGGGAGCGAGGTGACGATTGTTCCTGCATAGCCTGGCAGCCAAGCGGTGCTTGGTCAACACAAACAAGAAATCTCCAAGCCGCCGCGCCGGCGTTGCCGGGCGATTACTTAGGAGGTTCCGCCAAAGCCTCTCGGCCGCCGGTCTGCTCGCGCTGCTGCTCAGCGCCACCGCTTGCCGTCAGGACATGCACAACCAGCCACGCTATAAGCCCCTCGCCGCAACGCCCTTCTTTGGTGACGGCCGCAGTGAGCGTCCAACCATCGATGACACTGTGGCCCGTGGCCAGTTGGAAGCCGACACCGCGCGCTTCACTGGCAAAGTAAATGGGCAAGATATCACGTACTTCCCGATTCAGATCTCAAGATCCGATCTGGACCGCGGAGGGGAGCGGTTCGACATCTACTGCACCCCTTGCCATGGGCACCTGGGAGACGGCAATGGCTTGGTTGTCTTGCGTGGTCTCCGGCATCCCCCCAGTTACCATGAAGAGCGTCTTCGCACCGCCCCGGTCGGCCATTTCTTCGACGTCATCACCAACGGTTACGGATCCATGTATAGTTATGCCTCGCGCGTTCCGGTCGACGACCGGTGGAGAATCATCGCCTACATTCGGGCGCTGCAATATAGCCAGAACGCGCCGCCGCAAGCGGTGCCGGCGGGAGCCATTCAATGAGTGAGTATCGGGCGCTCGAAACGCCCATTGAGATGTTAGGCGATCGCGCTGTCCGCTATGAACGCATGGCTGGCCTGATTGGCGTTATCGGATTGCTCCTCTGCGTCGTGGGCTACTTCACCAACGCTCCGATTCTGTTCCAATCCTATCTGTTTTCGTTCATCTACTGGAGCGGCTTTGCATTCGCCAGTCTGGGCATCCTGCTGTTGAACAACACCGTCGGCGGCAAATGGGGTGTCACCATTCGCCGTTATCTTGAAGCCGGCATACGCACCATACCGTTCGTCTTGTTGCTCTTCATCCCATTGCTTCTCGGGCTGCATTACCTCTATCCCTGGGCGCAGCAGAATGTCATTAATACGGACGCCATCGTACGGCACAAACTTCCATTCTTGAATGTCCCGTTCTTCATCGCCCGAGTAGTCCTTTACTTCGCAATTTGGTGCTTCTGGGGTTTCCGCCTCATCCGCTATTCCGACCAGCAGGATAAGACCGGTGACATCACATTGCGCGACAGCATGCGTAAGTTCAGCGCGCCAGGCATTTTGGTGTTCTTTTTGACAGCCACCTTTGCCTACATCGATTGGGTGCTCTCCGCCGACGCGGATTTCTACTCAACTGTCTACGGCGGCATGATCATCATCGGCGCGGTCGTGCAGACTTTCGCGCTGACCATTGTCGTGCTGGTCCTGTCCTCTAAGCGGGATCGTTTCGGAGGCCGCATCAACGCGCCTCTGCTGCACGACCTTGGAAACATGATGTTTGCGTTTACCATCTTTTGGACCTATCTAGCGGCATCTCAATTGATCATCGTCTGGCCCGGAAACCTCCCGCAAGAGCTCAATTGGTATCTCGTCCGGGTGCGCGGAGGATGGACCGTAATGGCGGCGGCGGTTTCCCTGGTCATGTTCCTGATACCGTTTCTCGCGCTGCTGTCACAAAGCCGCAAGCGCGATCCCAAGCGCTTGATGCGCGTCGCGATCTGGCTTCTGTGCGCGCGGGCCGTTGATCTTTTCTGGGTGGTCGAGCCCACGTTTCGCAAAGGCGGCTTCGCCATCTACTGGACCGATGTCGCATCGTTTTTTGGTATCGGCGGCATCTGGTTGTACCTATATCTCGGCATGCTGCGTAAGCGTCCCCTATTGCCTTTGCGTGATCCGCGCGTAGCCCAACCCCTGGTGGAAGCGTTATGAGTCATCATCCGGAAGCCGAACACAAGCAGCCCAACAGCCTCGGCTACGAGTCGACGGACGCGAACCCGAAACTTACTGTCTACTCGATGGCCATCTTGATGGGCATTCTGTTGTTCTCGCTCATCATTACGGTCGGGATTCAAAAGTGGCTCGAGGTAGCAATCCCGGTTGGCGAACCCGCCAGTCCTTTCGCCCCCGAGCGTGTTCTGCCACCCGATCCCAAGCTCGAAGTGCATCCCTGGGAAACCTATCCGGTCTTGCGCGCGGAGGAAGACAAAATTTTGAACGGCTACGGCAAAGACGCCGAAGGTCATATCCACATTCCCATCACCAAGGCGATGGACGATGTGTTGCCAACGCTGACGATCGAACCTAACGCTCCGGCTGGGTTGATCACGACGCCCGGACAGGGACGCGAGTTCGCCGGTAGTGTGCGGGATTTCCCGCCCGGATTAAAAGAGCCGCCGCAGCCGGAAACTGGATTAAAGGGAGAAGTTGAGAAACATGCGCAGCAGTAAGTGGATGCGAGGCGCCTCGTTGTTATTGGCAGCCGCCTCGCTGATGCACGCCGAGTACGGCCGTCCCGTATTGACGCGTGGCGTCGGCTTGGATCAAAAGCTGAACTCGCAGATCCCACTGAATCTGACGTTCCGGAACGAGGCGAACCAAATCGTCCCATTAAGCACCTACTTCACGACCAAGCCAGTCGTGCTTGCGCTCGTCTACTATCGTTGCCCAAATATTTGCAGCGTCACTTTAACGGAAATCGCCACCAGCTTGCGCCGGGTGGCCCTTCAGCCCGGAAGCGACTATCAGGTGGTGATCGTCAGCATCGATCCTTCCGAAACGCCTGATTTAGCCACCGCCAAGAAGGCCGGTTACGACAAAGTATTCAATGCGCCAGGTCGAAATGGAATCAACCACACCGGCTTCAATCAAGGTTGGCACTTCCTCACCGGCACGCAGGATTCTATTACGAAATTGGCCGATGCCGTGGGCTTCCGCTACAAATGGGATGCCCGCACCCAGCAATTCATACATGCCGGCGGAATCATGGTCGCGACACCGAAGGGAATTCTTTCGCGCTATTTTTACGGCGTCCAGTACGCTCCCGCGGATATGCGTATGGCCCTCGTCACCGCCTCTAACAACAGTATTGGTTCACCGGTAGACCAGCTCATTCTGTTCTGCTTCCATTACGATGCGACCCAGGGCAAATATACCCTCGCCATCTTTAACGTGATTAAGCTCGCGGGATCGATCACGATCTTAGGTTTGGGATTGTTGTTGTATTTCTTGCTCAGAAAGAAGCCGGCCTCTCCCAAGATCCCGCCCAAGCGGTGGAAGGAGGCGCATCATGTTCGCTAGTTTTCCCATCGCCGACATCCCGCTATTCCCTCCCGCGGCGTCCGCCCAAGCTCCGGAAGTCGATGCGCTGTACTTCTTCCTGAATGTCGTGACGGTCGTCATGAGCGTCGCAATCTTTGCCGCCGTCATCTATTTTGCGTTTAAATACAAGCGCCGCCCAGGTGTCCAGGCCACCCAAATCGACGGTTCCACCAAACTCGAACTGACTTGGTCGATTTTGCCCTTCCTCATCATGTTGGTCATGTTCGGATGGGGCGCGAAGATATTCTTCGCCGAAGCCCAGCCGCCTAAAGACGCCACCGAAATCTTCGTCACCGGTAAGCAGTGGATGTGGAAAATCCAATATCCCGATGGCGGACGCGAGATCGACGAGCTCCATGTGGAAGTCGGCCAGCCGGTAAAGCTAACCATGGCCTCTGAGGATGTCATTCACAGCTTTTCCATTCCCGCCTTCCGTGTAAAACACGACGTTGTGCCAGGTCATTACGACACCCTCTGGTTCACGCCCACTCAGCCGGGCCACTATCATTTGTTCTGCACCGAATACTGCGGCGCTCAGCATTCCCGCATGATCGGTTGGGTAGACGTTCTCGACAAGAAGGACTATCAGAATTGGGCCGCCGGCGCGGCGATTCAGGGTACCCTCGCCGAAAAAGGTTTAACCGAGTTTGAGCAGTTGGGCTGCGCCACCTGCCACTTGATGAACCAGCAAGGCCGCGGTCCCAATCTCTCCAACTTATACGGCAAGCAGATCTACTTGGCCGACGGCAGCAGGGTCTTTGCCGACGACGCCTACATTCGCGAATCGATCCTGAATCCAAATGCCAAGATCGTCGCCAGTTTCCAGCCCAATATCATGCCGGTCTTTCAGGACCAAATCTCCGAAGAAGGCATTAACGAAGTGATTGCCTATATCAAGTCGCTTTCGCAAGACTCGCCCCCATCGCAAGACGGTTCTCATCAATGGCAATACGTCGCGGCGCCCGCCAACAACAAATTGACAACTGGCGCGGCGGCGAGCAATGCCGTCGTTCCGACCTCTTCAGCGCCTTCCGTCATCGCGCCGCCAGCCGCGCCGGCCGGGGCTAAAACGCCGCCAGCGAAGCCAGCAGCCGCGCCCGCTCCAGTGCAGAAAGGGAATCAGTAGTAATGTCAACCGAAGTGATCAGACCCGTCGAGCCGGTCAACTACTTAAACGCTCAACATACCGTCAAAAGCTGGTTGTTGACCATTGACCACAAGCGGATCGGAATTCTATATCTCGTCACCATCAGTATCTTCTTCATGATCGGCGGGAGCTTCGCGGCAGCCATCCGGTTCAATCTCGCGTCGCCGGAAGGCAATCTGTTTTCGGCGGAAACATACAACCGGCTCTTCTCCATGCACGGCATCGTGATGGTGTTCCTCTTCCTGGTCCCCTCCATCCCGACGACGCTCGGCAATTTTCTCATTCCCATCATGATCGGCGCGCGCGATGTCGCGTTCCCGAAGCTCAACCTCCTCAGTTACTACATCTTCTTGACGGGCGCATGTTTCGCCCTCTTCGCCATTGTCCATGGCGGCGTCGATACCGGTTGGACCTTCTATGCCCCTTATAGCTCGACGTACTCTAATTCATACGTTCTGGCGGCTGCCTTCGGCATCTTCATCGCGGGCTTTTCCTCCATCATTACGGGACTGAATTTCATCATCACCATCCACAAACTGCGCGCCCCCGGCATGACCTGGAACCGTTTGCCGCTGTTCATTTGGGCACATTATGCAACCAGCTTGATCCAGGTTCTCGGCACGCCCGTCCTCGCCATCACATTGCTTCTGCTAGCCTTCGAACGCATCGCGAAAGTCGGCATTTTCGATCCCAATATCGGCGGCGACCCAATTTTGTTCCAGCATCTGTTCTGGTTCTATTCCCATCCCGCCGTCTACATCATGATTCTGCCGGGTATGGGCGTCATCAGTGAGCTGGTCTCGTGTTTTTCAAAGAAGCGCATCTTCGGTTACGACTTCATCGCCTTCTCCAGCATGGCCATCGCGGTCCTCAGCTTCATCGTGTGGGGCCACCACATGTTCGTCACCGGCCTAAGCTTGTATTCTGGCCTGGCCTTCTCACTGTTGAGCTTCCTGGTCGCCGTCCCCTCCGCCATTAAGATCTTCAATTGGACCGCGACCATGTACAAAGGCTCCATCAGTTATGAAACGCCCATGCTGTATGCCTTCGGATTTATCGGCCTGTTCACCATCGGCGGCCTGACGGGCTTGTATTTGGCGACTCTTGCCGTCGATGTTCAGACCCACGGCACATACTTCGTCGTGGCGCACTTCCACTATGTAATGGTCGGCGGAATGTTGATGGCCTTTCTCGGCGGCATCCACTTCTGGTGGCCGAAAATAACCGGCCGCATGTACTCCCAGGTCTGGTCCAAAGTGGCGGCGGTCCTCATTTTCGCCGGCTTCAACTTAACGTTCTTCCCGCAATTCATACTCGGCTACCTCGGAATGCCGCGCCGCTACGCTGCCTATCCTCCGGAGTTCCAGACCTTGAACGTTTTGTCTTCCGCCGGCGCCACGGTACTGGGTCTTGGCTACATCATCCCGGTCATTTATCTTCTCTGGTCGTTGAAGCACGGCGAGCCGGCTGGCAACAATCCTTGGGGCGCCGCGGGCTTGGAGTGGCAGATTGAGTCGCCGCCCACTACGCACAATTTCGATGTGATCCCAACCGTTACCGAAGAAGCTTACAATTACGGTCCGGTAGAAGAGGTGATTCTTGGCTGAGACGTTGGTTGAATCGACAGGGACGCACGTTCAGCATCATTTCGCTAGCGCTGAGCAGCAGCTTGAAACGGCAACGCTCGGTATGTGGACGTTCCTCATCACCGAAGTGCTGTTCTTCGGCGGCATGTTCGCCAGCTACGCCATTTACCGGGCGATGTATCCGGATGCCTTTCGCAGCACCAGCCGCTTCATGGACATCTCCCTCGGCGGCACGAACACTGCCGTTCTCATCTGCAGCAGCTTGACGATGGCGATGGCCGTTCGTTCCGCCCAGCTCAGCAAGCGTAAACCGCTCATCGCTTTTCTGGCGGCGACCATGTTTCTTGGTCTCGTGTTTCTTGGCATCAAGGCCATCGAATACACCAGAAAATGGAATGAGCATCTGGTGCCGGGCATCCACTTCCAGTTCGAGCCCGTCCAATATGCGCACCACGCCCAGCTTCTCTTTTTTCTCTACTTTTGCATGACCGGGATGCACGCCATCCACATGATCGTCGGTGTTGGCCTGCTAACTGCCTTGATCGTCATGGCCTCGCGCAAAGTATTCAGCGAACACTATTACACGCCGGTCGAAATGATCGGCCTGTACTGGCACTTCGTCGATATCGTCTGGATTTTTCTCTTCCCACTTCTCTACTTAATAGGACATCACACATGATTTCTCATGTTCCGCAAGTACGGACCTTGGTCTTAGTTTTTCTAGCGCTAATCATCCTCACCGGAAGCACCATTGGGATCGATTACATCAATCTCGGCGACTGGAATGTCGTCGTCGCGCTAGCCATTGCGGTGATCAAAGCCTCTCTGGTGGCATGGATCTTCATGGGCGTGCGGCACGTAAGCAGCTTAAACCGGCTATTTGTCATCGCCGGCGTCACTTGGCTGTCGTTCCTGTTTCTGCTCACCTTTGCCGACTACGCCACCCGCAGTTGGCAGTATCAGCCCAAGGCCTGGGGCCATTAGCGCCCAGCCCAAATCGGCCCACAATGGCGAATCGGCTACTCGCGCTAGGCTAGTAGCCCTGTCACTAAGTAACACGCTTGGCTGCGCCACAATTTCTGCAGCTGCGGCTAGATCTTGCGTCCGCCGATGCTGCATCCTGTACCCATCCCATACATGTAGCCCGTCTTCGGTTTAAGTGCGAATATCTCTCCTCCTTATCCCAGGCTGTTTCCTGATCTTCTCGAATATCGCATTCGGCCAGGCCCTTTCCGTCGGAGTGATTGGCGGAGCCAGCGTGACACAAGATTTTCATAGCGAGTTAGACCCAGTCTCTTTTCTCCAGTTCGAATCCGACTCACAACGTTGGCTTGCTGGCGGTACAGTTCAAGTGGCGCTTCCGTTGCATCTTTCGGTTGAGGTCGACGCCATGTACCGGGGGCTTCAATTTACTAGCACCTACGCGTTTGGGGGCCCAATCAAATACATCACGGTTGGCTCGGTACCCACTTGGGAGTTCCCAGTTTTGGCGAAATACCGCTTTAGTTTCCCCCTGTTGAAGCCCATCATCGAAGCGGGTCCCTCGTTTCGAATTGCCGGCAACCTGAATGGTACATCGCCCTCAAATCACGGTTTCGTCATTGGCGTTGGCTTGGAGACAGGCGCTTGGAAAGTCAAAATATCTCCTCAGGTTCGCTACATCCGCTGGGCTGCGGACACCGCTACCCCGGTTTACGGGCCGCCCACCAATCTCAATCAAGTCGAGATCTTGCTCGGCATCACGATCTAAAAATTCGCAAACTTCTGAATCGGACCAATCAGCGGTTGCAAGTACGCCGCAAATCCGTCCGTAAGCACATTAGTCTCGCGCCATTCAAGCGGCACTACGCGCTCCACTCCAGCAACTTGTTCTAGCGCCGCCAGCCCCGTGGTAGCGCTATATTCATCGCTTGGCTCGCGTACCAAGGTCACCATATGTCCACCATGGCCATCGATTGCCGCTTTCACCGCCGCTTGCCCGCAAAGCCGTGCTTCTTCCCAATCGCTTTGCACCGGCGTTGAACACGATCTACCTAACAATCCCGGCTTCTCGCTACGCGTTTTCAACTCGAGATGCTGCGCGGTCAACATCGCCAGCCGATGCCCCAGGTTCATAGCCAAACTCCCACGCGATCCATGCCGGACATCTGCGCCAAACGGCTGTCCATGATTGTCGAGTTGGCCTTCGCAAACCGCCACAACGCATCGGTCGTATCGGCTGTACACGTCCTCTATATCGGCCATCAATTGATCTAAATGCAGCCCCTCCTCCGGAAGATAAACGAGGTGGGGCGGATCCTCCGGAGCATGCCGTGCCAGCATCGTAGCCGCCACAATCCATCCCGCATTTCGCCCCAGCACCTCGACAAATTCCACTTGGCCGCGAAGAGCGCGATTGTCCGCCCCAATATCGCGTACGGCACAAGCAAAAAACCGCGCCGTAGACGCAAAGCCAGGAGTATGGTCCGTACTCACGATGTCGTTATCGATCGTTTTAGGTATACCGACAACTTCAATATCGAAGGAAGCATGACGGGCCGCCGAGGCCAACCGATTTGCCGCCCCCATCGATCCGTTCCCACCGTTGTAAAGGAGATAACGGATGTCGCGCTTACGCAAAATCGCCAAAATCTGCTCGACGTCTTCATTGGCTGGGTCGCGTCGCGAAGACCCAAGCGCTGACGATGGCGTTCGCGCAATCTCCTCCAATTCACCACGCCCAACCGAGGCCAAGTCGACGAAATCTTCATTCAACAGTCCATCTAGACCGAAGCGAGCGCCCAGTACCGCCGTGATCTGCGGATACTGCTGCGCCTGCTCAACTACGCCCAGAAGACTGGCATTGATCACCGGCGTCGGTCCTCCGCTATGTAATAAGAGCGCCTTTGCCATTAGCAGGATTTAGCTTTCATAAATTCGTACTCCCTCGACCACTCGCGTAATCACGTCATTGGGGCTCGGGTTATCGGGATCCGCGCCTATCGCCTTCGTTAACCAGTACGCCAGCAGTTGCGGAAACACCACGTCAAACGGTGTACGCGTATCGTCATGCAGCTCTGGCGCAAGCGATGGAACCAATTCATCACAAAGCGCAGAATCCAACTCCACCGGCGTTATCGCCACGATGCGGCCCAGCTTCTTTGATCGCAATTCGGCCAGCAGATCACGCTCGTACCGGCCGACCAAAGCATCACCCGACATGAAACAGACCACCAACGTTTCTCGATCGACAAAGCTCATCGGCCCATGCCGCAAGCCAAGAAACGTTTCGGCCATCGGCACAATCCGTCCCGCAGTCATCTCTAGAATCTTCAGCGAAGCCTCGCGCGCCAACGCGTACAGCGGCGGCGATGCCAGCACGCAAACCCGTTCTACTTTCTTGCGCGAGATCTGTTCAGCTTTCGTCTCCAATTCCCCCATCGCATTTGCGGCTCGCCGCGCGATCTCGCCGCACGAACCGAAAATGACCCCGGCGCCGCTGAGTCCCAGTCCTGCCAACACCAAGTTAGAGAACGAACTCGTCATCACCAAACTTTGATCGTTCGTGCGTGGGTCCAACAGAATGCAATCCACGTCTTTCATCGCCGCCATTCGCCCGTTCAGGTTGCAGGTAATCACTAACTGCTCAACGCCTGGATTTTCGCGCCGAATCTTCTCGATCGCTGCGACAGTCTCGGAACTGTTGCCCGACCGCGACAAGGAAATCAGCAGATCCCCTTGCCGCAATGGCGAATGCTTGCTGATCAAAAGATCGGTAGCCGCAATCGAACGCGCACCCGGCCACGCCGCTGCGATTGCTGCCGCCGCGTAAGCCGATGTGCCTGCGCCCGTGATCATCGGCGCCTTGCTGATCGGGCGATGCGCGACAAGATCCAGCGTCGTCGGCCACAACTCCGGTTGTCGCCGAATCTCAGATAGCGTAACCAAACCGTTCATGCTCACCTGAGAGCTATTCTAAGAGCATGAAACTGCCTGAATTTGCGCTGATTGAGCAGTCCTATCCGGATCGTGCGATTCCAAACATTCCGGATCATGTCCGAAATGAATTGTCCGCCTCCGACTTTGCCGCGCGTCTGCCAAAGGGTGGACGTATCGCGATCGGTGTCGGCAGCCGCGGTATCGCCAACATCGCAACCATCGTCAAAGCCGTTGTCGGTTTTTGGAAAGATCAGGGCGCGCAGCCATTTATCTTTCCCGCCATGGGCAGTCACGGCGCAGCAACGGCTGAGGGACAGGCGGATGTACTCGCTCATTACGGCATCCACGAAGCCACTATGGGCGTCCCGGTCATGAGCTCGCTCGAAGTCATGCCCACCGGCAAAACACCTGAAGGCATCGAAACCTACATGGATCGCAACGCCTATGAATCGGATGGCGTTTTTCTCGTCGCGCGAATAAAGCCGCACACCGACTTCTCCGGAGCGCTCGAAAGCGGCTTGTTCAAAATGATGGCGATCGGACTGGGCAAGTTCGCCGGCGCACGGCAATATCACACCTTCGCCTATCGCATGGGCCTCGAGACCGTCATCCGCAGCGTCGGCGCAAAGATTTTTCAGACGAACAAGGTGCTTGGCGGTTTGGCCATCCTCGAAGCCGGTCATCACGAAACGGCCGGTCTTGTCGCCGTTACGTCCTCAACCGGCTGCGCCGCCATGATGGCTGAAGAAGAAGCGCTATTGAGTCAAGTGAAGTCGTGGTCCCCTAAATTGCCTGCGCCGGAAATCGACATTTTGATTGTCGACGAGCTCGGCAAGAACATCAGCGGTGCCGGCATGGACACCAAGGTCATCAACCGCAGCGTCAACGGGCAGTACAATCCATATCCCGAGCTGCCGTTCATCCATCGTATCTATGTGCGCGGCATCAGCGAGTTGTCCTATCACAGCGCCGTTGGCCTCGGTATGGCCGACGTAGTCCACGACCGCCTTGTGGCCGACGTTGATTGGAGTCCCACCTATATCAATTCTCTGACTGCGTCGACGCCCGCTTGTATTCGCACTCCCATCCACTTCTCCAGCGATCGCGAATCCCTCGAAAAGATAGCACCCACTGTCGGTAAGACCAGCCTGTCGGAAGTGACTTACTGCCGCATCCGCAACACGCTCGAATTGGTGCACGCCTACGTCAGCGAAAACCTGATTCCATCCATGTTCCCCAACGCGCGCGTCATTTCGAATATCTTCGAAGCGCCCTTCGATGCCAAGGGCGACTTTGGTGATTTCGAAGCAGCGGTCCAAGCCGATCTCGAGCACGCCGGCGCGGTGAAGCATTGAGCGGTTATTCGGCGCGCCAAACCACTCGGGATGGCGTGCCGGTGGT
>JBARMQ010000237.1:0-24516 GCA_049802535.1 Bryobacteraceae bacterium | reverse complement strand
CGTCGGCTCGTTCGGTGCTGTATTTCTCAAACTTGGGGCGGAAAGGATGACGGGCGGAATCTTGAGCCTGGTCAAGAACTACTGGCTGGCGGTCGGTATCTGCCTGTATCTGCTGTCGTCTGTATTCTTCATCATGGCCGTAGCGCAAGGAGACTTAGCGCTGCTTTACCCCATGGTTTCGATAGGTTATATATTCACTCTGGTCTGGGCGCGCATCTTCTTCAAAGAGCCATTTACTTTGGGTAAGATAGCAGGCCTGGCAATCATCGTGGTTGGTGTCGCGCTGATCAACTTAGGCAACGCCGGCGCCTGATTTATTAAAGACCGCGCAAGGTATCGATAAAGCGCTTCAACGCAACCGGTCGTTTGCGTCGAGCGATGATCGCCACGCATTCACCTGCAGTCCACAGAAAGAATACGCCGGCTATGTACGGTTTGCACCATGCGGGCAATGCAAATTGAGCCGCAAACAGCAAAAATAACACCAGTGCCTCCCACCACGCGAATTCCATATTGAGTAAGAAGGCAAAACTGGCAAAACTCTGTGCAACCGTCAGTAACAACTCTTGCTTCTGTTCAGCGTCAAAGACAATGGAAAGCGCCGATCCATGGCCAAGCGAGAGCACGACGGGCAGCATCGCCATCAACAGCGTCCATTGATTGATGTTGCTGGATGCGATGTTCATCAAAGCGATGGATGCCTTCTCTTCCTGGCGCGCAAAATAAAACGTCGAAGCGAGCTCCGGAAACTCCGAGACCACCGGCGCCAGCCATTGAATGACCAGAAAAGTGGGGATGCCAGCGGCGGCTGCGACAGCAATCAAGCTACCCAGAAACGGTTCGGCAGTGAAATAAATCAACCCGCCACCGACCACGAATAATGCCGCAATGGCCGTGTTGCGAGCCACCGGCACGGCCGTAACAACTGCGCGCGGCACCGCTTCCAATTCGTCGATTTCCTCGTGGTCCACCGCCGGCAACCTGGTCAGAAGAACTAGATACAAGGCGTAAAAGGATACGAGTATCGCCGCGTCATACAATGCGAGCGTTCCTTTCCACCAGATCGCCAGTCCGTAGAGCAACGGTGCGAGCAATCCCACAACCTCCACGCTTTGATGCGCACTTAGTTCAATCCTTCGCAGAGGCTGTTTGTTGCGTCGGCGATACACGACAGCCGCGGTGAGATAGATGGCTGGCCAACCGAGGCCGGTAAGCAGTCGCACAGCGCCTGTCAAGTTCGCAATCAAGAGGGATGTTTGCTGTTTCCATGCCAGTACTGCTTCAACCGCAAACTCCGGCAGCGTTTGCATCCATGCAAGAATGGCCAGCGCGAATCCTTGCGCTACGAAAAATTGCGCGGACTCCGCGCCCCATGCAATCAGCAGAGAAGCGATCAGTATGGAAGGAATCGTCCACAAGGCGGACCAGGGACCGAACTGTCGAATGGGTATCGCGAATAGCAGCAGTGCGAACGCTACGCGCTGCCGTACAAACGTGTTGGATTGATTAACTGATCCGGCTGCTCGCCAGCGTCTTCCAGAGCGAATTACTGGCACAAGTCGAATTCAATGGTACAACGAGGGTAATGTCAACCTTCGAGGTGCAGACTCCCCAGCGCACCTATTTAAGCGTGGTCGAACGGGGCATTCTTTCACGAGCCGCCGATTTTGTGCCAAGACATATCAGCAAGGTCTTCATTGTCACCACGATCGATGTTTGGAATCTCTACAGCAACGTGCTGGAAGAGGCGCTCGAGAGCACGCCGCATCATGTGCTGTTCTTGCCGGGTGGCGAAGTTCACAAGCGGCTATCGTCGGTGGAAGAACTCGCCGTGCAGATGATGGAGCAAGGCGCGGACCGGGCGAGCATGGTGATCGGGTTCGGCGGAGGAATTGTTACTGACGTGGGCGGATTTTTGGCGGCCATTTTCATGCGAGGTATCGAACTGCTGCAAATTCCGACGACCCTATTGGCTCAAGTCGACGCGGGCATCGGCGGCAAAACGGGTGTCAATCTCGAGAATGGCAAGAACTTGATTGGTAGTTTTCATCAACCGCTGGCAGTTCTGATCGATCCGGAAGTGATAGCGTCGTTGCCGGAGCGGGAGTATCATGCCGGTCTATTCGAAGTGATTAAGTGCGGAGTTATTCGCGATCCTCAACTTTTTCGCTTCTTGCGGGATCAACGCTCAAATGTGCTCTCGCGGCAGCCCGAGACCGTGGATCAGCTGATCGCCGCCGCCGTTCGCATCAAGGCGGAAGTCGTTACGGCGGATGAGAAGGAAGGCGGCCTGCGCAGAATACTGAACTTTGGCCACACTGTTGGACACGCGATTGAGTCAGAGACCGGTTACAATCGCTTTCTGCACGGCGAGGCAATCGCGTGGGGTATGCTAACCGCGACCCGGCTGGCAGTCTTATTTGGAACACTGGGCCGCGAAGACGCTGAACAAATCGAAGATTTGATTCGCAGTTACGGTCCCTTACCTTCGGCTACAGACCTCGATCCGGCTCACCTGATCGACCGGCTCAGCGGCGATAAGAAAACCATACATGGGAAAGTCCATTTCGTTTTGCCGACCGCCATCGGCGAAGTTACCATCAAGTCGGGCCTGGACGAACCACTAATCCGGCAAGCGATCTTAGAATCGCTCCAATAATGAGCACCGGCACAACGCCACCCGGCGCTAAGGACGAAGCCGCAGCGGCGAGGTGGGTCCAACATGCGTTTGAAGAAGTTGCGCCTAAGTACGATCTGCTGAACCACTTACTATCATTCAACATCGATGTAAAGTGGCGGCGCCTTGTTGTCAGCCGCTTGCAGCCCGTTCTTGATCTTCCCAACGCGCGCATATTAGATCTGTGTTGCGGAACGGGTGACGTGCTGCTGGATCTTCAACGTGCGACAAAGGCTGTCGTCATTGGCGCCGATTTCTGCCGCCCGATGCTAGCCGTCGCGAAGCGCAAAATCGACCAAGGGCATTATCCATCGTTGCTGTTCGAAGGTGATGCGATGCAGTTGCCGCTAAGCGATAACAGTCTCGACGCTGTGACGATCGCCTTCGGCTTTAGGAATCTCAGCAATTACGAAAGCGGCCTAAGGGAGCTTCATCGGGTACTAAAGGCAGGTGGCACGCTGGCGGTTCTCGAATTCTCACACGTTCAGGGGAGAATGATGAGGGCGCTTTACGGAGTCTACTCGCGTCGGATTTTGCCGACTGTGGGTGGGTTAATTTCCGGATCGACCGATGCCTACAAATATCTGCCGGAATCCATCAAGAAATTCCCTACGGCAGATGAGCTACGCCAGTTAATACGATCGGCTGGTTTCCCCAAGGTAGGCTATGAGTATTTAAGTAGTGGTATCGCAGCTTTGCATATTGCCACAAAATAGAAAAAGGGGCTTAAAATACTAAGTCCCCTTTTCTGTGCTTTTTAGTTAATGGGTTAGAATGAATACCGCAGCGAAAGCTGCAGTGTTCTCACTAAGCCAGTCTTGCCGGTGATTTCGCCAAACTGGGAAGAGGTCGGGTTGAACTGCGGACCGCTCCAGTTGGGATGGTTGATGAAGTCGTACGCCTCAGCCCTGAACTGAATCGCGTTGCTCTCATGAATCGCGAACTGCTTAAAGAGCATTAGGTTCCAATCCTGCAATCCGGGCCCATAGACGGAGTCACGAACTCCCTGCTGCAGATTGAACGTCCCCGTGGCGGGTTTAGAAAAGACGCTGGTATTGAAATACTTAACCGAATTAGCGTTACCAGTCGGTCCGGCAAAGCCGCCAATGATGCTCGGAGTACCGTTGAGCACCCAGAACTGTCCTTCCGTTCCGCAACCGAAACTGCCGAGATCGTTTGAGCTGACTCCGGCAAAGTCTTGGTTAGATCCGACACCACAAGGCGTGCCGGTCTGAGCCTGTACCGCGCCGCTGATCTGCCAACCGCCAAGGATCTTTCCTGACATTCGCGTTTGATCCTTGAAAAACGGCAGTTCGTACATGTAGTTGATGACGGCGATCTGCCGGGTGTCGTACTCCGAAGGTCCCCACAGATTACTGGTGTTGTAAGTGTCCGAAACGATGTCACGGTAGTTAGACCCGTTGTCTTCGCTCTTGGAGTAAGTGTAGCTGAACCCGAAGCTAGATCCGGCAGTGAATCGCCGGTTCCAGGTAATCTGCAAACCGTTGTATTGGGAGTTCACAACGCTCTCTTCTTCCTGAATGGCCGCGTAGCCCTTGAATGGACGCAGCACGTTGGTATTTACGCCCGGATTCGCTGTTAAGGTGCCGGCGGGAACCTGGTTAATGTCGTATACCTGCCAGCCGTGATAGCCGCGGTGGCCCACATAGGCGACCGAAAGAGTGGTATTCCAGAACAATTCCCGCTGGAGAGTGGCGTTCCAGTTCCATCCGACGGGCTGCTTCAAGTTCGGATTGATGGTAGTAGCCGTAATCGCCGCAGCGGTACCAGTGACCAACGCCGCTCCGGGATTGTCAACTCTAACATTATTAACCGTCACAAAAGGCTGGAACGGAGAGTTTCCTCCAGGAAAGATATTGTCAAGCAGAGCCATGCTCGTTACGAACTCGCCAGCGCCGGCACGAAGCACCGTCTTCTGATCGAATTGATAAGCGATACCGAGACGAGGCTGAAAGTCATTCGTCGGTTTGATGTACGACTTGGAAAGACTTGGGTCGAACAAGCTGTTGCAAGATGCGCCGTCGCAGATAGGGTTTCCGTCCGCCAACACGCGACCCTGGGCGGAACTGGGGAAGCTGCTGATTCCGGGAATAACCATGCCGTTATAAGGATTACCGGTCCCGAGTACAACGTTGCCAGCCGCATTGACGGTGACGGCATTTGCCGGATTGTACAGGGCGCCATTGAAGTAGTCAGCGTTACCCCACAGCGGATAGAAACCAAAGACGGTGGTCATTCGGACGCCGTAGTCGATATGGAACCTGCCATTGACCTGCCAGGAATCTTGAGCAAATTCCTCAAACAGGGGCCGACGCCATATTGTGAATGCGCGGGGGCCGATTTCGGTATAGCTATCGGCATACCCTAGGGCTAAATTGGCGATGCTAGCCCCGGATGTAGCGCCCGTGCCGGAATCTGAGAATGTGAAGTTACCATTCTGGTTATTGGCGCCGCCGGGCACAGTGGAAACGTTAATCTGATCGCCGTCATTTTCGCCAATGTACTCGAAGAATGCGCCAAACTTCAACGTGTGATTACCCACAACTTTGGTCAAACTGTCGGCAATCGTGAAGATTGGCCCAGAGGAGTGAGAAGGGTACGGGCCGCCGGCCAGACTATAGAAGCTATCGTTCAGATTGATCGACGGAATCTTACCCTGAATGTCTTTTGCCGGGAACAGGTAGGGATAGGTGATCGGCAAGGGAAGATTTTGACGATTGAATCCGATTTCCGACGTGTTGACCGGAATATAAACGTCATCCAAGCTATAGCTGGAGCGGAGTTCATTCACTGTGGTGGGAGTGATGGTCCAGATCCAGCCAACCGAGTTGGTTTGATTCGGACGGTTAAAGTATTTAGCCGTTTCGCCGGAACCCTGGTCGAAGGGATCGTACTCGTTATAGGCCAGGCCTGAACGTCGCAGCTCGATATGGTTGCTGTTATTGGGAATGATGTCAAGGTTCCAAATGTCTTTCCGCTGGTTGATCGGTTGAGCGGCCTGCGCTTGCCAATTGTTGGTGCCGAGTTGGAAACCTGGGGTCGGCGCCGGATAAGCGTTGAGGATGGCGAGACCATTCGGGCTGAGTTGGTTGGCGGGAATGATGTTGCCCGGAATCGCCTGACACGTGGAGGCGCCCAGCTTAGGACATGTGCCAGGATAGTAAAGTTGGACGGGTTTGCTGTACCACGGGTTTGAACCGAGCAGCTCACTGAAGTTGCCCTGTCTCATCAAATTAGTCGGGACAGCTTCGTCTTGCGTTTGCGTGTTTCGCTCTCTGATCCAGTCCTGAGCAATGAAGAAAAAGACTTTCTGGCGAAGTTTCTCCAATTTGCCCGGAATGGCGACAGGCCCTCCTACGGCATATCCGAAATTGTTATAGCGGAAGGGCGAGGCAAAGTTGGTCGTCGTGCTTAAGTTGCGGCTCCAGGTATTCGCGTTCAAATCCGAGTTTCGGAAGTATTCATATGCGGTGCCGTGGAAATCGGTAGTCCCGCTTTTGGTGACCATACGGATTTGCCCACCGGCCGCTCCTCCGTATTCCGCCGAGTAGTCCGCCGTCAGCACTTGGATTTCTTGGGTTGCGTCTACGTCTCCAACGCCAATAACGGCGCCGTTCGCGCGCGAACGCATGGCTGGAGCTCCGTCGACGGTGACCAGCGTATCCTGCGACCGCGTTCCGTTGATGTTGTAAGGGTTGCCGCTGAGTCCGACTCCGTTGAAATCCCCCAGCGTGCCGCCGCTTCGCACGCCGGCTAGAAATTGGGCGGTATAAATCGGGCTGCGTCCGTTCAATTCCTGATTCTGAATCTGACTGCCGGTAACTTCGGCCTGCACGGCACCCGATTGCGTCTGCAATACCGCGGCTGTGGCTGAAACCTCCACTGTTTCGGTGGTTTGGCCCAGCGTTAAGGCGCCGTCAAGTTCAACAGTGGAGTTTGATTGCAGAACGTTGTGCGTACTGACGAACTGCTTAAAGCCATTCGCCTCGGCGAGCATGGTGTAGTTGCCCGGCGAAAGGTTTGGGACGGTGTAGTGTCCGTCAGCGTCAGTGGTTACGGTGTGTTCTTCTTTGGTGGCTTCACTTCGGATAGTCACCTTAGCGTTCGGTACAACTGCGCCGGTTTGATCTTTTACAAATCCGGTGATGGTGCCGACGTCGGATTGGCCATATAGCCTGCAAGTGGACATGCAAAAGCAGACTAAGGCAGCGTAAACAAACGCTGTCCTTAAGGACAGACTGAGTCTCATAGATTTCCCCTTAAAGCGCGGCCGACAGCCCAAAACCCAACCACAACATTGCAAACGTGTGCTTGTCGGCCCCTACGGAATTAGATCAAGGTTTGGGTGCCGCTGTAAAGAGGAAAATGCTTAACAGCTTTGTAACTACCTTGAATATGAATCTTGGAATATGAATCCTGGCTTAACGACTGGTTAAAGAACCTTGTACACGGGTAATTTCTTCGCGCAATCCCAAATTTCTGACAAGCCGCAGAAGGTAATTGGGATGCAGGCCCAGCAGTCTGGCGGCCTGTTTATAATCGCCGTTCCCTTGGGCGTAGGCGTCGATAATGGCTTCCCGTTTCGCTTGACCCACCGACAGGTGATACTTTGCGCTCGCATCGCGCGGGGCCGATTCGAGCAGGCTCTCAGGCAGATCTTCCGGAAGAACCCATTCCGAAACACCGAGCACCACTGCTCGCTCCATCGCGTTTTCCAGCTCCCGGACGTTGCCAGGCCACGAATATTGCATGACCATTTCCTCCGCTTCCGGAGAGAGTCCATGCACCTGGCGCTTACACCTGTCAGCCGAACGTTGGAGGAAAAATTGGGCCAAAAGGGGGATATCGTCCTTGCGGTCCCGTAGCGGGGGTGATTGAAGGGTGACGACGTTCAAACGGTGGTAAAGGTCTTCTCGGAATTTGCCGTCACGCACGTCTTCGGCCAAGTCACGATTGGTTGCGGCGATTACCCGAATATCCAGTTGGTGCGCCTGGGTGCCACCCACGCGTTCGAACTCGCGCTGCTGCAGCACGCGAAGCAGCTTCGCCTGTAGCGGCTGCGCCAGTTCACCAACTTCATCCAGGAATATCGTGCCGCCCTGTGCCAATTCAAACCTTCCGCGCTTTAACGAGATCGCTCCGGTAAAAGCACCTTTTTCGTGACCGAATAATTCGCTTTCGAACAACGACTCACCAAGCGCGGCGCAATTGACTGCGATAAACGGCCGTTCGCGGCGGCCGCTTTTATCATGCAAAGCGCGCGCGACTAGTTCCTTGCCAGTCCCACTCTCGCCCATCACAAGAACCGTGGTGTCTCGCGGCGCGACGCGGTCTATTAACCCTAGCAACCGGCGCACCACTGCGCTGTCGCCCACAATGCCGGTGTTGCTGGCAATCTGTTCCTGCAACAAGGCGTTTTCCGCCTTTAAAGTCTCGACTTCGTGATTGGCCTCAAAACCGATGGACGCCAATGAGGCGACCGCCGTCAGTGTTTCGAGGTGCGCCGTCAAACGCGGCACTTCGCGATTCTCGACACGGACGCACAGCACGCCGCCCAAGATGCCTGAGAGGTACAGCGGCACGCCAACAATCCCCAAGTCCACATCTTCCATGGCGCCTTCCTGGCAGACACGGGTCAGGGCCGGTTCGAAATCGGTTTGGGAATTGCGAGCTTTCGCACGCTCCAGTAAATCTTCACAGCTAGATCCCAGGAGCAACAAGCCTTCTTTGGCGGGAACAAGGTCGCCCACCAGACGCAGAATTTGCGCCTGCAACAGACTGCTTTGAGCCTCGCCTACGCTGGCCGCCAGCGCGCGGAACAAGAAAACAAGCGAGCACGCTGCTAAAAGGACAGGTTTCGTGTCGGCAGCCACCGCGACCGGCGATTCCTCAGCGGGCGCTTCGCCGGAGCGGAACATGAGAATCGTTCGGCCAATTCCGATCTGGTCACGATCCTCAAGCCAGCGTTCCGCCGAACGCATCCCGTTTACATATGTCCCTGCCGACGTCCGCAGATCGATCACCAGAAACCGGTCGCCTTGCCGCCGGATCTGACAGTGCCGCCAGCCCACCTCGGCATCCGGCAACACGATATTCGAATTGGGAGCGCGCCCGGCCAGAACATCGCCCTTTTCGAGCGAGAAACGCGTACCCGCGAGGGGGCCGTTGACGACAATCAATTCGGAAGGCATGGCAACAGAGAGACTCTAGTTTATCAGCGCCGATCCGCGAAGTAATGTGCAAATGCTATGAATAGTTCATCCCGAGCCGGACCAATTCTTCCTCCGGGAAGAACCCCGCCTCTTCGGATTGCCCTTCGAGATCGAGAAATCGAGTGTCTAGCAAACGTCCGGTCTCAATTTTGCTCATCGCCGTCAACAGCGTTTCCTTAATAAAAGGGTGATCCTTTTCAAGGTCGCCGATAATTTCCCGGAGTCCGCGACGCACCGTTCCTGTTTTTTGAGAACAGCCGCAGGGCACCACCGGTGCGCCAAGACTGCGGGCATAGGCCTGCGTCAGGTTCTCCGTTACATAAACCAAAGGACGAATCAGCCGGAAGTCCCGCTTACGGGACCAGGTCACGGGCGGAAGAGCACTGAGGCGGCCCGTGAACATGGCGTTGCGCAGAAACGATTCGCAGAAGTCGTCCGCCGTGTGTCCGAAGGCGATCACGTTGGCGCCTATTTGACGCGCGATGCTGTAAACGGCGCGCCGCCGGAAGCGGCTGCAAATATCGCATCCGTGTCCTGGTTGCTCGGTCAGTAATCGCAAAGAAGGGCCGTCTTTAACGTAGGTCCAATCGATCCCTTGCTCGCGGACGAACTCGCCCACTGGCTCAATGGCCGCGAGAAACTTACCCTGTTCGATCGTAAAGGCGCAAAGCGAAAAATCGATGGGCGCGCGCTTGCGGAGCAATTCCAAAGTCTGCAACAGCGTCAATGAGTCCTTACCGCCCGAGACGCCAACCGCTACGCGGTCGCCATCCCGAATCATGCGGAAGCGGCCGATCGCTTCACCCACTTTCCGCAGAATTGTTTTCTCTAGCTCCACCGCTTTCAAAGTAGCAGGCGGTGCTATCCTCGCAGCAGGCGGTGTCACTCTTAGCGAAGTCGGGTTCCAGGAAGTCGCGCGGAAACGACTCGCTCAATACGCTTGTCCCCGGGCGTTTGGCCTTGGGTTCAACCTTGCGTAAGATTGTTCGCAGATGCTGCACCGCGGCTGCGCTGCTCGGATGTCTTTACGCCATCGACAAACCGTTGCCCCTAGGTTGGCGAGAGTACCCTGGCGACGAATACGTAGATTTTGAAAAACCGCCCGATTGGCAACAACCAGGCGAATGGGTCTTTGCCCGTTTGATGTATCCCTCGGTGCGGGGTGGCGGTTATTACAATCGCCGGTGGGGCAGAGGGGGCGGCGATTGGACCAAGGGCTATACCAGTTGGACCAACGACTATCCGCGCGCCGATCGGCACTTCTCAGACGCATTAAGCCGGCTCACCCGTATCTCTGTCCGGCCCATCGAACAACCTGTCAATTTGAACGACGGATCGGACGTCTATAACTGGCCGTGGTTGTACGCAGTGCAAACGGGGCAATGGAATCTCACCGAACAACAGGCCGCGAAGCTCCGCGATTACTTGGCGCGCGGCGGCTTTTTGATGTGCGACGACTTTTGGGGCATACGCGAGTGGGAAAACTTCGAAGTCAGCATGAAGCGTGTTTTTCCCGATCGGCCCATCGTCGAGATCGATAACGCCGACGCCATCTTTCATACGGTTTACGATTTGGACGACCGCTATCAAGTCTCGGGCGAGTGGTCGTTGCACTCTGGCCTTCCCTACCGGAATGGAGGCGCCGACGAACATTGGCGTGGCATTTACGACGAGAAAAACCGCCTTGTGGTCGCGATCTGCTTCAATTCCGATGTTGGCGATTCGTGGGAATGGGCTGACGAGCCCGAATATCCCGAGCACTATTCTGCGCTGGGCATTCGCATCGGTGTCAATTACGTTGTCTACGCAATGACGCACTAAATTTAGTCGCGTACAATTAAGGGGCTCCATTTCCAATTGATTCTGTTTGTGAGGGCCTTCCCCGAACTATGAAGCTGCTAGCGCGCTTTAATTTGATATTCATTGCGGTCCTGGGTTTGGGCCTCAGTGTGGCAATTTGGTTGGCCTCCAACTTTTTGCGCGCCAACGCCAAGGAAGAGGTGTTGGCGCAGGCGAACCTGATGATGGAGACGACGCTCTCCACCCGCACATACACAGCGACTCAGATTCAGCCGCTGCTGAACAAGAAGCAGGCACACGATAGCACTTTTTTGCCACAAACTGTACCGGCGTACGCGGCAACTGAAATCTTCAACAACCTGCGGAAGCGGTATCCGGATTATGCATATAAGGAAGCAACACTAAACCCTACCAACCCTCGCGATCGTGCGACGGATTGGGAAGCGGACGTCGTGAATCAGTTCCGCAACAATCCGTCGCTTAAGACCTTCCAGGGTGAACGGTCCACGCCGACGGGCAAGTCGCTATATCTCGCGCGCCCACTTCAAATTACTAACCCGGCGTGTCTCGAGTGCCACAGCACGCCTGCGGCGGCGCCCGTCTCTATGATCAAACAATATGGTCCAGATAACGGCTTCGGTTGGAAACCAAATGAAATCATTGGCGCGCAAATTGTGTCGGTACCCGAATCCCTCCCGCTCGACGTCGCGGACCGCGCACTTAAAACGTTCGTCATTTACATGATTGGCTTGGCGGTTGTAATCATACTGATCCTCGACATAGTCCTAGTCATGACAGTTATTCGGCCAGTGGCGAAGCTTTCACACATGGCGGACGACATCAGCCAAGGCAAACTCGCTACCGAAGATTTACCCATTAGTGGACGAGATGAAATTTCCGTGCTGGCATCGTCATTCAATAGGATGCAGCGGAGTCTCGCCCGGGCCATGAAGATGCTTGAGGGCGACCAGGAGGAGTAGAGTGCCAGCGAAAGCGAAATATTGGCTGTGCCTGGCGGCCATTTGCATAGCGATCGGACCAGTTCGAGTGGGTGCAAGCCCTGTATTCCATGAGTTTCATTTATTCGAGTGTTCAGGCATTCCTTGCGTGGACATGACGTTATCTCCGCCCGGTGGCGATATCAAGACCTTGCGGCTGCTGATCGACACGAGTGGGCCGAATGCGTACATGGACTCTAAAGTCGCCGCTTCAAATAATCTCGAGGTAACGCCCATGGCCGGTTCCGATGGTAAACCGATTGAAGAAATCCAGCAGACGATTGCGCCTGGGGCAAAATTGGGAGATTTGCCGATGGGAGATTTCCCCTTCCTGGTTTTGAATTTGAACGATACCAGCGACGACAACACCATGAAGAAGGGAAAAACGGCGCCGCTGCCAGGCGATGGCGCGCTGACGTTTGGCTCCTTTAAGAATCGAATTGTCCAGCTTGATTTCCGCAACCATGTCATGCGCGTTTCCGAGCCCATCACTGCACCCGAACCGGCTCCGCCCAACAGCGCCGAACTGATTGTGAAACACTTCGGCAACTTTGGCCCGGTCACCATTGTCACGCCCGGCTTTTCGGTGAACGGAACGCCGATCATGGCGCAAATCGATACGCTCTTCACCGGAACGATGTTGATCTATCCCGAATCGGTTAAGAAGCTTGACTTGCAGAAACAGGCTAAGGGGCGCAAGAAGGAAGATTTTCCCTTTTGGGGCGGAGCAAAACTGGTGCGCGGTGACGCCCAAACCGAAAGCTTCGGGACGTTGCAGTTGTTGCAAGACGGACCGCTCTACTTCACCACCACAGAAGGGGCAACGCACACGCCCGAGGGCCAATTTGATGCCACAGTCGGCATTGCATTGCTAAATGGAACAACGGTGACTCTCGACTTCGTCAGCAATAGAGTTTGGCTAGAGAAGTAACTAACCGATAATCCGGCCGTCACGCATCGCAACGGTGCGGTCCGCATATGCGGCAGCCTCGGGGTTATGCGTGATCATCAAGATAGTTTGTTGCCGATTTCGGTTCAAGTCACGCAGTAGAGCGAGCACCGCATTCGAATTTTCTGTATCTAAATTCCCAGTAGGTTCATCTGCAAGCAAGATCGAGGGCTGGTTGACCAGCGCCCGGGCAATGGCCACCCGCTGTTGCTCGCCGCCTGAAAGCGCTCTCGGCTTATGATTCAGGCGATGGCGAATGCCGAGCAGAGCGAGCGTCTGATCGAAATCGGCTGGAGGCTTTGGAGAACCTGCCAGGTAACGCGCCATTTCGATGTTGTCGCGAGCGCTCAGTGTCGGAAGCAGATTGTATTTCTGAAAGACGAAGCCGATCTTGTGCTGGCGCAGTTCGGTACGCTGCGATTCGGAGAGCTCGTGCAGATTAGCGCCGTCAATCCAAACTTCACCGGCGCTGGGTGGTGTAAGGGCGCCTAGAACATTAAAGAGCGTCGACTTGCCGGAGCCTGAAGGGCCGATGATCGAAAGAAACGCGCCGCGCTCGACTTCGAGATCGAGCCCTCTAAGCGCTTGTACGTCGAGATCGCCCACGTGATAGGTCTTCTTGAGACCGCGCACTCGAATGGTTTCACTCATAGGCAAGCGCCTCGATGGCATCCTGACGCGCCGCCTTAAGACCGGGATAAACGGCGCCCAGCAGAGCTCCGCCAAACGCAATGGCCGCGGCGTAAGGCCACCAATCCGGTGTTGTGACTACCGGCAAGGACGCGGGCACCAAACTAACGATCAAAGCCTTCGCCGCGAAGGAGAGCAGTATACCGAACACCCATCCTCCTAGAGCAAGTAGCATAGCTTCCCGAACGAGAAGATCCAAAATCTTGATCGGCTTCGCGCCCAGCGCTTTAAGGATGCCGATTTCGCGGGTGCGCTCGACCACGGCCGTGTACATCGACAGGAACACGATCAGAAAGCCTACGAAGACGGATAGGCCGGTGATGACCCCAATAAAGATCCGCAGCGCGGGTATGCTGTTGACCGAGTATTGCGATTCCAGCGCCTCCGCCGACATCGCTGTCAGATTGCCCTTCAAGATCTTGTTGAGTTCGTCGACAGTCTGATTTGTCTCGTTTGGGTTAGTCAAACGGACCGCGATTTGCGTGTACCGCGGCGGGTCCAGGCTTCCCGTTAGCCGTTGCAATGTTTTTATGGGAACGATGAGATGGCTCAATTGGCCATTGTTGACGATGCCACAGACATGCCACTTGTGGTTGACCAGCGTGACAGTGTCGCCGATCGTGTAATGGTACTGGCGAGCATAATAACTGTCGACAATCAAGTCGTCAGGGCCGTTGAACGGTCCGCCCTTCAGAAAATGCAGGCCACCAGTGAACTTCGTGAATCGGTCGAGGTCGATGCCATTCATATAAATGAGCGTTTGCACCGAGACGGAATACATTCCCATCACCTGGCTAACATTCGGCTGCTTTTCAACCAGAGGAACGAAAGCCGCGGGTATTTGGCCCTGCGAAAATGTGATCGCATTGGTGTCCTTGCGAAGGAAGATGTCCGCGCCGAGAGCTTTCGAGCGCTTTGCGGAATCCTCCAGAAGTCCACGGCTGAGGCCAATCAGCGTGAGAATCGACATAACCTGTACACCGACCACAAGGGCGCTGAGAAAGGTCCGAACCCAGCGATATTTGAGGTTTTCGAGAACAAGTTTATTGATCATTAGCGGCGGATGGCGACTGGCATGAGCGGTTGCAAAGGAGGTGAGGCCGGCTGAATCAACACCCGATTATATCGACCACGCCGTCACATTACGGCTGGTTGCCCAGGAAGTTACGAACCACTAAGACGACGGGTTGATGTTCCACGTCTACTTGCCGATTTAGATCACGCATCGTTTTGTCGTCGATGTGCCCGGAAAGCATGCTGATGGCTTGTTGAAGTTCGGGCCGTTGATTGATTAACGATTGGCGCACGACAAAGCAAGCGTTGTAGGGGGGAAACGCGTGCTTATCGTCGGCGAGAACTTGAAATTTGCTAGGGTCCAACAAGCCGTCGGTGGAATTGCCGGCGGCCATATCCACTTTTTGTTGGGCAAGTGCCTGATACAGCAGTCCCAAGTCCATCGTCTGCGGAGTGCCTTGCCAATGCATGCCATACACTTTATTGAGCCTTCCGAGCCCATCAGGGCGCGTGAGGAATTCGTAGCCCACTCCAAGACGCCAGGACCGGCCCACGGCGCCGGACAACGTTGCCTCCGAGAGCCGTGCGGCATCTTGTTTGCGAACGACCATGGCAAACGTGTCGTTAAAACCCAGGGGCGGAAGCCATACTAAATGGAATCGTTGCAGGTAGGCATCCTTCACCTGGATATAAGCTTGAGCGGGGTCCGCCGGAATCGCTTCCTTCAGCACTGCGCTGGCAGCTGTGCCGGTGTATTCAGGATAAAGATCGATATCGCCTCTTACAATCGCTTGTTGCGTCAGCAAAGTACCGCCAAGATCCAACTGGCGGCGCACCGGCAGGTGCAGTTTGCGCTCAATCTGTTGAGCGGCCATTTCACCGAGAATGATCTGCTCGGTAAAATTTTTCGAACCGACGGTGATCTCGTTCTTGCTGCCGCACGACCAAAGACAAACGACGCAAAGAGCTGCGACGAAGACTGGCTTCATGTTCTTGCAATCCGCCTTTCAAGCCAAGCCATAGCGCCGTCGGCTATCAAAGCCAACGCAGCGGCGGGAATGGCCCCGGCCAGGATCTGCAACGTATCGACAGACGCTACGCCGCGAAAAATCAACACGCCCAGGCCACCGCCGCCAATTGCAGCCGCAATTACAGCGGTGCCAATGGTGGTGACGACGGCGGTTCGTATGCCCGCGATGATGGTTGGCGCAGCCAATGGCAGTTCAACTAAACGAAGCAGTTGACCGCCCGTCATACCCATTGCCACAGCGGCTTCTCGAACCGGCGCATCCACGCCGACGATACCCACGATGGTATTGCGCAAAATAGGCAGCAGGGCGTAGAGCACCAGACTAATGATCGCCGTTCGTTTTCCGATGCCACCGATGATTGGCACAGGCAGAAGGAAGCCGAAGAGCGCAAGGCTGGGGATGGTCTGCAGCACGCTGGCCGTACTCAGTGAAATTCGGCGTATGTTGGCGTGGCGGGTGCCGAGAATGCCAACGCCTACCCCAATCAGAATCGCGAAAAATGACGAAACCCCGACGAGTACGAGATGTTCCCCGGTCAGTTGGGCAACATCACTGAGCAGGCTGCGAATGACAATGAGGTCCAAAAGATCTATCGACTCGGTCCAAGCATAGCGGACGCTATGCTGAGCAAATGCGGCTTCGGTTCTGGTTGATTCTGTATCTAGCCACGCCTTTGATTGCGCAGACATACACGTTTTCCCCCATTTCTCCCCGCCAGGGCCAGACGGTAAAGGTTCGCGCAAGTGCCGATGCCGCTCAGGCGCGGCTGAATGGCCGGACAATTCTGTTGTTTCCACAAACAGACGGACAGCTGTTGGGTTTGATGCCGATTCCGGTGCTTGAAAAGCCCGGAGCCTACAAATTGGATTTCCTTGATAAGACTGGCGCAGTCGTCCACACTTCGCCAATCATGGTGCTGGACGCACACTACCCGAGGCAAAACATCGTAATCGCGCCGGCGATTTCAGGTTTGAAACCGTCCCCCGGTGAGCAAGACACCGTCGGCGCGTTTCGAAAAGAGGTGACGCCGAAACGATACTGGGCCGAGCCGCTGGACTTACCCGTAAACGGCTGTATGACGTCTCTGTTTGGCGTGAGGCGCTATCACAACGGCAAACCGACCGGCGATTTTCATGCGGGTATCGATCAACGCGCCGCAGCCGGAACGCCCATTCACGCGATTGCCGCTGGTGTCGTGAAAATTGTGGAACCTTACAATCTGCGCGGCGGGACTGTCGCGATCGATCATGGCCAGGGTCTGGAATCCATTTACTTGCACATGTCAAAGTTCGCGGTAAAAGAAGGAGACGCGGTCAAACGCGGCGATGTCATCGGCTACGTCGGCGCAACCGGCCGCGCCACGGGCCCACACTTGCACTGGACAATCTATGCCAACGGCGAAGCGGTTAGTCCCTTGCAGTGGGTGCACGCTTTGCCCTGCCCTCCGCGAAGGCCGGCAACTAAGCCCGTGGCGGGTTCCCATTGAGGCTTATTTGGGATCGCCGCGGGTCTCTTCCGTCTCCACATTGAACAGATGGCACCGCTCGGTCGACTGTTTGAACTGGAAGCGAGGATGAAGGAATAGTGCCGCGCGCGCGTCGCCACGGCCCTCCACCACCTTCGTGAGCCAGACACCATCAGGCTGGCGTTCCTGCACCGTATGAATCGAGAATCCTTTGTGCAAATTGGCAAGCAACCCGCCGCCGATCTTCACATCATGGTCTAGATGGATTTGGAACTCGATCGGCACGCCCGACTGCTCATCAACCCAGATGCGGCCCGCGGCGGCCTGGGCTACTCGCTCTTCAATGCTCTTGGGATGGAAAGCTGGATCGCCCGATAGATCGTAGACAATCGTGCTGCGACCATCGCGCATTTGGCGCCGGCCGTTTTGGAAGCGTTGCGCGCGGATGAACATTTCGGCTTGTTTTTCATCTTGCGCTTCGACTTTTTGAACCTGTTTGGGATCGCTGAACTTTTTGACCTCCTTGTCGACGCGTTCCTGTTCTTTTTTTGCGTCACTTCCCTTCAGGTCTTCGCCGTCCTTGGCGAGCGTGTGTTCGATCATCTGGCCATTGACGAAGAATTGCTCGCGGCGTTCAGTTTTATGCTTCTTTATGCCGCCATTGGCGTTCAACTCATCGATTTGTGCGTCAACGACGCACTCATAGCGCTCCAAAATCTTCTCCATCTGCTTGGTGCTGGCGATGGCGCGCTGTTTCAGTTGCTCGGGATCAGGTAGCGGCGCAGCGCTTTGGGCGACAAGGCGCAGTGCAACCGTAAAAAGCAAAATGGTACACCGCACCCTCAATGCGATTCAGGAAAGTGAGGCAAGGTTTCGAGAAAGGCGCGTGCCACTGGAGTGGTCGCATGGAAAAATTCGGCCGGTGTCAACACCGCTTCCAGACAGCCACGATCCAAAACGGCGATGCGGGTCGCGAGCGTCAGGGCCTCCGCAATGTCGTGAGTCACGAAGACGGCCGCTAAGTTGTAGCGCTCTCGCAGCGCTAGAAATTGCTGCTGCATCTCGCGCCGCGTCAGCGGGTCCAACGCGCCAAACGGCTCATCGAATAAGAGCAGCGGCGGTTCAGCGGCCAGAGCTCGGGCCACTGCAGCGCGCTGCCGCTGTCCACCGGAAAGCTGCCGGGGTAACCTGGCCGCAAATTGTTCTGGCTCCAATCCAACTTGCACCAGCAGTTCCCGAGCGCGCTGGATTCTCTTTTTCTCGGGCCAGTTGAGCAGCAGCGGCACCAGGGCGACGTTTTGCTGCACCGTCCAGTGCGGCAGTAGACCAAACTCCTGAATCACGTAGCCGATCCGCCGCCGCACCGCAATAGGATCAATGTCCGCCACGGCTTTGCCGTCGATCCAAATCTCACCGGAAGTTGGATCGAGCATGCGGTTGATCAGCCGCAGCGCGGTCGTTTTGCCCGACCCGCTACGGCCCAAAAGCGCCACCGTTTCCCCGCGGTCTACATCGAGGCTGAAGTCATCGAGAATGGTCCGCCCATCGACCCGATAGCCAACGTTTTTGAAGGAAAGGTATGCCAGCGAGGCCTCCCGGACTATTATCGTGGGTCTCTTAGATTAGTCGCGAATCGCTCACTTTTCGCACCTCCAGAATCCCCGTTCGGACCAAATCGGTGACGATGGCTCTCCTCACCTTAGATCTGGGATCATTCGAGTCCTATATTAAGGAGATGAAGTTTCGCCGACTTCTGTTCTGGTGCCATCTCGCTACGGGCTGCGCGGCCGGCACGGTGATTTTGATCATGTGCCTGACTGGCGTGTTGCTCGCCTTTGAGCGGCAGATTGTGGCTTGGTCGGGCGAACGTCTTCCACTCGCCCGCGCCACTGCCAGCACGCCAGCGATCACTCTCGACACCATCGGAAAGTCTTTCGACCAGTCAACACCAGTTCCTTCCATTACCATTCGGGCGAAGGCGATCGCTCCGGTGGAAGTAAGCTTTGGGCGCGAGCGAACGATATTTGTTGATCCGGCCGACGGAAAGGTGCTGGGCGAGCAGTCGAAACAGATCCGATCTTTCTTCACAACGGTTGAGAGAATTCACCGTGCGTTAGGTGGCGAATTGCGAAAGAGTGTCGGCCGGGGAGTTACCGGCGGTTGCAATGTAGGACTCCTTTTCTTGGTTGTCAGCGGTTTATATCTTTGGTTCCCGAAGAAATTCTCGTTGCAAAGCTTCAGGATTGGCCTCTGGTTTAAGGGGGGCTTAGGGGGACGGCCGCGCGACCTGAACTGGCATAAGACGATTGGATTCTGGTCAGCCCTACCGCTGTTCTTTATCGTATTGACGGGCGTGGTCATGTCGTATGCATGGGCAACCAATCTGCTGTACCGCGTTACGGGAACGGAACCGCCGCCTCAGGCCGGCTTGCGAAATTCATCGGCTCGCGAAGCACCTCCAAGTCAGGCGCGGCACAATCGCAAAGAGACAGGTGGCAAATCTTTTGCAGATGCCAAATCGCTGGATCAGTTAATAACGATCGCCAAACGGAGAACACCGGGATGGCAGAGTATTACCTTTAGCCTACCGGAAAGAGCCGATCGGCTCATCACATTTGCTGTCGACGAGGGTAACGGAGGACAACCGCAAAAGCGATCTCAGTTGACGCTCAATCGAACGACGGGCGAGTTAGAGCGGCAGGACGGCTTTGCCGCATACAACCTGGGCCGCAAGCTTCGTACCATTGCGCGTTTTCTGCACACGGGCGAGATTCTGGGTATCGGCGGACAGTTAATTGCCGCAGTCGCTTCGCTGGGAGGAGCATTTCTGGTGTGTACCGGTTTCGCCCTGGCGCTGAGGCGGTTGGCTGGATGGTACGGGCGAAAAGCAAGAGCGATTGCCGTCCGAACGCAGAATCAGCAAATGCAAGAGTCGCACAGCAACTAAGCGGAGTCGCCGTTATGTCAACCAGCCGCGCCTAACCCTTGCTTTTTACCAGCAAAAACACTCCGCCTAAGGCAATCAGAGCACCTGCGATGGGGCCATACGGAATATTGTGTGTCACGTCTTTGCTCGCGTGAATCGGTCCCACATTGAGAACGTTCTCGCGCGTCTTGAACCCAAATGCACCCCAAACGATGATCCCTAATCCCACTACGATGAGCACGGCCGCTACTATTTTCATTCGAATAAAACCTTATTATCCATGCAGAAATTCACTATTTGATGCGTTATTCTGCGACAGGAGTATGAAGTCTACCATGCGCGTAGTGCGGTGATGCACGCGTTACCCAGCGCTTGCCAAAAATGATTGGAACGTCGACCTTCCCGGGAGAACTATGATCAAGTGACGGAGGCCCCTTGCGAACTACCGCCTTTGCCGCGCCGCTGTTCCTTGTTGTGATTGCAGCAAGCTTTGCCAACTGTCAAACGGCCACTCTTCGTACCGACATCGCCCCAGAAGACCCCAAGATCCGGGCGATCGCGGTTCTGCTTCTGGAACGAGCTGTACAGGCCAGCACTCCGCCTAGTTGGACTAACGTCGTCATCGACACGAAATTTCATCTCGCCAATCCCCTTCCCGGTGAAGCAGCCGACGGCGAACACATCCTAACGGTCGGCCCGTGGTGGAAACTCCGCCGCCATGAGTGGATCTACGGGTCCGTCCACTCCATTCTCGTCCGCAACGGCGATCTATTCACCCGGCTGGTGAGCGAGGGCCAGCTGCCGCCGTTCGCCGGATTTATTGAAAACAACACACCCATCGATTTAGTGCGTTTCAATCAACAGGACGTGATTCATTCCATCACCCAGGGGCCAAACGACAGCGAATGCATCCAGTTTGATTCTGTCTTCGGCGATCGCGAACAGGCAGGTGAGATTTGCGTGGATCGCCAGCGTCACTGGATGGTATCGAAGAAGCTAGGCGACGTTCTCACCCTGTACTCCCGCTTCGTCCCCTTCAACAATGCCTATGTTCCTGAGCATGTCGAACGTTGGGTTGCTGGCGTACCTCAATTCGTTTTTGAGCAAAGCGTCCAGCCAAAGACCGACTTTCCGGCCGACTACTTCTATGTGCCCGAAAATGCGACGATCAGAGCCATGGACGCGGCGTGCAAGGAATTCAGGTTCCCGCACCCGCTCGATGCACCGCAACCCGAGCCGGTCAGTAGCGCTCCGACTGTCACCGAGATCCAACTGCAAGGCCTTGTCGGCGCCAACGGCCACACCTCATTTCTGCGGGCTCTCGACAACCAATATCCAGATCTAAACCAGCAGGCCATCCAAATTGTGTCGGCCTGGACGTTCACGCCTCCTACCTGCGACGGCAAACCGTCAGCGTGGTACACGAAGTTCACGGTTGAGTTTAAGGGCCGCTAGACTGGCCTGTGCTCCGGTCGCGGCGAGAGAATTCACCGCGCGTTCGGGGGAATCGTGAAAGGCATTTGGAATTTGCTTTTTATTCTTGGCTGTCAGTAGTTAGTTAGGTTAGTTTCCCCAAAAACTTTTCGATACAAAGTTTTGGGTTCGGATTGATCTTGTTTCAGCCATGTTTAACGGGACAGGGGTCAACACACTCTCTGCCTGGCACCCAATCTGGTGTGCCGCCTTAGGGGAACAGAACAATCCTCCCAGGTCGGCGTGCAAGCCTCAAGCACAATGTTGGGAAGCCTATAGAATGCGTTAAGCGCGTCGATATGTAATTCTTGCTGACCAGCGCTTCGACGGCAGTTCCACCAGCTGGTACATTATGCATGCGGCGAGAATCGAGAGTCCGACAGCCACCCATGGAAGAATCCATTTCAATATCCCGAGATCGCCAGGTCTTCTCGCTGCGAGTCCGAAAACTACATTTCCGATGAAAACGTGCAGCAGGTACAGCGAATAGCTAATCCTTCCGAAGAAATCTAGAACCTGGGTAGAGGCATTGACAAAAAGAATTGCCGCACATGACGCCAGACCCGCCGTCATCTCGAATGGTCCGTCCACGAACCATGCGGCTGCCGAAGCCGCGCCTATTCCCAACGCGAGATCCAACCGGCTGATGTTTAGGCACTTAAAACGAAACGCCGTGATCCCTAAAAGGAACAGCGGCAAGTGATGCGGAAGGAATTCTTTTCTCTGGCCTAGAATCAAAGCGGCAGCCACGAACAACGCAGCCGTGATCGCCGACCAAAGTGGCCCCTTTCGAGAAAATAGAGCGAATGCTAAACCGATAAACAGATAGTATTGAAACTCGATCGCCAGAGACCAATACGACATTTGAAACCAAGGCATACCGAAAAAGACATTTATGTAGCCGAGGTGGGCTAAGAGTTGCGGCCACGAAATTCGATACGGATGGTGTCCCGGGGTCATCGAAGATATGGTCAGCCCCGCAAGAACGATCAAAATTGAACACAGGTAAGGGGGATCTAACCTGACGATACGCTTAACTAGAAAGCGGAAGAATGAACTAATTCGATAGTCAGCCCGAAACAACGACCACGGGATAATAAACCCGGAGATCACAAAGAATATCTGAACGCCCAGATACCCGTACCGACCGGTGGCCTGATACACCGGAAACCTTTCGGTAAACTGGGCGTCTGCGAAATGAAACCAACACACCGACAGCGATGCAATCCCACGCATTGCATCGAGAGTAGGCAGATGAATGGTCTGAGGGACCACAGCGACTGCGGCCCCGTCGTCGAGACCAGTTAGCGCATTCTGGATGGCAGTCGAATCAGGCAAAAGGTTTCTAGTCAATCTTGGTTTCGAGCATGCGTGAAAAGGAATTTCTGATTCTACTTCGTTTGTATGCCGCGCGCCATTCCCCTTAGAGATGCCTTGGGGCAGGCGTACTTGATTCGCATTTGCTCGTCTGCGGCGCTGCCTGGTGCGCGGCGCAGTCCACCTCCGTTTTGCTAACCTTGAAATTCCTGGCCTTCGAATGCCGTATCGTGTTCAACCACTCAAGGAATTTTTGGTCCGGCCGGCGCTGCCCGCCTCGATCAGCCGTCTTTCCGAACTTGCCTACAATCTTGTCTGGAGTTGGGATCACGCGATTCGCTCCGTATTCCGGCGCTTAGAACCATCGCTGTGGAAAGAATCCAACCACAATCCCGTTCTAATGTTGGGCCGCATTTCCCAGGCAGCTTTAGATAAGGCCGCCGCCGACCCGCGGTACCTCGCTATGTATCGACGCGCGTGCGAACGGCATGACACCTATCTGCATGCTTCGCCTGTAGCGCTCGGTTCGGCAAACATCGCGTATTTCTCAATGGAGTATGGGCTGCTGGATTGCATGCAGATCTACTCCGGCGGTTTGGGTGTTCTGTCGGGCGATCATCTCAAAGCCGCCAGCGATTCGGACATACCGCTTTCAGGAGTCGGCTTGTTGTACCAGCGCGGCTATCTGCAGCAATCGCTCAATCCGGACGGTTGGCAGCAGGAGCGTACGCCACTCAACGACTTCTACACCCTGCCGGTGCGTCCTTGTGAAGACGAGCAGGGCCGCGACGTGGTGGTGAGTGTCGAGCTTCCGACCGGAGAGTTGTTCATCAAAGTGTGGCACCTCGATGCCGGCCGGGTGAAGCTTTATCTCCTCGACACCAATATCGCCGAAAACAAATCCGCTGAGCATCGCGAAATCACCGACCAGCTCTACGGCGGCGATACCCACAAGCGCATCCGGCAAGAAATTGTTTTGGGCATTGGCGGCCTGCGCGCCCTAAAAAAGATTGGAGTGAAGCCAACCGTTTATCACATGAACGAAGGGCATTCCGCCTTTCTCGCCATCGAACGGATCCGTGTGTTGATGAAGGAAGAGAACCTTGCCTTCGATCAGGCTTTAGAGGCTACGCGCGTTAACAACGTCTTCACCACGCATACCTCGGTGCCGGCTGGAATCGATCTATTCGATTCCAGCCTCGTCTACGACTACTTCGCACGTTATTGCGACCAAGCCGGGTTTCCGTTTGAAAAGCTTCTGACGCTTGGCCGTAAGAATCTTCAAGATCCGGCCGAGCGCTACTCCATGGCGGTTCTGGCTCTGAAGACATCTGCATTTCGCAACGCCGTCAGCGTCCTGCACCGCTACGTGTCGCAAGACATGTTCCAGGATTTGTGGCCCCGCTTGCCAGTCGAAGAGGTGCCCATCACCTCGATCACCAACGGCGTCCACGCACCCAGTTGGATTAACGGCGATCTGGCGACCATCTACGATCAGTATCTGCAGCCTGACTGGCGCGAGCGCATTGAAGATGCCAGGATGTGGGACCTCTCTACTGAGATTCCAGCTCAAGAACTTTGGGAAATGCACCGCAAAAGAAAGCGGCGCATGGTCGCGTTCGTTCGGGAGCGTTCTGTCGCGGCCGCATTAGCTCGCAAAGCTTCATCGGCCGAAGTTCGCCGGCTTTCAGAAGTGTTAGATCCCGACGCCTTCACCATCGGTTTTGCGCGGCGCTTCGCAACATATAAGCGAGCAACGCTAATTCTACGCGACGTGAATCGGTTGAAGAAATTACTGAATAGTCCGAAGATGCCCGTGCAGATCGTTATTGCTGGCAAGGCGCATCCGAAGGATCATCCCGGCAAAACGTTGATTCGCGAAATTGTCACGCTTTCGCGCGACCCTGAGCTTTCAAAGCGGCTGATCTTTGTCGAGGATTATG
>JBARMQ010000236.1:0-13939 GCA_049802535.1 Bryobacteraceae bacterium | reverse complement strand
CGCGGAAAAACTGAAATCCGGCGCGGATCGTATGCGAACCCTTATTGATGATGACCGTGTCTTCAATCTGGCCAACGGTGGAGGAGAAGTCCTGGACGATATCGGTGTTTCCGATGCCAGATATGTTCCCGCCATTAAAGGTTAGTCCCGGAAGAAAATTAGACGGAGCGCCGCCAATGCCGAATGTGTTGGACGACGACGGGGCGTTGTTTCCCGTGGCAACGGGGAAGTAGTCGACGCCGGCGCGGAAGTCGTTCACAATGGTCGGAGAAATCGTTCTAGTGTAATCAGCCACGCCACTATAGAGCGGAAAATTATTGTAGCTGTTATACAACAGCGGTTGGCTATTGGTGACCGGGTTGACGACATTCTGCTGGGAATAGCGGCCACTAATATGGTCCTTGTCAGTCGGCGCCCAGTCGATCTTGATATCGCCTTGATCGCCATTGGTGTAAGTGTGTTGGTAATTAGTTTGGTTGTTGATCAAATTGCCGTTGATGGGCGTCGGATAGAGTGGTGAACTTAGAATCGCCGCCGCAACGGGGCTGAACATAGTTACTGGAATCTGATTATTCGGGAACGGAGCCCGGGTAGTGGTGGTGCTTGAAAATGGGTTATAAAGCTGTTGGGCGCCGTTGTTGCAAACGCCACTGCCGTTAAATCCGGCGGTGCACAGGGCCGAAAAATTGCCTTGGCGTTCCGCTGCGGTTAAGACGGTGAAGCCGCCGCCGGTTGCGGGCTGGTCGTAGCGCGAGCCCTGATAGTCAACGAAGAAGAATAGTTTGTCCTTGATGATGCGGCCACCGACGTCGCCCCCGAATTCGTTCCAGCGGAGTAATGGACGCGCGATGTCCTGGAAGTTATTGGACCATTGGTTGGCATTCAATTGATCGTTGCGAATGAATTCGAATGCGGCGCCATGGAATTGATTGGTACCAGACTTGGTGATCACGCTGACGATACCGCCCATGAAGTTTCCGAACTCGGCGGAAGCGTTCTGGGTGATGAGGTTGAATTCCTGAATGGCGTCGACGCTGGGCGCGAAACCTACGTCATTTTCTGAGAC
The DNA here is from genome assembly GCA_049802535.1 of Bryobacteraceae bacterium. Taxonomy (GTDB): domain Bacteria; phylum Acidobacteriota; class Terriglobia; order Bryobacterales; family Bryobacteraceae; genus Bog-105. The sequence continues at coordinate 12,873 of JBARMQ010000236.1, read as the reverse complement.
CTGGTTATTATTTAGTCCGTCCAGCAGGTAATTGTTGGCCTCTTCGCGGTTTCCGTTGATGTAAGGGCGTCCGCTGCTGAAGGTGGTCTGCGCGCCAGTGAATTCGCTGGGATCGGTCGTCACGGACCCCGGCGCCAGCAGCGTCAATTGGTTGTAGTTGCGGGTTGCCAGCGGAAGCGAAACGTTGGTCTTGGCATCGAGCACTGTGCCCAACTGCGTACTTTCGGTTTGCAGGATAGGTGGGCCCGAGGTAACTTCGACCGATTCACTGACGTTTCCGACGACCAGCTGAAAGTTAATGTTGGCAACCTGGTTTAGGACCAGCACGACAGGGGTTTGCACGGCGGACTGGAAGCCGGCCTTTTCTGCCCGGATTTCGTAGTTGCCTACAGGAAGCCGAGGCAGGTTATATCTGCCCGAATCGGCAGTGGTCGTGGGAAAAATTGTGCCGCGGTCCAGATCTTTGGCCGTCACCTTAACCCCGGGTACTGCCGCACCCGAAGCGTCGGTGATAACTCCGTTAATTGCCGCCGTGACTTCCTGGGCATGTAAACGCCCCGTCACGACAAACATTGCAAGAACAGCCAGTGTCAGACCAAGGCTTTGAACGTGTCTACGCATAGTTGTCTCCCTTTCGCGAGATTTACAGAATTGTAGGAGCAAATCGAAATCTTTGTCAAGCAAAAAAGCAAGCAAAGGAAAGCATTGAACAAACGATCAGACCCGAACAACCTCGATGCCACGGCTTCGGAGCCTGTCGACATCACCATCTGGCGCGGCGGTATCGGTAATCACCCGCCGAATGTGCCGCCAGTCGGCAATGATGGACAAGCTGCGCCTTCCAAACTTGCTGGAATCGGCGAGGACGGTGACCTCGGCGGAGGACTCGATCATGCGGCGGTTCAACTGGGCTTCCATGATGTCCAAGGTCGTTAGACCAATGTCAATATCAAGCCCGACCGTGCTGAGGAAGCAGTGGTCGGCATGGAGCGAATTCATGGTGTGTTCGGCTTGGGGCCCGACCAACGCGGTAGAGGTATGACGAAGAATTCCGCCCAGCATCACCAATGAAATGTTAGGGTTTTCGGCCAGAAGAATGGCGATGTTGAGTGCGTACGTGATGATCGTGATGTTCTTCGCGGGGTTCTGGCGAATCTCTTTGGCCAATTCGTACGAGGTCGAACCGGTGCACAGGATGACGGTCTGCAGAGGCCGGATCAAGTCGGCAGCGGCCCGCCCAATGCGCGCCTTTTCGGCCTGCCACATCTCCTGTCGGACACGCAACGGATGTTCCGGGGTGGCGGTCAGTGGCTTAATTCCGCCGCCATGAGAACGGATGAGACTGCCGTTTCCAGACAGGGCATCGAGATCGCTGCGTGCGGTAACGGCAGAGACGCCAAACTTCTTCACCACTTCGTCGATGGTTATGCGGCCATTCTGTTCGAGGACGCCTAAGATCTCGCGTCGGCGCTCTTCGGTAAGTAAGCGGCTAGGCTTATGAATCGGCATCGGTACTCGGACGCTAGCGAGAGTTCTGGCAGTTATTCTAAACGCTCATAGAGGCAAATGCAATCTTTTACTTTCGATTGCTATCTTTGGCTATGCTTTAGGGAGTAAGGTAGAATACGGGAAGTTCTTACTCACTTGAATAAGTAAGTAGCCAACTGGAACGCGACAAAAGCGCCGGCGTAGGCCAAAACGAGCATGTAAGAGAACTGAAAAATGGGCCACTTCCATCCGCCGGTCTCGCGTTTGACAATAGCGATGGTCGAAAAGCATTGCATCGCAAATGCGAAGAAGATAAGAAGGGCGACGGCGCCAGCGGCGTTCAAGTCATGGTGCACGGCCTGCTGCAAGCCCGCGGATTGCTCGTCGCCTTCAATGCCGTAAATCGTGCCCAAAGTGCCGACAATCACCTCGCGGGCGAACAGCGAAGTGATCAAACCAATGCCAATTTTCCAGTCGAAACCGAGCGGCCTAATGGCCGGCTCGATCAGCTTGCCGACCATGCCGATGTAACTGTGCTCAAGGGGCGGCTGATGTCCATGATCGAGCGGCAGGTACGATAGCACCCAAATGACGACGGCGACCAGCAGGATGACGGTTCCGGCGCGGCGCAAGAACACCTTGGCCCGGTCTACCAGTCGCAGGCTTAAAGATGCCAAAGTAGGCCAGCGATAGGGGGGCATCTCTAAGACGAAGGAAGTCGAAGTGCTTCGCAAGACGCTCGATTTAAGGACTCGCGCGGTAGCGACGGCCGCAGCAAAGCCCAATACGTATAGGCCCAACATAGACGCCGCCCGCAACGAGAGGATGTGACCCAGGATAGGCGTGTTGGGCACAAAAGCCAAAATGATTAATGTATAGATGGGCAGACGGGCCGAACAGGTCATGAGCGGGGCGATCATGATGGTGGCGATGCGATCGCGCTTGTTCTCGATGACGCGGGTGGCCATAATGGCCGGCACAGCGCAGGCGTAGGCGGAAAGTAGCGGAATGAAGGACTTGCCCTGGAGGCCGAACTTCGCCATGGTCCGATCGGCAATAAGAGCGGCGCGGGCGAGATAGCCGGAATCCTCCAAGATGCCGATAAACAGGAACAACAGCAAAATTTGGGGTAGGAAGACCAAAACGGCCCCCACTCCATGCCAGACGCCATCGACCAGGAGCGACCGAAGTGGGGATGCGGGCAAGGCGTGACGGAGCCATTCGCCAGACACCGCGACGATACGGGTCAACAAGTCCATGACGGGCTGCGCCCAAGAGAAGATGCTTTGAAAGACCGCGACGACGACGGCCAAAAAAATAATTGGGCCAGCGACTGGATGCAGAAAGATGTTATCTAGCCGGCGAGTCCAAAGGGGCGGAGCGGGGGATCGATACGAGGCTCGAGTGCCTAAGTTCGCGGCCCATTGCCGGCATTTCGGAACGTCTTGCAGGACCGGCAGTTCGACACGCACGGTAGGGGCGCTTAGTTTGGCCGCGGTTCCCATCAGGAACTGTTGTATGCGATCAATGCCCGTGCCCTTGGAGGCGCTGATTAAGGCGACGGGCGTATTCAATTCGGCCGCGAGTGCAGCCACATCAACCGCGCCTCCGCGCACCGCCAGATCGTCGGCCATGTTGAGAAGGATGAGAGTGGGAAGCCCGAGACTCAAGATGGGCGCGGCTAAAACTAAGTGCCGCCCCAGGTTGGTCGAATCGAGGATAAGAACAACGGCGTCGGGCTTGGGGAAATCCTCCCGTTCACCTTTTAGGACGTCATGGGTCACCTGTTCGTCTTCAGCCCGCGGATGGAGGCTATAGACGCCGGGCAGGTCCACCAGGAACACCTCCTGGGTGCCCTTAAGCTTGGCCTTTCCCATGCGGTGCTCTACGGTGACGCCGGGGAAATTGGCCACTTTCTGGCGAAGTCCGGTGAGGCGGTTAAAAAGAGTGGATTTGCCGGAATTAGGCGGTCCGACTATGGCGACGATGATGGGGCGTTCCTGCGCCGCTCGTGGAGCCGGAATGGACGGATTGGGTAAAAGGCTCGCGCGGGGCGAGTCTCCGTGACAGGAACTCATGATTCCGTTTGCGTTTCGGCTCCATAAGGATCAGGCCGGATGAACAGGTGCTGGGCAGTCTCCCGGCGAAGCGCGACTTCCGACCCGTCGACGCGATACACCCGTGGCCCGCCGCCCGGCGCTGTGCGCGCCGGAACGATTTCGCTGCCCGGTAAGAACCCCAGTTCCATGAGTCTGCGGCCAATATCTTCCGGGAGATCGAGGCGGTCGAGTATGCATGCCTCGCCTGTGGGCAAATCGGCGAGGGTTCGAGCTAAACCCATGTGATTGAAAGCCATGTTCAACCTGCCTACAGTGTAGCCCAAGTCCGATCAAAGCGGTCCGATTTGCGTTGTACGTCTGAAAACAGCACCCGGATGGTATGATCGGCTTGTGCTGCGAGAGCACTCGCAACATTCGACTTCACCAGGCGAATCTGTGGGCGTCTATTCCCGCAAGGAAGTTTGTCGCCTCCTGCACATTGATGGCCGCCAGCTCCGAAGCTGGGAGCGCCAGCAGCTGATTCCGCCTCTCCAGGAATTTCGTTTTGCCGACCTTTTTCACCTGAAGCGCATTATCAAGCTGCGGGAGGAAAATGTTCACCCCCGGAGAATCCGTCAGGCGCTCGAAGGATTACGTGAGCGATTACGGGACTTGTCGCTGGGGGGCCCGGACGCAGAAGACGTGCGGCTGTACCGGGATGGACGGCGGGTCCGCATCCAAATCGGCAAGCAGAAAATGGACCCGGTATCGGGCCAACTGGTTTTCGATTTCAACGGGCAGGAAATCAACAAATTGCTGCAACTGCCACCCACGCAGAAGAACACGGAAAAAATCGCGCAAACCCTCCGCAATAAGCTTGAGGCGGACCGGTGGTTTGAACGTGGGCTGCAACTGGAGCAAAGCGGCGCTCCGTACGAGGAAGTCATCGAGGCGTATCGCAGGGCATCGGAACTTGACCCATTGGCGGCGGGCGCGCTGGTCAACATGGGCACGGTCTTCTTTAATGGCCACGCGTGGGCGGATGCCGAGACGCAATACAAGAAGGCGCTGGCGATCGACCCCCACTATGCGCTGGCGCATTTCAATTTAGGCAATCTGTATGACGAGCGCGGCGATGTCACGGCGGCGCTGCATCATTATGAAGCAGCGCTGCGGCTCTTCCCGAATTATGCCGACGCCCACTACAACATGGCGTTGCTGTATCAGAGCGCGGGTGAGACGATGAGCGCGGTGCGGCATTGGAAGGTGTATCTGAAACTGGATACTTCAAGCGCGTGGAGCCAGATTGCGCGGCGCGAACTGGGCAAACTCGAAGCCGTCACGATCGTTCACGGAAACCGTCCAACGAAGTCCACTACACGGTGAACTGTGATTGCCGCTATCATGCTCGCCGCCGGAGCCGCCATCCGCATGGGCGAGGCCAAACAACTGCTGCGATACAAGGGCTCCACGCTGATCGGGCACGCGTTGGAACAGGCTCTTGCGGCTGGTTTCGACCGGATTGCCGTCGTCTTGGGCGCACGCGCAGCGGAGATCAAAGAAGCTATCGCCGGGCTACGCGTTGAGGTGGTTGATAACGATGCGTGGGAGACGGGCATGGGCTCGTCGCTGGTTCGGGGAGTTCGATACCTGTTAGGCAGTGGATGCGATCCCGACTATTTAGCCATTCTGCTTGCGGATCAACCGCTGGTGCGGGCCGAGCAACTGGATGCCATGCGACGCGTTGCGGAAGAATCGAAAGCGCCCATCATTGCAGCACGGTATGGAGGAACGCTGGGCGTCCCGGCGTTCTTCGATCGCACTCTGGTTGCGGAACTGGAAGGCCTTGCACCCACGGCCGGGGCGCGTCACCTGCTGAAACAAACGGACCGCGAGATTATTTCCTTCGATCTACCGGAAGCCGCGTTGGATATCGATACGCCTGAGGATTTTCGCTCACTGGGTCCCGGCAGCATCCGTGCGTAAATTTGTTCTAGCGTATTTCCCTGCGGCACGAATGAATGCGGGCCGCCCGCGTTAGCGTCCGCCGCCCGGTTTCGTGCTGAACCAGATGCCGTTGGGAGCATCGGAGCGCGCCGCCACGATGTCCGGCCAGCCGTCTCCATTGAAGTCAGCGAAGGCCAGGCCGTACACGGTGCCCTTGCCGTCGTTCCAGGGGACCTCGTGGAACGTGCGGCCCTGCCCGGTGTTGAAGTATACCGATCCGGGCAACTCCACGTAGCCCACAATGATGTCCGGCCGCTTGTCGCGATTCAGGTCGGCGACCCCCAGGCAGTACGGCGGCCGCTTGGGGCCGGGAAGCCTGACCGGTTCTCCGAACTGGCGTCCGCCGTGATTAAAGATGATGAAGGTAGCCTGTGTGCGTTCCTCGATGATCGCCAGGTCGGCCCGCCCGTCGCCGTCGAAATCGCCGGCCGCGCCCATGCGAATCCACGCTTTGGCTGCCCCTACCTTGGTCGAGGTCGGGAAGCGCCCCTTGCCGTCGTTCCAAAGCACGACGCTCTGGCCGCCGTCGCGATGAGGCACGAACAGGTCGAGCGCGCCATCGCCGTCGAAATCCGCCGCGACGATCGAGGTCGCTGATTCGGTTGGCAGTGGCTGGCAAGTCGGGAAATGCCCTTTGCCATCGTTGAGGCAGACGTAACTCGGAGTGGGGACTTGGGGGCCTTTACCGGGTTTTCCGTCCACCAAGTCCGGATAGTCGCCGCGGTTGGCGGCCACGATGTCCGGATAGCCGTCACCGTTGAGGTCCGCCAGGGTCACGTACCGTGTGCTCCACTTCGGATCGCCGAACGTGCCGAATTCAGTGAAGTGGCCCCTGCCGTCATTCCGGTAGACAAGTTTACGATTGGGCGCGTCGTTGCTGACCACGATGTCCAGGTGGCCGTCGCCATCGACATCGGCCAGCGCCGCCGAATAGGTGCGGTCGGGCGCCGTCCCCAGGTTACTGGCGATGAAGCCCCCATGGCCATCGTTCAATAGCACGCGATTGAAGAGCGGCCAGTGCCGCCCTTTGCCAAGGACGATGTCCAGTCGGCCGTCTCCGTTGAGGTCGCCCACGCTCACGCCGGCCGAGGTTTCGGCTTTCTCCTCAAGCAACAGAACGCGCTCGAAAGAACGCAGGGCTTGGGTCGATACAGGTTGCGCCTGGGCCAGCAGAACAGCTGAAAACAGCACCCATCGTAGCGATCCCATTTGGCTATACATTACCGCAGCCGCCGGCTCCAGCAGCATGCTTGTGAAAGCTACACGGATCCTGCCGGCACCCCTCACTGAGCAGCCGTGAACTGCGGGAGTTTAGGCGGGGTGACGGCGGCTGGAGTGCGCGAGGGTGAAAACGGTCCTTGATTTTGAGGAATGGTCTTTCGATGGCGAAGTGAAGGAGGCTCGCGGCGGCGATGGGCAAGAACCAAGCTGATAATACTGCCGCTGCTTGCGCCGACGGCGATGCGAAGGCCGATCTCATAAGATCGTTGAGCAACGGAGTAGGACATCAGGCCGTAGATGCCGACCGCGGCCAGGATGAGGCCGGCGACGGCAAAGCTGAGGAAGATGAATATCGTCGACCGAACGCCGGATATGGAACTGCCCATGATTTGCCGAAGCGGAATTACTTTGCCGACCGGGATGTCGGGACTGGCGCCGGCAACAATACGCCGAAGGCGGAGGCCGATTTGCCGATCATCGCCTGAGACCTTCACGACCAGGTTCATTACGGCGGGAATCCGGTTGCCGTTCTGTAGGGCTTGCGCATAAGGCATGTAGATTGCGCCGCTGATCGAAGTGGGAGAATGCCTGGCGAGATCGAACTGATCTACATCGGCAACGACGCCAACGATCGTTCGCCACTGATTTTCATTCACCGATTTAATGTGTTTGCCGAGAGGGCTGACGCCCGGCCAAAAGCGATGAGCGGTCGAGGCAGTCACGAGAATGACCGGCGCGGCGCTTGCCGAATCAGCGGCCGCAAACGGGCGTCCTGCGAGCACCGGGATTTGCATGAGAGGCAGGTAATCGGGCGTGATGGCCCCAGCCCAAAGCATTGGCGCAGGGAAGTCTGCAGTCTTGGGATGATCCTCGACATCGGTAGGAATGGAGGGCAGCGTGCCGCCGAGGGGAACGGCATTCACCACGGCCGCTTCGAGGACACCCGGAACTGTTTGCGCCTGTTCGAGCAGGTGCTGGTAAAAGGCGATGCAGCTTGCGCGATTCAGACAGAACGATTCACTGGGGCTGATCTTTACGGTCAGAATGCGATTGGCATTGAAGCCGGGATTCACCGTGAGTAAGCCATAGAGGCTTTTGACAAGAAGAGCTGCCCCGAGCACCAAAACTAAAGTCAATGCAATTTCGCCGGCGATCAGCCAACTCCGCATAACAATCCAAGTGCTGGTGGCGGAGCGTTGGCTGCCGGTTCTGATGGCCACGAGCAGATTTAGCCTGGCGGCGCTAAAGGCGGGCACGGCCCCGAACGAGAGTCCCGTTACGAGCGAGAGTGCGGCCGCGAAGACCAGGACGCGCCAATCGATGGTGATGGGTGCGATGCCGGTCAGGCTAGCGGGAATGCAGACCGAAACAAAGAAATCGCCATGATGCCGAGCAATACGCCAGCCGATGCAGCCACGAACGAGAGCACAAGGCTTTCGGTCAGCAATTGACGTACGATTCTCCATGTGCGAGCACCGAGAGCGGCGCGCATGGCCATCTCCTTGCGGCGTGTGGTGGAGCGCGCCAACAAGAGGCCAGCGACATTGGCGCACGCGATCACCAAGACCGAGCCGACCGCGGCAAGAAGCACCAGCAATGTGACTCGGGTGTGGCCGGTGAGATCGGCCTGCAGCGAAATGACGGTAGCGCCAGCCTCAGACGCCCAACGAGCGGAACAAATTCGCCACCCCAATAATCGGCAATGTTGCTTGGATCCATGCGAGCGGGCATCCAAACTTGAATCCTGCTGGAGGGAAAGACGAAACGAGCGGGCATGACGCCGATGACGCGGCGGCCCACACCGCCGAGGGTAATCGATCGCATCAGGATGGAAGGATCGCTATGAAAGACGGTGGTCCATAGCTCGTAGCTGAGGATCACTACGCCATCAGAGCCGGGACGATTCTCGTCGGGCTCGAAGGCGCGCCCATTGCGACTGGGACGCCTATGATCTTAAAGAAATTGACTGATGTTTCGCTCGCGGTAATGCGAAGCGCAGGGCCCGCACCAGTCAAATTGACTTCTAAGCCGGGACTTACCGATGCGATATCGAGAGTGCGGCTATGCTGCTCAAATATTTCGAACACCGCCTTGGGATAGAGCTCAGTAATACGGGTCAGCTGGCTGGGATCGTGAAACGGAAGAGGCCAAAGTAAGAGCGCGTTGATGATGGCGAAGATTGCGGTTGTACCGGCGATGCCGAGGGCGAGCGAAACGACAGCAGCCACGCTAAAATGATGGCCATTTCATCCTCGAGTTCGTGGTAAAGACGCGCCCGATTAAACCACAAGTAGAGTTGCCGCCGATAACGGCCGAGGGTTAAGAGCATGCCAACTACACCATCTGCAAGACTTTCTGAATTGCGCTTACGATTTTGTTGAAATCTTCACGCTCGGATACAAGTTACTTGCGCCCGGCGGCGGTCAATGTGTAGTAGCGAGCGCGGCGATTATTATCGGACGCCCCGCATTCGGCCTTAACCCAACCATTGAGGAGCAAGTGAGCTTTCGCCAACTTGAAGGACATCTTTGGAAACTCGTTTCAACCGCTGGGCGATGCCATAACCATGCATAGGCTCAACGGACAGAACTCTGAGGAAGGGAGCGAGAAGATTTACTTTGGTTTGGTTTTATCGTCGCCGAAAGTGATGACCGAATTTGACGAAAATCGCTTGTAATCCATATAGCGGATGGTGATACGAATTCGTTGCGGACGCTGACGAAAGAAGAGCGTGTCGTCGGCATAGGTCTCGACCGGAAACCACCATTTATCGTCGATCGGGCGGCGAAGGGTAGTGAAATGCGGGAAGAGATTTTGCTCCGCCAACGTTTCGATCTGCGGCACGGCGCGACCCTCACTGCGAACGACCGACAGGTCTGATTGGCGGACCCAGAGAGTACCTTCAAAGAAACGCTCCGTGGAGAGAATCTGGCGCGGCCGCACGTCTTCGAGGAAGCACATCTGACCGTCCATCTCCTGCTCGACTTTGTACTTGCCCTCATAGAGAAAAAGGGTGTCCGAGGTGAGAAGGAAAGGCTGAATGTTGCGAATATCCGCGAAGTCTTCCTCGGTGAGCTTGATACGCGTCAAGCCGTTACGAGGCTTTTCGATAAAGCGTTCGTAGCGCTCATGCGTAGGAGAAAAGGTGATTTCGCGCGATTCCCGATACTCGCCGGTGACTCTGCCCGAATCGTCAAACTCCTGTATGGTCACAGACTGACGGTAGGTGTAATTCGCCCGTTGCTGGTTGCATTCGGTTTCCTGGGCGGCGATCTTTTTCAACAGACCGGGCGGCGGGTCGGCAGCGAAAAGCACGAAAGTGGCCAACCCGAAAAGGACGGCGAGCGCGAATAAGTTGCGTGCCACTGGAGATGAAGATAGCAGCCAGACGGGCACGCAATCGAGACGAAACCCGCTTACCCCGCACCATTCTTGTAAGCGCGCGCGAAAAGACGGCTGGCGCGAGACGAGGACCGGAGCTAACCTGCAGTATGCGGTACTTATCATTCGTTCTTGTTATGGGTCTAGCGGCTGGCTTGTTTGCCGCCGAGGACGATCACGCGCGAGGGGCGCGGTTGGTCGCTGAGGGAGATCAGTTGCAGAAGCAGGGAAAGCTGGCGGAAGCACGCGATAAATATGCCGAGGCGGTCGGCTATTCGAAGAAAGCCAAGGGAGAGCTAAACGCGACTGATCGGAAGATCGATGCCGAGGTGTCGGCCGATCTGCAACTCGCGAAGCAGCAGTTCGCCCAACAGCAGTACGCGGCGGCATTGGCAGCGCTGAAGCAAGCTGACCATTTGCGGCCAGGAAAAGCAAACGTCTCCTGCGACCTAGGAATTACGTATCGAGCCATGGGAGATCGTTCGGCAGCGGTCGCGGCACTCGATGCGTGCGAACGGGAAACGAACAAGACCGACGATCACGTCATCATTGAACAAATGCGGACCGAACTGCTGACCGGGGAATCGGCGGCGAAGCTGCCCGATCCCCAGCGTACGGTGACGCTGGACCTTGACAAGCAATTGCTTGAAGATGAACGCGTGTTGGTTCCACGCGATCTCGCGGGTAGCAATCCATCGAAGGGATCGACCACAGGAACACCGTTTTGCACGAAGATATTGGGTGCAAAGGATTCACTGCCGAAGAGTCCGTCGGTGCTGTACGACTTGGGCGTGTGCTCCGAACACAGCGGCCAACTGGACGGCGCGGTTCAATTCTACGAATCGTATTTGCAGGCGGCTCCGCAAGCCGAGAACTCAGTTGCGATCCACGCGTCTTTGACGGAATTGAAGACGCTGCTGGCGTATAACGGGCCGGCGGCCGCTGAGATAAAGGCGCAATTCGGAGATGCGGCGCGGCTGACGGCGGCGGGTAAATACGATCGCGTGCGCGGCGATTACGAAGAGGCAGTGAAAGCGGCGCCGTCGTTTGCCCCGGCACGTTGGCGGCTGGGAACGTTCTGCGCTTCGATGGGCGATGTAGAGTGCGCCAGACGCGAACTTACGGAATATGCCGCACTGAGCCAAGATGCAGTACAGAAACAGCGGGCGGTGGACTTGTTGGACGACATGGATGGGCGCAAAGAACGCTATCTGGAGCTTACAGATGCGGCGCGGGCGGAGTTGGCCGAAGTGCGGCTGAACCCCGGCAAGCTGAACGGATTTGAGCGCAATCAGCGCTATGAAGATGTCGTGCGGCAGCTACGCGAGGCAAACGAAATGTTCCCGCTTGCGCCGGAAGCGAATCAATTGCTGGGGTTTATTTACCTTGATGCGGATTATGCACCCGGAGCGCGAACAGCATACGACGCGGCGGCGGCCAGCCACATCGATCCGTTCTTTTTTGCCTGGACAAACCTTCCGAAAAAGAAGGACCGGTATTACGCGAAGATTGTCATTCATCCGGACAACATTCAGGTGGTGCCGTTGAGTCAGTACCACGACGAAAAAACGACCGAAGTGGCGGACTGCTATCCGGTGCCGCACAAAATGGAAGCGATTTTTCGGGATACTCCTTGCGGCACTCGCATTCCGGTGCGATCGATCAAGCTGGTTGAGGCGAAGCAGGAATTCATCAATGTGAAGACGCAGAAGGTTGCGTTTCACATTGCCCCGACAAATGCATTCATCGATCCGCCGTATCAGTTCGCACCGGCGGCGCGGCGCTTCCACAACCACTATCTGCGCCTGTTCCTGCGCTACACCGATTTGGATGGTGGCAAGTTGGGCAACGAAGGATTCACAGGCGGAGAGAAGTTTTGGCTCGTCATGGATGTTGCGTCACTCGCAACGGGCAATCCGTTTGCATTGATCAATCTGGGCTCGACGATCGAGACCGCGGTCGATACGTACCGCATGGTGCATGCGGCGCAGAAGGCGCGGGCGGCGGCTTTACGCACACAAAACGAATTGCATGAGATGTTCCAGGCGAAATCGTTTGAAGCAATACCTACTGGTACGGCTCAGCTCGCATTCCGCGCAGATTGAGAATAGCTACCTGCCGACAGCAGGCGGCAGCAACGGTTCAATAGCGGCGCGGAGCTGCGACTCATCGAGCGAGCCAGGGTGATACAGACGCACAATGCCTTGACGGTCTGCAATAACGAACGTGGGCGTGGTGCTGGCGCCGAAGCGATCGAAATTCGCCACATTAAACGGGACAGTCATGTTCGGAATCGCAGAATAAAACTGTTGGTAGGTCTTCAGAATAAATGCCTTCTCCGTAGCCGGGTCGGCATTGTCGTTGGTGGGTGTATAGCCGTAAAGCCGGGTCGGGCCGATAACGACGAGACCGCGTTTCTCGTAATCTTTTGCGATTTGGGCGAGAATCGGCGCATCGGCTTTGCAGTCCGGGCACCAATGCGCCCAGAAGAAGAGCAACACCACTTTGCCATGAAGCGCGGCGCGTGCAGGAGGCTTGGCGATGATCCACTCCGCGGTATCGATCGGAGGCAGGGGTTTGCCCGTGAGGGTCAGCAGGTTAATGTTCTTGCGCAGGCGAGCGGCGATCGACGTGGCATGCCAGGTATGCAGCGCCGTCTCCAGGAGCTGCACCGCTTCGGCTTTTTGGTGGCGTTTGTCGAGCACTTGTGCGGAAACTTCGAAGCTAGCGCCTAAAG
>JBARMQ010000235.1:0-2831 GCA_049802535.1 Bryobacteraceae bacterium | reverse complement strand
GTCCTTCAGCAATGCCGAAACGCTCGAAGTAGTCGCGCTTCTTAAGGTTGTCCCGCGCATTGTTTGTGGCAGTCCAATGGGAGACGGAGTCGACGTTCAACTGCACTTTTTTAGAGGTCTGCGCTTTCCGGATAAGCATCTGTCCCGGCGGGACCAGGCCGGCAATCAGGTCCAGTTCCGTATCGTTTAAATGAAATGCCTCACGGTACAGACTGCGATCCATTTCGGGGTTGGCAAGGAATATCTTTGTCGGACAGCTCTCGGAGACGATTTGGAGCATGCCTGACTCCTCAAGCTCCTTGATCGATTGCGTCGCAAGGATCATCGCGGCATTGTGTTTTCGCCAGGTCTTCTGAGCGGACACGATGTAGTTGCGGATCGTCTCGTTCTTGATGAACAGCCATGCCTCGTCTAGGAGAAACATCTTAAACGTCGCCAGCTTCTTTGGATCGGCGATTTCGTTCGACGCCCTGTGCAGGACATAGAACAGTAGTGGTTCAAGCACCTCGGGCGCGTCACCCCAGCCAGCGAAGTTGAATGTCTGAAACTGACTGAATGAGAGGGTGTCTTCGGCGTTGTCGAACAGAAACCCGTATTGACCGGCTCTCGTCCACCTGTGAAGCCTCTCTTTCAATTCACCGATGATGTTCCCTAGGCTCGAAACGGTGCGCTGTTCGGGCTCCAACACATAGATCCGCTCGATTGCGTCCCAAAGCCTGCGCTCTTCCTTTAAATCCATTCGATAACGCTGCCCGTTACCCTCAATCAACACACGGAAGAAGCTGAAGAGGAATTGCGTATTCTCCTTGGTGGGGGCGAGCGAGAATGGATTGATCGTGAAGTCGCGCACGTCTTGCCCAACATTCAGGTATGAGCCACCAAAGATCGTTGTGAGCGACTGGAAACTTCCGCCAATATCGAAGATGTAGGTTTGTGGCCCGTATTTCTGTGCGTTCTGCAACACAAAATTGCAGAAGTAACTCTTGCCCGAGCCGGTCATCCCAAGGATGAGCGTATGGGCTACATCGCCGTTGTGCAGGTTCAGAAAGTATGGCGTGCTGTTGTCCGTCTCCAGCACAGCCAGATACTCGGCTCCGAGATGCGCGTTGCGTGTTTCTCCTGGCAGGATGGTAAAGAGAAAACTGATGTCGGCGTAGTTGCTATTCAGCAGATACAGCCTTCGCAGATTTAGGGCGTAATTGCCCGGTACGATCGCGAAATATGCGTTCAGTTGGTTGTAGGACTCTGTGAACAGATTCCCGTCGGCATTCGTGAAAACGCTGACAAACTCCCCGACGAGCTCATCTACTCTGGCCTTAGAGTCACCATAGAGAACAATCGAGAGAGAGAAGTCGCCAAGCGATTGCCCATCTCCAAGGGCACGCAGGCAATCGCCAAGATTCTCGATGTCCGCCTGTTTTGATTCATCCACCAACACATCGCGCGGGTTGGTCTTCGTGACGTCGTTCCCCATCTGGGACACGAAGGCCGTCTTCGACATATTGAAATGCCGTCGCCGTTTGTTCACTTCCTTTCGTGCTTTGCTCGCCGGTAGGGGTGTCCACTCGGTGCAAACGATGAAGTTTGCCGGAATCTTGAGAAGTGAATCAAGTACCAGCGGCCGAGTCTCTGTGATGGCCTCCTTCATGGTCAATATGCGAACCTGGTGATCCCCAATTCGCAAGTGGTCGCGCTCGGCTTCGATATTCGAGTTGACCACTTGGTAGTCAAGGAACTGGGTGCTTTGAGGCCTGCCAGCGATGCGCCAAGAATCGAAATTGAGTAGGCGGCGGAGGAACGTGAATTGTCCCTGCTGGTCGAGGAGCGTGATCTTCACAAAATCGGAGAGCTGGCGAGTGAAGGCTTGAACGCGTTGATCGAGCCTGGCTAGGTCGGTTTCAATCTGCAGCCGAAGCAGTCTCTTCACACTATTGTTCGAAAACTGGGCTTGAAGTTCTCCGATGGCTCCTGATGGATCGGAGAAGAGACGAGCAAGGGCGGTGCCAATCCCTTGTTTCGATCGCGCGCCTTCAAGGAGGACGACATAGAAGATCTCTATTTGGTAGAGGTCGTCGCGCTTCGATTCGAAGAATCGCCGACGCTGTTCGACGGCGGCCTCCACTATTGGATCGTCGTAGTTGGCAAACGGGATTTCCGGACGGTTTGCCTTGAAAAGATACTGGTAGACATGAAAGCCTTGCCCGAAGGCTTTGAGAGCGGATTCCAACCGCTTCACTGCGTACTCCTGTCCCGCGGTGTCGAGGCTTTCATAATCGACGCCCTGAACTTGCAGGACCATCCCGAGGTCTCCAGACTTCGTGATAAATGCTGTCTCATTCCAGAAGCCGTAAAGATTGATGTGGTCATTGAGAGCGGCGCTCTCTTTCCACGGCTTGATCACCTTATCGAGGCGCAGCATTAGACCACCTCCACGCGGGGAACGCTTTGCTTCGCGGCGTCGTAGCGGGCGTTGTAACGCTCGGACCTGGCGAGAATCCGTAGGAATGCAGGATCACTGTTCGTGACCCATTGGCCGAATGCGAATCCGCCTATGAAGACGGCTATTCCGGCGAGAATGGAGTTGAAGAGATTGAAAGCTCCGACAGCACCAACGCAAACGAAATAAAACAGGGTGCGTTCGACGCCCAGGTAAGTGAGGGGCTTATGCAGGCTCTTGAAGACTCGGTTTGCCCGTCTCGTTTGTGGCTTCATGTCTGTCATAGGCCCCTCTCTGTGCTCGCTGTAATGGGTGGTTGAAGATGGTTGGGCGATGTATCTACACGCCCCAGAGCCAACTCAGTACATTCGCAGCGAGAACGGCAATCCCGGTT
>JBARMQ010000234.1:0-16790 GCA_049802535.1 Bryobacteraceae bacterium | reverse complement strand
TCCTATGGATGTGCGAAAAGATTGCCCACATTCCAGCTACGAAAAATTCGATTTCGAAGTGCCCACGCGTACGGCCAACGATGTATACGCCCGATATGAGGTGCGCATGGAAGAGATGCGCCAGAGTCTACGCATCGTAAACCAGGCGCTCCAGGGCATGCCCACCGGCCCGTGGCAGGCGGATGCGCCTCACATCGTTTTGCCCGATCGTGAAAAAATGAAGACTCAAATGGAATCGCTGATCTACCACTTCAAGATCGTTACTGAAGGCTATCGGGTGCCGGCCGGCGAAGTCTATCAGACTGTCGAATCGCCGCGCGGAGAGCTAGGCTATTACGTGGTCAGCGATGGCACCGCCAAGCCTCACAGAGTTTTCATGCGCACACCCAGCTTCGGCAACTTGCAAGCGCTGCCGGCTCTGCTTGAAGGCGTTCTCATCGCCGATTCCATTTCCACCATGGGCAGTATGGATTTCATTTTGGGAGACGTGGACCGGTAAGTCTATGATTTTTTCCCAAGCGCTCGAGGACAGATTCGCCAAGCTGTTGACCAGCTATCCGCCCGGCCGTACGCGCTCTGCCGTAGTGCCTATGCTGCTTTACGCCCAGGACGAAGTGGGCTTCGTCTCGCGCGAACTGATCGATGAAGTAGCCAAGCGATGTAGCGTCACCCCATTGCAGGTAGATGAAGTGATTGGCTACTATTCAATGCTGCACCGCCATCCCATCGGCAAGTACAACGTCCAGATCTGCACGAACATCAGCTGTCAGGCGGTGGGCGGCGAAGAACTAATGGAGTACGCCTGCCAGACTCTGAAGCTTCAGAATCGTCAAACCTCGCCGGATGGCCTGATCACAATAGAGGAAGTCGAGTGCATGGGCGCTTGTTCCTGGGCGCCGGCCATTCAAATCAACTACGACTTTTATCATCGGGTGACGCCGGAGCGCTTTGATCAACTGATGGCCGCGTTGCGTGACGGCTCCTACGAGAAGAAGGCGTCCTAAGACCAAATGCTTTATAACGAACCTAGCCCGCTTGAAACGAAGGTCGTCACTCGCCGTTTCGGCATGGCGAATTCGGCGTCAATTGAGACCTATTTGGCGACCGACGGCTATGTGGCCATTCGAAAAGCGATGGAGATGACGCCCGAGGCGATCATCGACGAATTGAAGGCATCGTCTCTGCGCGGCCGTGGAGGAGCTGGATTTCCGACTGGAATGAAATGGAGTTTCGTTCCCAGAAACAGCGGCAAACCGAGTTACATCATTTGCAATTCCGATGAAAGCGAGCCCGGTACTTGTAAAGACCGCTTGCTGATGGAAAACGATCCCCATTCGTTAATCGAAGGAATGCTGATTGCCGGCAAGACCATTTCGTCCAATAAAGGCTACATCTTTATACGCGGCGAATATCGCTATCTCATCGAGATCGTTGATCGGGCATTGGCCGAAGCGTATGCACAAGGCTTCCTGGGCAAAAACATTCTAGGCTCGGGCTGGGATTTCGATCTTTACACCCACACCGGCGCGGGCGCTTACGAATGTGGGGAAGAATCGGCTCTACTCGAATCGCTCGAAGGTAAGCGCGGCATCCCGCGTTTGAAGCCTCCTTTTCCCGCCGTCGTCGGCGCGTTCCAATCTCCGACCATTCTCAACAACTGCGAAACATTCTGCGACGTGCCGGTGATCCTCCGAGATGGCGGAGCGGCATTCGCGGCCATGGGTACGCCCAAAAATGGCGGCACCCGAATGTTCTGTGTGTCGGGCCACGTCAACAAGCCAGGCGTCTACGAACTTCCCATGGGCTTCCCCCTCATGCGTTTGATCGATGAAGTCTGTGGCGGGATGCGCAATGGTAAGAAGTTGAAAGCCGTCATCCCGGGCGGCTCCTCATCGCCCTGCCTGCGAGCCGACGAGTGCGATATTCCACTGGATTTCGATTCGTTAGCGAAGGCGAAAAGCATGGCGGGATCGGGCGGTCTTTTGATCCTCGATGAAGACACCGACATCGTCGCTGTAGCGTTGCGGACCATCAAGTTTTATGCTCATGAAAGTTGCGGCTGGTGCATCCCGTGCCGCGAAGGTACAACATGGCTGAAAAAGATCTTGACGCGCTTCCACCAAGGCGCAGGGAAGCCAAGCGACATCCCGCTGATTGAAGAGCTCTCAAACAATATGTTTGGGCGCACCTTCTGCGCCTTAGGCGATGCCGCTGCCATGCCCACCACCGCCTTTATCACGAAATTCCGCGATGAATTCGAAGCGTACTTAAAGAAAACGTCTCCGCCGGTGAATACGCCGGAACTGGCTGTTGTCTGAAATTCTAACTATGGCTGATCCCGTCCATTTCACAATCGATGGCCATCAACTGGAAGCCCAACCGGGCACTTTGTTGATCAACGCCGCGAAACAATCGGGTATCGAAATCCCCGCATTCTGTTATTACGACGGATACACCTTGCAGGCTGCGTGCCGCATGTGTCTCGTTGAAGTGGAAAAAACACCGAAACTGCAAGTTGCCTGCACCTTGCCCGTCGCCGCGGGCATGGTGGTTCATACAGACTCCCCCACCGTACAAGCAGCGCGGAAGGGAATGCTTGAATTCCTGCTCACCAATCATCCGCTCGATTGTCCGGTGTGCGACAAGGGTGGCGAGTGTGAATTGCAGGATATGGTGTTCCGCTACGGCGCCGGCCAAAGCCGCTTTGTCGAAAGCAAACTTCACGTCGACGAGAAACAATGGTCGCCGGTCGTTTATTACGACGCGCCTCGCTGCATTCTTTGCTATCGTTGCGTCCGTGTGTGCAATGAAGGCCTGGGTGTGAACGCGCTCGGCGTCGGCAACCGCGGCGCCAATTCTGAGATTGTGCCCAACATGGGCGACCACTTGGACTGCGACGAATGTGGGGCCTGTATCGATATATGCCCTGTCGGCGCGCTGACCAGCGGCCCTTATCGCTACAAGACGCGTCCGTGGGAGATGGAGCACGTCGGCACCATCTGCACGCATTGTTCGAACGGCTGCAAAACCACCTTAGGCGTGCGGAACGGCGGCATCATCCGGGCCAACAATCGCGATCGCTCCGGCATTAACGGTGAGTTCCTTTGCATCAAAGGCCGCTACGCCTTCGACTTCACTCACCATCCGGAGCGCATCACCGCGCCAATGGTCAAGGTCAACGGCGAACTGAAGCCTGTGTCGTGGGCGATTGCCCTCGCGACGGTTGCCAAAAAGTTCAGCGAATTGAAGGCGCGCAAGGGCAAATTCGGCATCATCGGTTCGAACCACACCACCAACGAAGAGAACTACCTGCTGCAGAAGTTTGGGCGGCAAATTCTCGGCACATCGAACATCGATCATCACCGGACGGGCGACGTGGCAACGTTGCTGGACGCGCTGCATGGAAAAACCGGCGCGCTTGCGACGATGCAGGACCTCTACAACATTAAAGCGGCGCTCGTCATTGATTCCGATCTCGCGCAGGAACAACCGCTTATTGCGTTTCAGCTGCGAGCGAATTTCCGCCATCATAAAGCTCACGTCTATACCGTCACGCCAGGACCGGTGCGCGAAGCGAACTACGCCACGTGTCTCCAGGCGGCGATCGGTAAGGAGTTTGAAGCCCTTGAATCGCTACGTGAAAAACTCTCTTCTGCGCCGGAACTGGCCATCGTCTTCGGCGCCGCTATTAAAGGCGACGCCATTCGCCAACTAATCTCCTTTGGCGATTCGCTCAATATTCCGGTCAAATATGTTTGTCTGGTCGACTACTCAAACTCCCGAGGTGCTTCCGACATGGGCGTGCTTCCCGACTTGCTGCCGGGATATCGCGGAGTCGCCGACGCGAGCATGGAACCGGGCCTCAATTACGATCAGATGTTGGCCTCAACTGAATTGGATGCGCTGTGGGTTGTCGGATCGAATCCGGCTTCACGGCAGCCTATCGCCGCTCACGCCTTCGTCGTTGTTCAGGACATGTTCCTGACGGAAACGGCGCAGCGGGCCGACGTGTTCCTGCCGGTCGCGTCTGCTTACGAGAAAAGCGGTACCGTCACAAATGTGACCGGTGAGGTGCAAAAGCTAGTCCGTGCCGCGAAAGCCATGGGTCCGAAGTCAGATTTGGAAATCTTCGCCCTCCTCGCCAAAGAGATGCGGGAAGACATCGGCGCTCATACTCCGGAAGCCGTCTTCCAGGAGATTGCAAAAACTGTCCGCGGCTATGATGTGCCGTTCCCACTGATTGAGACCGGCAGCGCCGCGCCAACAATGCCGTTGAATGGCCACGTTCCCAGCGAAGCAGCCCCCCAATTGATCCGCTCCGCCCGCAATACCTTATATACATCTGGCACTTTAGGCCGATTCTCCACCATGCTGAACTCGGTACTCGAATCGCCCGGAACCCTTTACAATGAGCCGCCCACACCGGACCCCGAACCGCCGGTGGGCACCGTTACGGTCTAGCGCTTCAAACGATGACCTTCATCATAATAAGCCTCATCAAGCTGGCAATCGTCTTCGGAATTCTGATGACGACGCTGGCCTATCTGCAGTGGGTCGAGCGGAAAGTATTGGGCCATATTCAGTCCCGCACCGGTCCCTTGCGCGTGGGGCCTCACGGACTGATGCAGCCGTTGGCGGACGTCTTTAAACTGCTGACGAAAGAGGATCTGCTACCGCCCTACGTCAACCGCTTCTTCTATTTGCTGGCGCCATTCATGGCTGTTGCGCTGTCGCTGGTTGCCATTTCCGTCATTCCGTTTGGGCCCGAAATCCAGGTTTTTGGCTACAAGACCTACATGCAGATCACCGACTTAAATGTCGGCATCCTGTTTGTACTGGCCATCTCGGCGGTCAGCGTGTATGGCGTGGCCCTCGCCGGATGGTCTTCGAATAACAAATATTCCCTGCTGGGCGGCCTTCGGAGCAGCGCCCAGATGATCAGCTACGAACTGCCGCTTACGCTGGCCATTGTCGCGCCCCTGCTTTTGAGCAATCATCTCAGCTTTCGAGCTATTTCCGATTCACAGGCCGGCTACTACCTGGGCTTCCTGCCGCGCTGGAACATCTTTCAAATGCCGTTCCCGCAGATTTTCGGCTTCATCATTTTCTTGATCTCCGCCTTCGCCGAAACCAATCGCGTGCCGTTCGATTTGCCGGAAGCTGAAAACGAATTAGTGGCAGGATTTCATACCGAATACAGCAGCATGAAGTTCGCTTGTTTCTTCATGTCGGAATACGCCAATATGGTGACCATTACCTGTGTCGCCACGCTCTTATTTTTGGGAGGTTGGCATCCGCTCTTCCCTGCTCCGTATTCCAATTACATTCCTACTCTGGTCTTCTTATTTGGGGCGCTTCTCTTCTTTTACTTTGCGATTCTCAATGCACGTAAATGGGATCGGCTTTCCTTCACTATCTTTGGGATCGTAGCTATTCTCGTAGCGATCCTGTTCGCCATTCCCCTCGTACAGCCGGTCTTGGTTCCCGCTTTCTGGTTCGCCGCCAAAGTTGGCTTCTTATTATTCGTCTTCATATGGGTTCGCGGTACGCTGCCCAGGTTCCGCTACGATCAGTTGATGCGCTTTGCGTGGACTTTCCTGTTCCCGGCAGCATTACTCAACTTACTCGTTACCGCTCTCTTGGTGGCAATATTTTGAGGAGGAGACGATAACTCTCAATGGACACCATAATATTCATCATTTTCTCCATCGTGTCGGTGGCCTGCGCCTTCAACTTAGTCTTGCAGCGGCATCCCATCTCGAGCGCCCTTTCCTTGATCGGCGTCATGGGGTCGCTCGCCGTTTTGTATTTGATGTTGGGCGCGGAGTTCATCGCAATGGCCCAGGTCATCGTCTACGGCGGCGCCGTCATGGTCCTTTTTATCTTCGTCATCATGCTGTTGAATGCCGGCGCGGAGCACGGCAGCGGCAAGTCGTGGTTTGCCCAAATTGCGGGCCTTCCACTGCTGTTGGCGTTCGTCGGGGTGATGGGTTTTCTCGTCCGCGGAGCGTTCCACATGTTCCGGCCCGTTGAATTCGGCGCGTTCGTCGGAGGCACAGCCCAACAGATTGGACGCGTCCTCTTTACGGAATATCTGCTGCCGTTTGAATTGACCTCGATTCTGATTCTGATCGCGATCATGGGTGCCGTTGTTCTTGCGCGAAAGGAGATCGACTAGCATGCATATGACTCCAGTACCGCTGTCGTGGTACCTGATGCTGAGCGCTGTGTTGTTCGCGCTGGGTGTCGCCGGGTTCCTCTACCGTAAGAGCGTCATCACGGTTTTTATGTCCATCGAATTGATGCTGAATGCGGTTAACCTCAGCTTCATCGCGTTCTCCTATCACTTGCGCCAGGTGAACGGCCACATTTATGCATTCTTCGTGATGGTCGTCGCGGCGGCTGAAGCTGCCGTTGGATTGGCGATCATCCTGACCGTCTTTAAAAATCGCGGCACGCTTGAGATCGACGAAGTCGATTCCTTAAAACTCTAATGAACCTTTGGCTCATTCCGCTCTTCCCGCTGTTTGGGTTTCTCATCAATGGCTTATTTGGCAAACGCCTGGGAAAACCCGTCATCAATGCCGTGGCGGTTGGTTCAGTTGCGCTTTCGTTCGCGTATGCGTTGTTCGCGATAGCCAAGCTTTACCCGCTGCAAGCGCCCTTTACCGAGCAAGACTTCACGTGGATCAAGAGTGGCGCACTCCAAATCGGCTTCGACCTCACCATTGACCGGCTAACTGCGGTCATGTTGTTGATTGTCACCGGCGTTGGCCTTCTCATTCATACCTACTCCATCGGCTACATGGAACACGAGAAGGGTTATTCGCGATTCTTCAGCTACCTCAACCTTTTCATGTTCTTCATGCTGATTCTGGTCCTCGCCTCCAATCTGCTGGTGCTTTTTGTAGGGTGGGAAGGCGTCGGACTGTGCAGCTATTTACTGGTCGGATTTTACTATCTGGAAAACTTCGCCAACGATGCTGCGAAGAAGGCATTTGTCGTCAACCGCATCGGCGATTTCGGCTTCATGCTCGGCATTTTGCTCAGCGTCTACGCCTTTAAATCGCTCGACTTTGGCCGCATCGCGGCCGGAGTCAGTGCGATGCCGGTAGAGACCAGCGTCGGCATTCTTACGTTAATTACATTGTTATTGTTCGTCGGCGCGACGGGCAAGTCCGCGCAGATTCCCTTGTACGTTTGGCTGCCCGACGCAATGGCAGGTCCCACTCCGGTCTCCGCGCTGATCCATGCCGCGACCATGGTGACCGCCGGTGTCTACGTCATCGCCCGACTGTCTTTCCTCTATGACCACGCGCCCATCGCCATGAACGTGGTTGCCATTATCGGCGTCCTGACTGCCGCGTTCGCCGCTACGATCGGTCTTCTTCAGAATGACATCAAAAAGGTCTTCGCCTACTCGACCGTGTCGCAGCTCGGTTACATGTTTCTCGGCTTAGGCGTGGGGGCGTATTCGGCCGGCATATTCCATGTCATGACGCATGCGTTTTTCAAAGCGCTGCTGTTCCTCGGCGCCGGCAGTGTCATTCACGGGTTGAGCGGCGAACAGGATCTGCGGCACATGGGCGGACTTGCGAAGAAGATGCCCATCACTTGCTGGACCCTGCTCATTGCATGCCTTTCCATTTCCGGTTTCCCCGGCTTCGCGGGCTTCTTCAGTAAAGATGCGATCTTATCTGCCGCTTACACGCACGCGCCCTGGATGTTTTGGGTCGGGGCGATCACCGCTGGAATGACGGCCTTCTATGTATTTCGCGCGTTCTTCCTTACGTTTTTCGGAAA
Organism: Bryobacteraceae bacterium; assembly: GCA_049802535.1. Taxonomy (GTDB): domain Bacteria; phylum Acidobacteriota; class Terriglobia; order Bryobacterales; family Bryobacteraceae; genus Bog-105. Next base: position 8,987 of record JBARMQ010000234.1, on the reverse strand, counting down.
ATATCGCGGGCACGAACATCCTCATGAATCGCCGCTGGTGATGACTCTGCCGCTGATCGTACTCGCGGCCCTCGCGCTTGGCGGAGGCTTCCTGAGCGTGCCCAACTGGCTTTCGCCCATGATGCCTTCGCCTGAAGAGAACACCACCGCCATGGTGATTTCGGTTGCTTTCGGACTGGCCGGCATCTTGCTCGCCTTGTTCCTCTACGTCATGCGTCCGGCCTTGGCGGAGGCGCTGCGAGACAGCGCTGGACCAATCTATACCCTGGTCTACAACAAATATTATGTCGATGAGATCTATAACGCCGTCATTGTGACACCGGTCAAGTCGATTTCGCGCCTGGTCTTGTGGCACGGCGTGGATCAAGGCGCAGTGGACGGCGGCCTCAATGGGCTGGGCCGCTTGGTCGCCGGAATAGGCGGGCTGCTACGTCAATTGCAGTCCGGCAGTATTCGTAATTACGCCACCTGGATCATGGCCGGATCGCTGCTGGTCATATTTATTCTCGGGCTCGCGGGAGGCATGCGATGAACGTGCTGGCCGTTTTACTCGCGCTGCCGCTCGTCGGTTTTTTCATCGTGCTCGCTTCGCCGCGAGATTCAAAGCTGCCGTTCTATAGCGCCATCGCCATCAGTTTGGCTGCCTTCCTGGTGTCGCTTGGCCTGATTGCCCCGGCGTGGGCCGACCCGACTCACTTTACTTCCGTTCTCGATTTGCCTTGGATCGACTCGACTACCTTTCAGATTCATTTTCACTTGGGAATTGACGGTATCAATGTTTGGCTGGTGCTGCTGACCACGCTGCTGATCCCTATCGGCGTTTGGATTTCTCAAGCGCAAATCAAGGAACGCCACAAGGGATTTTACGCCCTGCTGATGCTATTCGAGTTCGGCCTCATCGGCGTGTTCTCGGCGGTCGATCTTTTTGTCTTCTACGTTTTCTGGGAAATCGCTCTAGTGCCCATGTATCTGATGGTGGGTGGCTGGGGGGGCGCTCGCCGCGGCTACGCTGCTGTGAAGTTCTTCGTCTATACCATGTTCGGATCCGTGCTGATGCTGGGCTCCATCATCTATCTCTACAGCTTGACGGGCACTTCCGATTACCAGGGCATATTGAATGTCTTCAGCTCCGGACGGATGACCCTCGCGCCCACCGATTCCATTGTGTTGTTCCTCGGCTTCTTTGCCGCATTTGCGATAAAGGTGCCCATCTTCCCGTTGCATGCGTGGCTGCCCGTCACCTATGTCGAAGCGCCTGCTCCTGCGACTTTCTTATTAGCCGCCGTCATGTCCAAGATGGGCGCATATGGCCTGCTGCGCTTTTGTGTTCCGCTGTTCCCTGTCGGAGCACACCGTTGCGCGGGCTGGGTTGTGATTCTTGCGATCATTGGGATCGTCTACGGCGCTCTGATTGCTCTGGTTCAAACCAATATTAAGCGCCTGATCGCCTATTCATCCATCAGCCACCTGGGCTTTATTGTGCTGGGAATCTTCACGTTTTCACAGCAAGGCGCCGACGGAGCGGTCTACCAGATGGTTGCTCACGGTCTTTCGACCGGGGCGCTTTTTCTGCTTGCCGGCATGATGGAACAGCGCCGCGGTTCCATGGAGATCGCGGACTTTGGCGGCGTGGCGCCGCTCGCACCGGGCCTTGCTTCCGCATTTATGATTGCGATGCTCGCCAGCATCGGGCTGCCCACCCTCTGCAACTTCATAGGCGAGTATCTCGTGCTGCAAGGTGCGGCGCTGACTAATTTCCCTTGGGCCGTTTTCGCCGCCATCGGAGTCATTCTCTCAGCTGCTTACATGCTTTGGATGTATCAGCGCACATTTCTTGGGAAGTCGGTAGAAGGCACGGTGTTTCCCGATCTGACATTCCGCGACTGGGTACCCGTCGTACCCTTGGTGCTGCTGATGGTATGGCTGGGCACCTACACACAATCGTTCATGCCACCAATCTCAGCCGCCAACGCGCAGCTTTTGGAACAAACCCGAGTCAGTGACGAGATTCGCGTGCAGCTACATCCACCCGCGGCTCCGGAGGCGTTCCATGCTCGGTAACTTCCTTCCGCACGGAGTCGAGTATATTCGCTTTCTTCCGGAAATCCTGCTGGCCCTCTTCGGCACCGTAATCATGATTCTTGAGGTGCTCACATCGGAACGTCAAAAGCATAACTTGGGAAACTTGGCCCTCATTGCAATTACCTTTGCATTCATCGCCAACATTTACGCCTATCTGAATGGCGGCGTCGCGTTTCAGAACATGATCATCGTCGATGCCTACGGAGTCTTTTTCCGGGGCTTGGTGCTGATTGTCGGCTTTCTCTGCATCCTGAGTTCGTTTAGCTATCTGGATCGTGAGAAGGCGCAGTCGGGAGAATTTTACGCGCTGATATTGTTCTCCCTCGTCGGCCAATGCGTGATGGTTACGGCTTACGACCTCATCATGGTCTTTATCGGGCTTGAGATTTCGTCGATCGCCACCTATATACTCGCGGACTACCTGCGCAACGATCGCCGCAACAATGAGTCCGCGTTGAAATACTTTCTGCTGGGTTCGTTTGCGACCGCATTTCTGCTCTACGGTATTGCGTGGGTCTATGGCCTTACGGGATATACCAATCTTCAGGAGATCCAGCGAGTGCTGTCGGACGAAGCCCAACGTCCTTCTATCCTGCTGGCCGGATTAGCGGCCGGTTTGATGTTTGTCGGCTTCGCATTCAAGGTGTCCGTCGCCCCTTTCCAAGTCTGGGCTCCCGACGTGTATCAGGGAGCCGCGGCGCCTGTGAGCGCGTTTATGTCGGCAGGTCCCAAAGCCGCCGCTTTCGCCGTGTTTTTTCGTGTCTTCATGACCTCCTTCGGACCAATGGAAGAGCGCTGGACTCCCTTAGTTTGGGGTTGCGCCCTGCTCACTATGGTGGTCGGCAATTTCGCCGCTTTGAAGCAAACCAATGTCAAACGCTTGCTGGGATATAGTTCCATTGCCCATGCCGGATACGTCATGGTGGCGCTCACCGCGCACTCCCAAATCGGAGTCGCTGCCGCTATGTACTACCTGGCATCCTACGCCGTAATGAACATCGGGGCGTTCGCCGTAGTCGGTTATGTAGCCGGGAGGCAGGAACGAAATGTAAAGATTGACGATCTGGCTGGGCTCAGCCGCCGCCAGCCCGTAACTGCTGCCCTTCTCAGCGTCTTTGTGTTTTCCTTGATCGGCGTCCCACTGACTGGTGGATTTTTCGGGAAGTTCTATGTCTTTGAGGCTGCGCTCGATTCACATCTTTACTGGTTGACGGTGCTGGGCCTGATCAATAGCGCCATCTCGGCCTATTATTACTTAAAAATTCTAGTTGCGGTCTACATGCGCGAGCCCAGCCCCGCAATGACCGAATTGCCGGCCCCCGCTACTGGAGTTCGCATCGCAATCTGGGCCACTGCGCTGGGGACCTTGGCTCTCGGCATCTTCCCGTCGCCGCTGATTACATTCGCGTCTTATTCGGCATCGGCGTTTCGCTAAGGATCACTGAAGAACAGTCATTGTCGACGTGCTTGAAAAGGTCAGCGGGTTCTTCATCACCAACGTAATAATCGGAGTGACCGCAACCGTGACCTTGACCGTCACCGTGCTGCCCGGCTGATTATTCGGACTCCAAGAACTGGCGACCGTAACAGTATTGGCCGGGACGGCGGGCATCGATGCCAGTACAGCGCTCTTGATGGTGGCCGTAGTCGCTGGACTCGTAACAGTAGAGCCATTGACAATCGCGTAACGAGCTCCCGCTCGCGCTCCAAAAGCCATTGTGTTGTAGGTCACCAGGACGAGCGAGTATTGCACGATTCCAAACAAGAAAGCGGCGGCGATGGGGAACACCAACGCCATTTCCATCATGGCGCTGCCCTTCTCCCGGGTAGATCGAAACGCGGCTATCCGCATCGCTATTGGACTCTCAAAATAGAAGTGGCGGAGAGTGGAACGGTGTGCGGTAGCAGCGGGTAGTTGACGATGGTCTTGAATGTTGCGGTTGCGGTGACCTGTACGTATTGAATGGGGGTGCCGTAGCCGGTGCAGGTACTGGTGCACGCGACGTGTGTCCCTCCGGGCGAGCAGGTACAGTAATTGCTTGCTGTCGCAGCGAAGGTTGGCAACGCATTTGCATCGCTTTTGGCAGCCGTTACCATTCCTGTTGTGTTGGACCACTGTCCGGTGCGCTGGCCAAACTCCGCTCCTGCAAAGGCGGCGTTCGCCACGATGATGGCTTGTTTGAAGACGCGCCCATAGTCGGCGATTCCGAGGAAGACCAGCAGGAGAAGGGGCATGAAGAGGGTCGCCTCCACCAGGGCGCTTCCGCGCTGCGCTGAGCGATTCGGTCTCACTGGGCCAGTGTCACGCCGGCTTTGAACGGCGAGCCTCCCGAGACAGCGGAGTAGTTGGGCGCAGGCGCTACCAGCGATGCCCCACCGTTGACAGTGATGTTATCGGCCACGATGCCGAGATAGTTTCCGGTTGTGCTGGTCTGGCCCGTGATGATCATCCCGGTGTATGGAAAGTAAAGAATGCCCTCCAACTTGGCGAAGCTTGCGCCATTGATGTTGACGTTCTGACTGGTGCTGATCCAGCTCCTGTCGCCGAACATCAGGATGCCCGGGATGCCTCCATTCGCCGTCGTTGTTGGCGCGCTCAGATTCACCTTCACCTGGCCGCTAATCGTGACTTGTCCATATTGCGACCCGCCGCCCTTGGTAAAGAAGAAGGTGACGCCGGAGCCGACGATGTTCGACTGTGCATTCCAATTGATGCCGCCGGTCACGATGTACAGGCCAGGATTGAATGTCGCCGTCAAATTTTGAGCGCTGATGGTAATTCCGCCACAGTACGTTCCCGGCGACAGCGTCTTTGAGCCGGTGCCTGAGTTCATCTGCCAGTTGGTGTAGGTACAGGAACTGAAGCTGGGTGAGGCCGTGCTTGCCAATGGATCGGAGACCGCACTCACTCCCGTTTTAGGCGTCGGACTAATCGTGCCGGAGTTCGTATAGTTGCCAACGATATTAATGCTGCTGGCCTTGAGCGACGATCCGCCATCGAGGTTCAATGCCGAGCTGGAACTGGAGTTGATCATAATTCCGCAGCCAATATTGGCCGACCCGCTCATCTGCCAGGTGCGCGAGTTCGTTCCATTGAGCGCGTACATGCAATAGGTGGTATTTTGCCCGGGCTGACTGACTGCCGCAGTGGCCAAATTGACGCTATTAATATTCACTAACGGCATGAAAAAGGTCGGCTGGGTCTTGGTAATTGATGCCTGAATGGCCGTCGTAATCCCGTTGTAGTTGCCGGCAGGCGGAGGGTTTTGGATGTTGACCGCAACGGAGTTCACACCATTCGTAAAGCCGTTGAGCGCAGCATCGGAGGTGCCTGCCTGAACCCAGTCGGTTTTGCCGCGCTGCTTTTCGCACAGCGCGCCCAAAGATGCCGCGTCCGTCGCGTTTTGCAACAAACGTCTTTGATATTCCATGTAGCCGGTGTCCATGGCGAGCCCTGCAATGATCAGGGACGCCATGAACATCAGCGAAAACGGAATCAGCATCGCGCCACGCTCGTTCGAGCCGAAACGCTTTCGCGAGCGCACGCGAGGCCGATCCGCGAACGGGTGCGCCTCGCCCATTTTGATTCGTCCGGCGATGCCCTTACAGGGTCGTCTTACGATTCCGGCGACGCTTGAGATAGAAGAGGAGGGCGGAACCTGCCGCTACCCAAATCACAACCTGCAAAACTGTGCTGTCCACGGTAAATCTCCTTTACCGGCTTATCGGCGGTGGGCACGACACCTTGAGCGAAATGTTAGTTCAATCCGTGACCTGGACCAAGAAAGCTCTTCATGATCTGGATCATGCCGGGACCTGCGACCAAAATCACCAGTGCGGGCATGCAAAAGAAGAAAATCGGGAAAACCAGCTTCACGCCGACCTTACCCGCTTTCTCTTCCGCTACTTGACGGCGCTTAATACGCATGTAATCGGCCTGGGTCCGTAAGGCGTCGGCGATGCTAGTGCCAAAGCGGTCCGTTTGAATCAGAATGGCCGTCAACTTTCTTACTTCTTCTTCGCCGGTGCGCGTGGCGAAATTGCGTAGAGCGGCTGAACGGCTCGATCCAGCCAGAATTTCCATGTTGATTAACGCGAATTCTTCGCTCAGCTCTTGGTGCACCGTGGCGAATTCACGGCTGACGTTGAGGATTGCCTGATCGAGCCCGCAACCCGCCTCGCAACAGACAACTAAGAGGTCTAACGCGTCCGCTAGTCCGAGCCGCACACGCTCCCGCCGGCGCTCAATCAGCCGGCCTAGCCCAAAACCGGGCAGAATGTATCCGAATGCAATTCCGCCAACCGGAATCAATAGATGCATCGCTTCAAGAGCCGAAAGATTGCGGCAAAAGAAGCCGATGACCAAGCCGCCGGCGCAACACGCGATGCGAAGGCCGGTGAAAATCGGCACTCCCGAGGCCGACCGAAAACCAGCCGAGATCAATTCCCGCTTCAGCAACCCGGCTTCCTGCTTCGACGCAGGGGCCATACCGCCGATCGCAGCGAGAAAACGAGAGAGCAGTTTCTCTTTGCTTTTCGCTTTGGCTGGCTCGGCCGCCTTAAAGTCCGAAACCTCACCCAGTTGATGGAGCGTGCGGATCGGCCGAACGTAATACCAATAGCCGAACCAAGTGATGCCAACGGCCAAAACAGCAAAGAACACGAGGGCAATGATTTCAGGCATACCTCAAACCTTTATCGTCACAATCTTCTTGATGATGAAATAGCCAATCACCTGGGCCACCAATGCGGCGATCAGCAAGATTCGCCCGATGTGTTCATTGAATAGGACCATGAGATAGGAGGGAGTCGATAGAAACATCAGCACACCGACAGCGATAGGCATGAAGACCAGCACCATTCCGGTAATGCGGCCGTGCGCGCTCGCCGCTTTCACCTGACCCTTAAGGCGAAACCGTTCGCGAATAATGAGAGAGAGCTTCAACAGGATCTCGCTTAAATTGCCGCCCGTGTCCTGCTGCAGCAAGACGGAGGCGATAAAGAACCGTACGTCGAGAATCGGCACCACATCGGACATTTTTTGAAATGCCACATTCAGTGGCGAGCCCAGGTGAAGATCGTTCATGGTTCGCCGGAATACGCTGGCCAGAGGATCGGGCGAGTCGACGACCAGCATCTCCAGGCCAACCGAAAACCCATGTCCAGCGCGTAAGGACCGCGCCAGGAAGTCGAGCGCTTCCGGGAACTGCTCCTCGAACGCCGAGATGCGTTTGCTTCGCTTCCGAAGAATCGAGAGAAGTGGCAAAGATCCGAAGAGACAGAACAGCGCCAAGCCGGCTAAGGCTTGAAAGCCGGGCAATGGCAGTCGGTCTCCTACCAGGAAGCCCACCAGCGCCGCGCCGACGGACCTCAGGACCAGTTTGCCGCTGGTCGAGGTAGCGCCCGCCTGTTCGAGCAATAGATCAATCCGGCGCATGAATTCGAGCGAACGCAATGCCCTCATCAGAGGATTTTCGACCGTGGCTGGCCGGAGAAATTCCGTGCTCTTCTCAACAATCACGGGATCGGCCGTCCGAAGCATGGCGCGCAATTCTTTGTTTTCGCGCGTGCGCCAGACGGCGAAGACGAGGCTCGCCGACAACAGCACCAAGACCAGAATTACGACAAACAGGACGGTGAATAGCAGCATGTCAGCGTGTCGCCCTCCTCAACGAACTTCCGTTGCGGTTTGAAAAATAGCCATCGGGAATTCGATCCCGGCGGCCTTCAGCTTCTCGTAGAATTTGGGCCGCACACCGGTTGCCCGAAACCGCCCGGTCACGCGGCCGTCCGCACTCAGCCCGGTGCGTTCAAACAGAAAGATGTCTTGCGTGGTTACCTGCTCCCCTTCCATCCCGACGCATTCGGTCAGGTGCGTCACCTTACGGGTACCGTCGCTCATGCGGGAGATCTGAATGAATAGGTCGACCGCGGAGGCGACTTGCTGGCGTATGGCGCGGACGCCCAGATTGCTGCTCGCCATGCTGATCATGACTTCGAGACGGCTGATGGCGTCGCGCGGAGTGTTGGCGTGGATCGTCGTGAGCGATCCATCGTGGCCGGTATTCATGGCTTGCAGCATGTCGAGCGCCTCTTCACCGCGCACCTCGCCCACGATGATTCGGTCGGGGCGCATGCGGAGAGTATTGATGAGAAGCTGGCGCTGGTACACCGCTCCTTTGCCCTCGATGTTGGGCGGCCTGGTTTCAAGCCGCGCCACGTGCGGCTGGCGAAGCTGCAGTTCGGCCGCGTCTTCAATCGTCACAATGCGCTCGTTCGGCGGGATGAAACCCGAAAGCATGTTCAAGAAGGTTGTCTTTCCCGCACCCGTGCCGCCGGAGATGATCATGTTCAGGCGCGCTTTGACGCAAGCTTTCACGAGTTCCAGCATTGCCTCGGTGAGCGACAGATTGCGAGTCAGGTCGGCAGCCTGCAGCGGGGCCCCTCCAAAACGGCGAATGGAGAGCAGCGGACCATCGACGGCCAGCGGCGGAATCACGGCGTTGACGCGTGACCCATCGGGAAGACGCGCATCCACCATCGGCGAGGACTCGTCGATACGGCGGCCTACGCGAGAGACGATTCGTTCGATGATGCGCGTCAGATGAGCGTCGTCTTTGAATTTGACATCGGTCCGTTCCAGCTTGCCCCGGCGCTCGACATACACCATGTATGGCGTAGTGACTAATATGTCGGAGATAGTCTTGTCCCGGATCAAGGGCTCTAGCGGGCCGAGGCCAAAGACTTCATCCAGAACCTCTTCAATCAACCGCTCCTTTTCGATCAGACTGAGCGGCGTCTTTTCTTCGTTGACGAGCGAAGCAACGGCAGGCCGGATCTCCTGCCGCACTCGATCGGCCGGCAGCGACGTCATTGCCTCCAGATTTAAGCGGTCGAGCAAACTC
>JBARMQ010000233.1:0-6614 GCA_049802535.1 Bryobacteraceae bacterium | reverse complement strand
CCGAATTGGGATCCATGTCCAGGGCTTCTTTGAATTGCTCGACCGCTTCCTTTTGCGTCGTCGGATTTTCGTAAAATGCCTTTCCGAGATTCCGATGATGCCAAAGCATATCCGTCTTCTGGGGTTGACCACTCAAAACGGAGATCAGGATCGAAAAGAGCGCAGCGCCAGTGGCACGCTTCGCAACGCGAGATCTAACCATTGTTGCTAATGATATATCGCGTGAGCCGAGAGCCAGGCGCTATGCTGAGGACGAATCCTGATGAAGCTGTGGGTAGCTTACGCGGCCCTTTTCTGTGGCTTGCCGGTATTCAATGCCGCCAGCCGCGTCCCCCCGCCGAGTCATATCGTTTTCACTGACATAACCGAGCGCGCCGGAATTCATTTCGTTCACCACAACGGCGCTTTTGGCAAAAAATACCTGCCGGAAACCATGGGATCGGGTTGCGCGTTTGTAGACCTCGACGGGGACGGCTGGCCCGATATTCTTTTGCTCAATAGCAGAGACTGGACGCCGCAAGGCCGAAAACACATGAGCGCGCTTTACAGGAACAATCGCAATGGCACGTTCACCGACATCACCGCGGGTAGCGGCCTGGACGTCGAAATGTATGCCATGGGCGTCGCCGTTGCCGACTATGACAACGATGGCCGGCCAGACATCTACATCACGGCACTCGATGGCGATCATCTCTTTCACAATGAAGGTCGCGGCAAATTTCGAGATGTTACCGCGGCGTCCGGGATTCGTAATGCAAATTTTGGAACGAGCGCCGCGTGGCTCGACTATGACCGCGACGGCCTCGCCGATCTGTTCGTCGCGAATTATGTGCAGTGGAGTCCTCAAACCGATGTGTGGTGCTCGCTTGACGGCATACATAAGGGCTATTGCACTCCGGAGTCGTCGAAAGGCGCGCCATCGAAGCTTTATCACAACTTAGGAAACGGGCGTTTCGAAGATGTCAGCGTTAAGGCCGGTATCGCCGACAAGATCAGTAAGTCGCTTGGCGTGGTGGTGCTAGATTACGATGACGATGGTTGGCCGGATATCTTCGTGAGTAACGATACCGAGCCCAACAAATTATTCCGTAACAATCACGACGGAACCTTCAGCGAGCAGGGTGTCGCGGCGGGTGTCGCCTATGCCGAAGATGGGGCTGCGCGCGGTGCGATGGGCGCCGATGCCATCGATTACGACCGCTCCGGCCGTCCTAGCCTGCTCGTCGGAAACTATTCGCATCAGATGCTGGCGCTGTATCACAACGAAGGCCAAGGCCTGTTCGCCGATCGGGCGCCGGCGTCGCCGGTTGGACTCGACAGTCTCCTGAGCCTGACGTTCGGCGCCTTCTTTTTCGATTACGATCTCGATGGATTTCCGGACATCTTCGCCGCTAACGGACACAGTGAAGAGAACATTTCAAACCTTGAACCTAAGGTTAAATATCGAGAGCCGCCGCTGATGTTCCGCAATCTCGGCCATGGAAGTTTTCAAGACGTTTCCGAACTGCTGGGACAAGATTTTTCAACGCCTTTGCTCGCCCGCGGCGCCGCATATGCCGATTTCGACGGCGATGGCGATCTGGATATTCTAATCACCACCAACAATGGTTCCGCGCGCCTATATCGAAATGACGGCGGCAATCGCAACCGGTGGATTCGCGTCAACCTATCCGGTGTCAAATCGAATCGCAGTGCACTGGGTGCGGTTGTCCGTATTCAAAGCGCGTCGGGAACCCAATGGCAGACGGTCCACAGCGGAAGTAGCTATTGCTCCCAGAGCGAATTAGCGCTTACCTTTGGACTTGGCACCGACGATCGGGTCTCCCGGCTTACCGTTGAATGGCCCAGCGGGCAAAAGCAATCGTTCCCGAACCTTGCCGTGAATCGGTCCTATCGCATCGATGAGGCGGCCGGAATTTCTCCTGATTAAAATTTCGCTGCTCACTTTTCTTGCACCGCTACGCCGTTCCCGCTACCATAAGCGTTCGTCGTTGAAAGTCAAAAGGGGGAGCGCGATGAAACGGGCAAAGTATTCGAAATGGGTTTTGACGGCAGCCGCCGCCATGGTCGGCTTGGTAGCGGTTGGCCATATCGTTTCAGCGCAAGATAAGCCTGCGGCTCCGGCCGAGGACTACGTCAAAGCGCATTACACCAAATATGAGTACCGCATCGCCATGCGCGACGGCAAGAAGCTGTTCACTTCGGTCTATGTGCCGAAGGATTCGTCGCACCCCTATCCGATTTTGATGGACCGCACGCCCTATAGCGTCGCGCCTTACGGTGAGGACGAGTACAAGAAGGCGCTTGGTCCCTCGGATGAATTTGAAAAGGCCGGCTACATCTTTGTCTATCAGGACGTCCGCGGCCGATATCTTTCGGAAGGCGATTTTGTGGAGATGACGCCGCACATTGACGTGAAAAAGTCCTCACAGGATGTGGACGACAGCTCCGACACATACGACACCATCGAGTTCCTGTTGAAGCACGTTGCCAACAACAACGGGAAAGTGGGCATCTGGGGGATCTCGTACCCCGGCTTCTATACCTCCGCCAGCATCATCGATTCTCATCCGGCGCTGAAAGCAGCGTCGCCTCAAGCGCCCATGACCGATCTTTTCCAAGGCGACGATGCCTATCACGGTGGAAGTTTCATGCTGGCGGCCAATTTCGGCTTTTATGTGTCGTTCAAGCCGTTCGCTAAGCCTTCACTTCCTCCGAAGGAGCGCACCCGGTTCGACTTTGGCACTCCCGATGGATACGATTTTTACCTGAAAGCAGGACCGACTGCCAATCTCGACGAGCTCTACTTGAAAGGCTCGAATCCACTCTTCAACGATCAGCTTCTCCACACGAAATACGACGATTACTGGAAAGCGCGCGATCTTTCCCGTCACATGAAGAACATCAAGTGCGCCGTGATGACCGTCGGGGGATGGTTCGATGCGGAGGACCTATCCGGCCCGCTCAAGACCTACCACGCCATTGAAGAGTTCAATCCCGGCATCGTCAACACCATCGTTGAGGGCCCTTGGGTTCATGGGGGATGGGCTCGATCCGACGGCGATCACCTGGGCGACGTGGAGTTTGGCGCGAAGACAGGAGACTTCTTCCGTAAGAATATTCAGTTTGTCTTTTTCGAACACTATCTGAAAGGCAAGGGCGCGGATCTGCCCGAAGCGTACGTCTTTGAAACGGGCACCAACGTTTGGAAGCAATATGAAGCGTGGCCCCCGCCCAAGGCGAAGTTGACTACCCTCTATTTGCGTGCTGACGGCAAGTTGTCTTTCGACGCGCCCGGCGGTTCTGAAGGCTACGACGAATATGTCAGCGATCCGAACCATCCTGTGCCGTTCATCGATTACATTGCGACAGCGGTTCCGCAGCGTTACATGGTAGACGATCAACGCTTTGCCTCGAGGCGTCCGGACGTTTTGACCTATCAGACCGCGCCGCTCTTGGAAGATATAACGATTAGCGGTCCAATATCACCCAAATTGCACGTCTCGAGTTCCGGCAGCGATTCAGATTTCGTCGTCAAGTTGATTGACGTTTATCCGGAAGATTATCCCGATCCCCCAGTTGCCGATGAAGGCAAACGTGTGCTCGGATCCCCCGCGGTTCACATGGGCGGATACCAGCAACTACTGCGCGGCGAGCCAATGCGCGCCAAGTTCCGCAACAGTTGGGAAAAGCCGGCAGCTCTCACTCCGGGGAAGGTGGCTGATGTTCACTTCACCATGCCCGACTTGAACCACACATTCCGAAAGGGCCATCGCATCATGGTGCAGGTGCAAAGTTCTTGGTTCCCGCTTGTCGATCGCAATCCCCAGACCTTTGTCGACATCCCGAATGCGCGCCCCAGTGATTTTCAGAAGGCCACTGAACGTGTGTTTCACTCAGCCGATGATCCTTCTGGAGTGGACCTGCTGGTTCTATCGGAGTGAAGGCCGTCGTCTAGTGACCGCTGGCCTTCGCCATGGTGTCGAGAATGGACGCAAGCTGGTTGCGCACATTCTGGTCTGTTTTCGCGAGCCCCGCCAGGACAGCAACTCTTTGGTTCGAGATGTTCTGCAGCGCAGTCTTCATCGAGGGATTCGATGTGCTTGCCGACGCGCCCGCGATCAGATCGAATCCTCGAGTGGCCTCTTGCGATGCCAATCCAAAGTTGTTTCGGGTCGTTTCAAGGTAGGCACGGCTAAACTCATCGCGCACCGTCGCAACCTGTAGTTGCGAGGCCATTTGATGCTGGTCATCTTGCGCGGTCTTAAGTTCGGCCGCCAGGCGGCTGCCTTTCTGCGACTCAGGAACGTACCCAAGCAGGAAAGCCGCCAGCAGTAAAATTAGAAAGACAATCATCAACCATTGCCATCTGCGTACACCCCTGTTGCTGGGCGGGACACTCGTTGTCGCCATTGCCGACCTCCGGTCTTTGAGACTACCAGAAGGATGTTCACCTCAAAAATTGAAAAGGCCGGAGCGTTTCGCAGGCTCCGGCCTCTCACTGTTCTACGGTTGTTGCGCCCTAGTGATGTGCGTCGTGGTGTTCGTCCCGGTGGGCCTCATTATGTGGGCGGTAAATGTCGTGGCGTTCCACACGGGCTCCGGGACCAGGGCGTCGATAGGCTTCAGCATAGGGATGCACATATGCTCCTCGATTGACCCAAGTACGGCCCCACGGATGGTTATCGATCACAATCTGGTGCGATCTCCAATCAAGAAACGGATGTCCCCAGCCGAATGGGGAAAATGCCGCGCCGATGGTTATTCCCGCTCCAAAGTGAATAGCGCCTCCGACGAAGAAGCCGGGCCGGGGAGGAGCAAACACTACATACGGGTTGTAAGTCGGAACATAATAGAAATCGGGATTTACCGGCAAAATCTCGATATCGTTTGGTGCGGAATCGACGACTCGATCATACGAATTCGACCGAAGGTAGCCATATTGATAAGCTTCCTGCCGCATGCGCTGAACAGCGTCCATAACGTCCGGCCGTTGCGCCAAAACTGCATTTCCCAATGCCTGAGTCCAGGCCATATCCTGCGCCATCATGTTCAGCACGCTGGGAAACGGAAGCAACGCCAATACACTGGGATCCCACGGAAGTCCATCGGACTGAATTGCTCCGGCTAGTTCAGGGCCATGAAGGTAGGCATGTTGATTGGCCCATCCAGCGGCGTCGAAGATCTGGTTCGAAAATGTCGAGGCAGTCAAAATCTGGGTGAGCAGACCGTCCGGGTACAAAGCGATTCGCTGAACCAATTGATCCACTTGTTGCGGCGGCATCATCTGCGGCGGCGCCTGCGGATACGGCTGTTGTTGGGGCGGGTATTGCGCTTGCGGATAGGGTTGCTGAGGCGGATACTGCTGCTGTTGGGGTGGATATTGCTGCTGTTGTGGTGGATATTGCTGTGGCGGTGGATACTGCTGCTGTTGTTGCGGGTAAGGCTGCTGCTGCTGCTGCTGCTGCTGAGGATACTGCTGTGGGTCTTGGGCACTCAGCGTCATGGAAGCGAGCCCAATCCCGGCTGCCAAAAAGCTCAATCGGGCGGCAATTGGGGTAAATTTCATTTTCCTTTTTCTCCTGAGGGTCCGCGGCACCCCGCATCCCCTGTTCACTTGAATGGATGCGTTATCGGCCCAATGCGGATACGCGCCGATCGATGAAACATTTTCAATACAAAATCCCCTCTTCACGGGACCGTGCCGGGGACCGATCCAGCCCATCTTCGTCGGCGCTATATGATAAGGATTCAAAGGAATCGCCCCACCCGGAGCATTGATGAACGTTTCTGTCATTATCCCCGCTGCAGGTTTAGGTACCCGCATGGGGAGAGCTACGCCGGAAAAGGAAGGCATCAGCCGTAAACAATTTATGCTGCTGAACGGCTCGCCGATCCTGCTGCATACGATCCGGAAGTTTGTCACTTCGCCGCTGGTCACCGAAATCGTTGTCGCTCTGCGTGGCGACGATCTGATTTGGGCGCAGGAGCTTTTTGCTCAACAAGGTTTTGGCAAGTCCGTTCGTGTTGCCGAAGGCGGTGAGACCCGCCAGCAATCGGTCGAAAATGCGCTGGCCGCCATCAGTGCGGACATTGATATGGTAGCTGTGCATGATGCGGTCCGGCCGTTCATTGAGCTTGAGGTCATTGAGAAAGTAATTCGTGAAGCGGCTGAGACGGGCGCAGCCATTGTCGGCATTGTCCCAGTTGATACCGTGAAACAAGTGCATCGGAACAAAGTGCGCGCCACTCTCCCCCGGGAGCGGTTGATTCTGACGCAAACACCTCAGGTATTTCGCCTTGACCTTTTGCGAACCGCCTTCGAAAAGGCCAGCCAGGATTTGTTTGTCGGAACCGACGAATCGTCCCTGGTGGAGCGTTTGGAACAAGTCGAGGTCTCAGTCGTGGCCGGTACCGATCGCAATATCAAGATCACTAAACCGTCGGACATGGAACTGGCCCGCCTCTATTTTTCCCTCGAAAGCGCCGCCCTGAATCTGGGCTAGGCCATGGACCGTCTTCCTTTTCGGGTCGGCCAAGGCTGGGATTCCCACCGTATCGAAAGCGGGCGGCCTCTCATCATCGGCGGCGTCACAATTCCATCTGAATTCGGC
>JBARMQ010000232.1:0-1645 GCA_049802535.1 Bryobacteraceae bacterium | reverse complement strand
ACGACAACCAGTTCACAGCGTTCACCGCCAAATCTCGATTCGATTGAAAGCTGATGGTTCCGTTGTCCATGAAGCCGGACGATCCAATCACCACAAACCGCCCCGGATCCTTCGGATTGCCCGTGTTGTAAGTACCCGCCGCACCTAGAACGAACGGTCCCTTCAGATTGGAGGGATCGTTCGGATTTACTGCGTTGTTGCTCAACTTCGTCGTGGCGATTGCATTGGCGGTTGTCGAAAACAGTTTGTCGACTGTCGCCTTACCGGTGCTCTTCACCTCAAGCGATCGCGACAACGGGAACCCCGTGGCTGCGCCCTTCAAGTCGGCGACGATCGGCTGCGATTCATACGTTGTCACCAGGGGCACTTCAGGCCCAAACCCGAATAACTGGCCCACCGGATTCTCTTCCAGTACTAAATCGTTCTGCGGCGTCACGCCCCAGCTTCCAAGCAATTTGTCCAAGCCGTCGTTCTGCGCCACATGCAGCTTCGGAAAGTCCAACGGCGGATCTAGCAGAAACATTCCGCGCCCACCGCCTTCGATGTAGTTCTTGATGGCCGTCACTTCCGTCGGCGTGTAATCATCCTGCGGACCCGCGACTACCAAAACCGTGCAATCCTTCGGCACTTCCGTTTGCGTCAGAAGTGAAATCTGCTGCGATTTGTAGTTGTCCCGGTCTAACATCGTTTTTAAATGGGATAGCCCTCCGTCGCCCGTTTCGTCCAACTGATGCTCATGGCTGCCCGATACAAAGCACACTGTTCGCGTGCCTTTCAGATCCTTCAAAAATGCTCCGGTGATCCCTTCTTCGGTTACGGCCTTGGCTTCTTCCCGCCGGTCGCCGATCTGAACGTAAGCCGTCCCCGGGAACCGTACGCCGTAGGCCCGCGCTTCGGCCGGGTTCTTGGTGAAATCAACGTAATTGACGTGGATCTTAGGCGATAAATTTTTATAGCGGTCCAACATCCCCTTAGCGCTATCGAACCCGCTAGTTCTATCGAAATAGGTAATCGTCGCGTCACCTTTCAACCCATCGACCACCTTCTTGGTTTCATTCGATAAGGTGTAGCGTTTGTTGCTGGTGGTGTCGTACGTTTTGTTGTATCGATTCGCCAGCCAGTTCACCATCACCAGCGCGGCCAGGACAATGATGGTATACAAACCAGCCGTTGCGCCGAAACGCGCTTGCTGTCCAGCTACCGTGCTTTTCCGCGGCACTCTTGCTTGCTTCTCGGCCATTACGCCCTCCACCGCAGGGACTCGAGGGACCGAGCCGTCAAAAACAACCCAAAGAAAATCATGGTCAAGTAAAAGATCAAATCTTTGCTATCGATCACACCCCGCGAAAAACTGTCGAAGTGGCTGTTGATCGAGATGTAAGAAAGTACTTGCGAACTCGCCGAATTCCCAAAGGAGGTCGTCCAGTTCAACACAAACAGCAGCAGGCAAAACGCAAACGTAATCGCGCCCGCCACGATCTGGTTCCGGGTTAGCGTCGAGATGAACGCTCCGAAGCCCAGCAAACATGCCCCCTGCAGCGCCAATCCCAGAAATCCCGTTGCCACCGGCCGCCAATCCGGCTGCCCGTAGATAAAGAGGAATGAGAAGTTCATTAACAGGATCACCAGCAGCGCGCAATACATC
>JBARMQ010000231.1:0-12162 GCA_049802535.1 Bryobacteraceae bacterium | reverse complement strand
GGCTTCATGTCTGTCATAGGCCCCTCTCTGTGCTCGCTGTAATGGGTGGTTGAAGATGGTTGGGCGATGTATCTACACGCCCCAGAGCCAACTCAGTACATTCGCAGCGAGAACGGCAATCCCGGTTCCTGCAGCAACGCCGGCCAGTGCTTTCTTCGCGCCAGGCTCACCGTGCGCGAAGCCATAACCGCCAATGACAATCGCGATCAGACTTGCGACTTTTGCGACCGTTCCAGTGAAGAGGGTTTGGAGAGACGTAAAGCCCGTGTCGAACGGCGAACCGCTCTGTGCCAAAGCGGCGACGGGCACTAAGACCAGAATGGTGGCGATTGATACTGATTTCGGCAATTTGCGGATCCACTTTCGCTGTTTGGGCGAGAGGTTCATGGGGAGCTCCATTTCTGCGAATTCGACCCCGCACAAGCAAGTCGTGGGGACAGATTGATCTCACCCAAATTTTCTGTCCAAGACTTTTTTGGTCATCGCCAATGCCTTCCGGTTATCGTTCGGTCTCTGATGGGAATGGACAGACATTGCGTGGCAAATATGGAGTCTGTTTTCAGCAAAACTTTTTAGCCGGTTCGTGCCAATTCATCACTGCGAATGGAATCAGCAATACCAATCGCAATCTTTTCTGCAATCGGAGAGCAATTGCTGCGGTAGACGAGCACCAATTCCAGCGGCTTGAGATCTCGGATTGGAATCACACAGACATCCTGCGTGTCGTTTCGGCAAACACCTTCAGGAAGTAAAGCAATCCCCACGCCTTCTTGCACTAAATCGGTGGCCTCTTGAGCAGAGGTCACCTCTTCCACGAAAGCCGGACGAAATCCGGTAGCTAGACACTGTTCATTCAGCCATTGATGCAGTGCCGGATGAGTGCGCCTGAAGTCGGCCGTTACGAGGGCTCGCTTGCTCAGGTCCGCCAACGAGAGAGACGACTCAACAGATAGAGGATTGCGCCGTGGAAGGATGGCACACAGCCGCTCTGATCGCAGAGGGATTTGCCGCAAGTCGTCTCGTCCGAGTGGCGCGAATGTGATGCCCACTTGTATTTGCCCAGACTCAAGCGCGTCGAACATATCCAAGACGGACAAAATTCGGAATCGCATACGAAGTTTGGGGAACCTGACCTTTTGGACGACGCGAATTTGACGCCGGAACTGAGGGGAAGTGCAGGCGCAGTGGCCGATAGTGAACTCCTTTGCCTGTCGTTGGTTAACGGCTCTGGCCGCATCGACGGCGATTCGGAAGTCCGCGTCCAGGCGGCTCAACATCTCGCTGATCCTAACCACTAATTCCTGGCCGGATGCGGTGAGGCACACGGGATCTCGCCGGAAGATATTGAAGCCAATATCTGCCTCAAATTCCTTGATCTGACGGCTAATGTATGGCTGCGATACGTTGAGACGTTCGGCGGCTCTGCGGAAGTGCAGCTCCCGGGCGACGGCCAACACGTATTGCAGCTTTCTGAGCGGGGGAGGGATGCTCATACTCTTGGCTGCCTTTGACGAAATGTGTCACTTTCTCAACCCGCGCTCATCCGTTCCGGGGCCGGGTTCCGTTACTACTTAAAGGCACTTTCGAAGTCCGTTTGGGGCGTCGCAGACAATGTTTTTTTGCGAAGGGGACATTTTTTGACACTGTGACGTGAATTGGCTACTTTTGAGTAGACAGTGATTCCTCATGCCCCCAAAAGGTCGCATCTGGCAAGAGCTGACATGGAGTTGGGCCTTCTCGACCGGGCACCTTGCTTCTGATCAGAAGCTGGCGGCCGCTGCTGAAGCAGCTTGGCCGTACGCCCTCCTGTACGCATGGACCTATCTGAACGATCACGACGCGGCTCACGACCTCATGGATCACGCGATTGAAAATACGCGGGACTACGCCGGGCGACATGCTAACTTCCCCGTAGAGAAGTTGGAATGGCGCATGAAGAGCACCCTCAAGCGCCGCGCACAGCAGCAGGCTGCGAAGAAGCGATTCGAAGTGCAGTCAGGTTCCCTGGCCGATTTTGAGAACCTTCTTGTAAGCCAACCAGAGGCGGAACAGCAGCTCTATGCGAAAGAGCTTCTCGAATGCTTGTCGCCGTTCGCCCGATCTATTGCGAACCGTCGTTGGTTGGGGTATTCATGGCGAGAAATCGCCGATTCTCTTGAAATGGATCACACAGTCGTTCGACGCGCATATTTCCGAGAAGTAGAGACGTTGCTTGACGAGCTTTCCCGATCCAGGGGAGGCAGAAAATGATGTGGAGAAAGCCAGACTCTCCACCTGCCGAAGATCGTTTCGAAGAATGGTTCAACCGAAAGCGGCAGGAGTTAGTTCTTGAAGGGCAAGTCGAAGTTCCGCAAGGGTCGCACGCCGACGACTCGTTTCTTCGCGATCTCGCTCGAAAATCCAGGAGTATTAACCTCTCCGATCCGCGAGTAGATCATGCAGCCTCGTGCCCTCTCTGCATGAGAAAACTGCTGGCTATAAGAAATGAGAAAGCCACAACTACTCGGCGCATAGCCCTCACTGCGGCCATTGCCAGTTGTGTGCTGGTTGTTGCGACGGTCGTATGGATTTCCGGTCGCAGATCGAACAAGGTTCAGCCAACTCCAAACGTCGCCGTTGCTTCAAAGACTTTGGATTTGTCCGATGCCGGCGCTTATCGAGGCGATCAGCCTGCCCCGTTGCAATCTGTTTCGTTGCCCACAGCCCTCGTAAAGGTGACGGTTGTACTCCCGCGTTACAGCACTCCTGGACAATACGTCGTGGCCGTGACACGTGATCAATCTGGAAGTGATCCCGTGGCAAAGGGCATCGGCGTGGCCGTCGCCGACGGAAGTCGTGAATTGGTCACCGTCACGCTGGACCTTCGGTCCGCTGCGGTCGGCCCTCATTTTCTGTCGACCACGCGGGAGCAAGATCAAGCCTCGTACTACTATCCGCTAGACCTCCGATAGGCGCTTCCGAATCTTCTATCGAGCGTGATCATAAAATCGCTTTGGCGATAGAATAGTGGTGAGTCGCAAGTTGCTCTCGATCCCCGGAGGTCCGACTCATGCTGATTCTCATTCCCTGGAAGCCCGCAGTTGTTAGCTGGTGCGTTCTCGCAGCGATCCTGTGGGTTGGATATGTTGGATATTCGATTCTGGAAGGAAAGAACCCCTTCGCGATGGGACAGCATCATGCTTACCGAGCTCCTTCACATTCTACTGCCGGTCGCGGGAATTAATGGGCGCGCAGCGGGGGCAAACCGTCAATCTCTGTTCCCTGTTCTTTGCGCTTGAAAACTGGCAGGCACCCCCACAGCGGACGCATTCAACGTCGAGCACCGTTTGTACAATCACAGGTACGCGAACCCTTCGATTCAGGGCAGCTAAAATACTTTCATGAACTCTCGCCTACGTGAGCTTCAAAAGGTGTTTATAGATCTCGGTGTAACGAGGATTGTGCCAGGGTTTTACGATGATCCCGCCTTTATAGAGGCCGAACAACAACTCCCAGAACTGTTGGATTTTTACGGAGAATATTGCGTCCTGGCGGCTGAAGAGGAAAATCGGTCGGAAACTGAGGAGCGAGTTGTTCGCCTGGTTTCGTTCTTGTCTCCTTTGCTCGCTGAAGAAGGAAGAAATGGACGCTGCTTGCCCACAACATTGCTCGTACAACGATTTCTCGATGCTGAGGGAGTTTGGAACTTTCCTCAGAAAGGGGGAGTTGTCGTTAGCTTTCCTTCGAAGTCAGTATTACCTCCAAAGGTTTTCGAACCAACCGATGTGAGAGAGGGGACCTATGGCCACGCATGGAATGTTGCTCCCCCTTTCATCATCGACCTCACGATCGCGAGGCAATTCTACTCATCCGCTGAAAAGAGATACATTTCAGGCAACCTGTTGGTGAGTGAAGTCGCGGCGGCGCCTGAATCCGCTTTTTCTGAATTCCCTAGCGACCAGATTCAAAGTCTCTTTCCCCCATTTACCGTAGCGCTGGCACAGTGCTCCATCAGCTACTACCCTTACGGAACGGGTGGCCCGTTGGAGAGATTCGCTGAAATGAAGGAGCCTGTACTGGACGGACTCACGCCATTCAATTTGCACCAGCGTTTTGCCCACTGGAAGGCGGAACAACCGGTTTGAAGTCGGGTCCAAAGTATTGTGTATGTTTTGCCAAATCAGGTGCTTTTCGGATGAGAAGGGGAATCATTTCATCGTTATAAAAGACGGGGTCGAGACTTATCTCCGCGGCGAACCACTTCACGAAAGGTCGCCATTTATCCTTCGCGTCTGTCGCAAGCAGGCGGGAAAACACTGGACCGCCTAATTCCTGCCAAATCTTCAATACCTCTTGGGTACGACAACCCAGGAGCCATAGGTAGGCAACACCCTTTGGCATCGCATGCGCTAATTCCTCCCACGTGATAATCAAAGACTCGGGATCCGGATGAAGTTCAAGTTGTTTTCCTCCGATTGGCGCGATCCCCGGTTCACCCGAATGAGCATAAATACAAAGGAATGTTCCTCGGGGGTCGCTATGCTCGTTCCATTCCCGAAGGGTTTTGAGAAACCGCTTTTTTTCCTCATGAATCTCGCCCCGAATCATTGGGGGATCGCCGGCTATCTTGTCGAGATCACTCTTCAGGGGTTCTACGGTATTGTCTCCCTTGTAGCAAAATACCGCAGCTTGGCAGTGCAAATCACCTACGACATAGGGCTCTGACATTTGTATAGTTCTCTCCTTCGTTCTCGAAACAATTGAATGCTTGGAAAATGTCGCAAAAAGATTATCTGCGATTCAATATCACATGCGCGCCGAATCTAGTCAGACTAGCGCAAGACTTTCTCGAGAATCATTCTCGCAAGTCCAATGCTGTCCGAAATCACTGATGTCAAACGAGGCGACGGTCGGCTGATGTCCTGGTCTCTTGCGAGTCGCACAGCCGCAATGATCGACGCAGCAATCACGAGCGTTGAAGCGAACCGGTCAGTCATGCGCTTCTGTTCTACCATTGCCTTGCTCCGTTCCTGTTCCTCGCGCGCTATGGCTCGCCTCATCTCGCCCATGTTTCACCGCCCGTTTGTGACCTGGGAGGGTTTCGCCAACAGGCTGTGCGAGAGTCGCCCCTGGAAAACGTCCGCAGGTAAATACCGACGCCTCGCCCCGCAAAGCGGACAATCGGTGATGATCCAAGAGCCTGGCATGGTCTCGACTGGTGCCGGAATGTTCTGCTGACAGCCCTTGCAGACTATGACGAAGGAATGGACGCCACGCATTGGACTATGAAACATGAACAAATTATAGGCGAATATAAGGCGAAACTTCTTCACAATTGCTTTGTTAAACGATGGGGAAGAGGAGCCGTCCACCGCATGCCAAAGCCCCCTATGCCACGGAGCACAAAGCCAGAGTGTGCAGTCCATGTTTACAACCGGAGTGCCAAATGTCATTATTACTTCCGAGGAGCTAATAATGAACGACATCGGCGATCTCCTTGAGGCCAGACGAGGGCAGCTCGGGATGTCCCGACTCCAACTCGCACATCGCCTGGGCGTCTCGAGCCAGACGGTTCTGAATTTTGAGAGAGACCCCACCTACAACCTAGGAACAAGTCTTCTCCGGCGGCTCGAAGAGGCGCTAAACGTCACTTTTGACATAACCATGAAAGAGGAAACCATGAGTACGAGCATTCAGATGGGAAATGATGAATTCATTCTTTACATCCGGAAGAACTACCCAAATTGCTCAACGAACAACGACCAGCTCGGAAAGCGCATCTGGGAGTGGATCAGGGAACGCGACGCGACGGCCGGCAAGGCTGGCAAGGAAGAAGCCGTGCCGTGCATTTGGGGTGACACTGCAGCAAACATTGGGGAAACCAAGCTTCCCCAAAAGGCCACGCAGTTTCACTTCGAGCGCTCTCTGCTTCCATCGCTCTATGACCTTCTCGACGCGCTCGGCTCCGTTTGAGATCAGCATCATTCCGCGTGTAACTCAGTAGGACCGACGCTGGCAAATATCTAGAGGAATTTTTGAGGTCGGGGGTCCCCGGTCCCTTGCAGTTGGGGACCGGGGATTGAAACTCCGGATCGGCCCGCCAGATCACTCCCGAAAATCGGCCTGCGATTGAAGGATCGATGCTGGTGCTCAACTGGCTTGTGCCATACTCCCGCTTTCCAGAAGTTCGATTGCCCACTTCAGCTGCGCGTCCGTTCCGCCTCTCCGTTCTTTCCAGTTGAATTCCACATGCTTGTCAGGTTCGATTGGGGTCCCTTCCAGAACTGATCCTTTCCATGTGTAATAGGCACCCGTAGGCAACGCCAGTCTGTACCCCTCTCCGACTTTTACAGAGGTCGCGGATAGTAACCGGCCGGCAGTCGGCTCGCCCACAATCATCGCAAGTTTGTTCTCTCGCACAAATGCAACGATCATCTCAGCTGCGCTTGCGGTGTGCCGATCAACCAGAACCACGACCCTGCCATGAAATTTCTTTGCCCCGAGTCCTTCCGCCTCAAGTACGATTGGCGACTTCGACAACATCGCTGGGCCGAACTTGGCAGCGAGCAACCAAAGAGAACTCTTGGACTTCGGAATACTGTCGAACCGACGAAAGGTGTGCTTTACCGTGTCCAGGTTTGGTGTGACTCGGTCCTTCGCGAGCGCGAACCCGACTGGAATTTTGGTTGGCGTTAGCAGGCTCATAACTCGTAGAGCCCCAATCCCCCCGCCGGTATTTCCACGGAGATCGATTACCAAGCCGTCTATTTCCCCCAACGATGCAAGAGACCGGGAAATTTCGTTTGCAACCTCAACCCCGACGAGCCCGGGAAACATTGCGATCTTCAGATACCCAACACCATCATTCAAATGTCGCGCCTCAACCAACTTCGGTTCGACGAAGTGAAGCTTTTTCCCTTTTGGGCGGGCCACGTCAACGATTACCCTGCGCTTCTTCTCATCCGCTCCGACCACCTCTACGTTTGTCTTCTCGCCCATAGTGAAAACCGGATGCTCTGGCGGGACGATACTTTGATCATTGACGCTCAGGAGAATATCCCCGGGCACTATGCCGGCAATGGATGCGGCGCCGCCTGTATGCACGTCTTGAAATATCCAGCGCTTGCCGTACTCAGTCTCATCTTCAAGGTAGGTCGCGCTTAGCGCTGCGCGGCTTGAGGCCCTTCGCGCACTGCGATGGAAGAAGCCGAGATGCGAGGTTTGCAGCTCCTTCAAGAGATCACTGATTTCCTTCTCAAAATTGGCTGGCGTCTTCGCTGATTCGATCAATGGTCGATGCCGCTCCACTGCGGCTTGCCAGTCCCCGTTCAGCTTCTCCGGCGCATAGAAGCGCTTTTGCAGTGTTACGAGAACGCGATCGAGCACCTTCTTTCGCTGATCAGCCGAGAGAGTCGCCGACTGAGCTTCATTCATTGGTTTCTCCTAGCGGTCGAATTCAAATCTGATTTTTTGAACAGGCTGCCTGTTGGGTCACCAACGATCTCGAAACCCGCCCAGAAGTAGGGAGGGTCGCCCGATGCGATCATCTGAAGCTGTGCCTCTCTCAGCGACTGGCCTTTCTCCTCAGCGTGTCCAAGATGCTCATAGAAGACCGTCATCAGATGAGCCGTCGCATGGTCTTCAAGTTCCCAAAGCGTGGACACAACTGTTTGCGCGCCTGCTTCGACGAAGGCATTCACGATATTGGCAACTCCCTCTTCTCCAACCGGCCCAACACCTGTGTCACACGCGGATAGGGTTACAAGGTTTGCCTTCAGCGGGAGACTGCGAATCTCGCGAATCTGGAGGAGTCCGTCATCTGGCCCGTGCTCTTCTGGCGCAAATACGAGAGCCGAGCGGTCCGAATACTCCATATCGGCGTAGCCATGAAGTGCCAAATGCAAAACATTGAACTGGCTGAGCGGCAGACGCTTGAATTGAGTTTCCGTCGCAGCGCTTCCCAAGAGCACCGTATCTGGCTTTGGAAGATCAGAAGCGATCGATTCGACTTCATGTCGGCTCTCCGGCAAGGCAATCAGTTCACTTCTTTCCGGGCCCGAACCGCCACCCAGAATGCCAGAGAACAATGTCTTCTTCGGCTTGTCAATTGTCCAGGCGGCCACTCCCAGATACGGCATTGGCTCGACAGCTAAGTGCTGTTCGCGATGCCGGAGGATATGGAACACTGTCCCTGATGGAACCACCGTTACCAAATGAGAAGTCAGCACGTACTGGCCACCATCCGACAAGGCCGCGAACGGCAGTAGATGAAGCTTTCCATCGGGCACCACGATGATCGATTGCGCTCTGCTATAGATCAACACCGGTTTGACCAAGTCATCAAATAGCCGCCTCGCCAACCCACCGTCCACCTTCTGCTTCATCACCTCGGATCGATAATCTGCGGCCTCTCTCTCCAACTCCGACTTTGCCTTCAACGTGTAACGCTTCACTTCGGTTTTGCTAATAGCGAGCACGTACGAATTTGGCTCGTCCAAGACGTATTCCAGCATGAGTTCCGATGGACTGAGGTCACGTTGCAACTCATTTAGATCCACCGGCTCCGTCGAGAAATGATCCGGTCTGAAATTCGGGTTGATCTGTTGCTCGGTGTCATAGATCGTTTGCAGAATGTTCTGTCTGGATCCAACGTCGTCCGTGTCCAGCAATCGCAAATTGAGATTCGTGAGAAGCTTCTCCGCAGTCGTCGGCTCGTGTGGTGCGACTGGTTCGTGATCCTCAAGCGCCTGCGCTTCAACTCGGCCTCGTGCACGCTCCATTGCTCCGAATGCCTCTCTGTCCTTTCCTCGGTTGCTCAACGATACAAAATATCCGGCGTAGACTTCGCTCAGTTGCCCGAGCAACTGACGCTCCACAGTAGGTGTCGGCACTTTCGACAAGAGTGCATCGATGAGATCCGTACTCTTGCGGTAGAGCTCATCCGAACTTTTAGCATCCCCAAGTTTCGCCAGAATCTCTGCTTTTATTGCTAGGTCCCGCGGCACAAAGTAGAGTTCATCAGGAATCTGTTTGTTGGCTTCAATTGCTTCATCGACGGCTGCGAGAGCGGGCTGCAACTGGCCCTGTTGCAGGTCTGCCTTGGCTAGTAGGCCATCCGCCTGAGTGACACCTCGCCAATACGACAACTGTTTCGCATATTGGATGGCGCGAGAGTAATCAGTCGCCGCTCGGTCCCATTGGCCCATCCGCCCGTAGACGCCAGCTCGGGCTTGATAGAGTTCATAGAGATGTCCGGCCAAGTGGTAATTGGACGCTCGTTGCATCGCCTCCGAAGCCAGAGCCAGTGCTTCTTGATTGCGCCCCAGCCCGCTCAAAGCTTCAATCTTTGCATTGATCGCGATGGTCGGATACGCAACATCCGGCTTGTCCTTCGACACCTTAATTGCCTCGTCGAGCGGTCCAAGAGCTTCTCCGTACTTTTGCAGTTCGACCAAACCTGTGCCGTAGACACTCGCATATCGAATGTGAGCAGCGGGATCAGCAACTTTTGCTACAGTCCATGCCCTCACAACGTTCTTTTTCGCGGTTGCAATGTCTCCCAGAAGGAATGCCGCGATCCCTTGCTCGCCAATTGCCCTGGAGGCGAGCAAGTAGTGATGCCGCTGCCTTGCGAGAGATTCGACCTGCGCCCACGTGGCTTGCGCCATCGCGGAGTCGTAATTCACCTCCAGCATCCCAAGGATCGTCAGGATGCGAAGTCTTGTCTCAGGGTCCCGGGCTTGAGGCAGAGAAAGATCCGCTGTCAGTTCCGCAAGCTGGGCCGGAACACTGATCGACGATTCACTCTGGGCGGGAATTTCGCTGACTTGCGCGTACAGAGCCCTCGATGGCTGATGCTTTCGAATGAATCCAAGTTCTGCTTGTCGATAGAGGGGTTCGGCTGCAATCCAGTTGTTGAGCCACGACTTCTCGTCGGCTTGTTCCAGCAATGCCTCTGAGGAGCCCGGAATCCTCCAACGGAGGACGTGATATCCAACAACACCCAACAAGACAGCTAGGAGCAATCCGGTAGCGATGCGAAGAGTTGGGGAGACTCTGAATCGCAATGCGCACCATTACCCTTGATGCAATTCTGCCAAAGATCAGAGGGTTAGATCAAGTCTTCTCCAACAGTTAAACGGGTTATCATTGCTCTTCTTGCTGTTCCTGGAGGGAATAACCGTAGATATCCCCGTGCCCGTATCGCAGTTTTTGGCCCCGAAGGGTCATGAAATTGATCTTATGAGCCGCTGCATTTTGCAGGATCAGCGCAAACGCGTCATCCGGAATTGCCAGAAAAGCCACTGTGGAGAGGTTTAGCTTTGAAAAGCCTCCGACCGACTTCGGCGGCGATTCCTCGTACCGCCGCAGATGTTCTCCGATAGTCTTCTTGTCGAGGTGATCTTGCCGGACGAGCCGAGCCTGAAATTTCTTCTGTCTTAACTTTGCGGGTTCCAGAAAAACACCGCTCAAAACCAAATCCCGATTCTCGCTATAAGGCTCTTCATACAAGTACGATATCCCGTTATCTCGGTGCAAGGGATTATAGGAGGGATTGAGGCCGAAGCTGTAATCGCATCGCCATTCCTCGATGCGCACTGTGTAGTCAATCGCTTCCGAAAGAGGCTTACGAAATTCCTTGAGCGCTTTCTTGATCGCCTGGTTTCGTTCTTCAAACACGCTGGTGAATTTTTGCTTCTCTGGCGTTTGTCGTTCCGGCGTGAGTGCGCCTTTCCTTTCATTCGGAGGTTTCACGACAAACTCGGGGAGAGGGGATTTCGGTACGCTCTTGCCTGCATTTTTCTTAGCCCAATAACCGCGAGGCGGAACCGGTACCTGTTTTCTGGCGCAGATTTTCGCCATTGCTCGGTCAGATATTTGGAAATCCTGTGCCACTTCTGTCATGGGTTTGACCCAGACCAGACCATAGAGTTCTTCCCGCGTCAATTTCAGGTGATCGGACATCCGTTTGTTCCCTTCTGGTGTTGCAAATATCTGAATGTTCCTTCCTGATGCCTGTCGAGCATCAGTCTTGACGAAAAAGGTCTTGGACGCCTGTGGAATTTTGGGGCACTCTCGTGGAAAAGGAGGTCGCTAATGGCACAGGTGGTCGCAAAATTTCCCCCTCGCTCAGTCGACAATCATTCATTCGGCATTCCTGATTTTGAACCTCTTCTCAACAGCCATCAGGCCGCACAGCTCTTAGACATTCATCACAAAACCCTACAAAAGTTGGCTCGACGCGGGGAGATTCACGGCTCCCATGTAGGGAAAATGTGGCGTTTCCGTGCGTCCGACTTGAATGCGTGGCTGGATCGGCAGCAACGGGCCAGTTGACCATCTATCCCTAAAGCCTGCTGTCCTCGATCCTTTTCGTGACCGAATTCTCTTCCGTCAAAGGGCTCGAACACACAAGTTGTCTCGCAGGCTTCCGTCTGGAACGCAGCGGGAGCGCTCGCTCGACCTCTGCCTCACGTCGCGGTAGGCTGAAAGGAGCCATCCGTGGCGCCTTCACCAGGAGTATTCATGTCAAGGCGGACACGGTATCAACAAGGAAGCGTGCAACGCGAGAAGCGGCTCAGCGGATCGGATGTTTGGATTTACCGATGGTACGAGACCGGAACTGACGGAACGAGCAAGTATCGCAAGGCTATCGTCGGTACGGTCGCAACTCTTGCCAACGAAACTTCGGCCTCAAAAGCAGCTCAAGCATTGCGCATCGACGCCAACCAACAAGCCCCGCACGCGGAAAGCGGACCGAGAAGTGTTGCCGAACTGATTGCCCATTACCGGCTCAAAGAGTTGGCCGGCGAAAGCAAGGGACGCAAAGCATTCTCCACGCGAGCCGCATACGAATGCTACCTGAATCGCTGGATTCTTCCTCGTTGGGGAGATCTCAGGATCGATCAGGTCAAGTCAGTCGCAGTTGAAGAATGGCTGGACAGCATCAAGCGGGCGAAGGGGACGAGAGCGAAGATCCGAAACATCATGAGCGCAATCTTCCATCACGCGATGAGGTACGAGTGGGTTGACCGCAACCCAATCAAACTCGTCCGTCAAAGTGCGAAGAGGGAGAAGGTGCCTGAGGTTCTCGAACTTTTCGAACTTCAACTCCTCCTCAGCAAGCTGTTCGTCCGAGAGCGCACGTTGGCTCTTCTGGACGCGGCAACCGGACTTCGGGTC
>JBARMQ010000230.1:0-10852 GCA_049802535.1 Bryobacteraceae bacterium | reverse complement strand
CTTCTGCACCAAATTGCTGCCGCACTGCGGGCATTTCTCTTCGAGTTGTACATCCTTGCGCTGCTCGCCGCCAATTTGCTTGGTCGTTTTGCAATCGGGATAACCGGAGCAGGCAAAGAACTGTCCGAACCGCCCCTTCTTCAACACCATCGGGCGTCCGCAGTTTTCGCAATACTCCTGTTCGTCCTGCTCCGTCAAATCGGCCTTATCGATGTCGGGCAGATCGACCGTTAATTCCCGCGTGTTGGTGCATTCGGGATATCCCGTGCAAGCGATGAAGCTGCCGTGTTTGCCCCACTTGATGACCATGGGTTTGCCGCACTTCTCGCAGATCAAGTCGGTCGGCTTCTCCATCCGCTTGATATCGGTCATGTGCCGCGCGGCGTGTTCCAGATCTTTCTGGAATCGACCGTAGAAGTCGGCCATGGCGGTTTGCCACTCGATTTTGCCGTCTTCAATTTCGTCCAGTTCCTCTTCCATCCGCGCCGTGTACTTCACGTCGAAGAGGTTGTTGAAACTTTCGAGCAGCAGGTCCGTCACCACCATTCCCAACTCGGTGGGAACAAACTTACCGCCCTCTTTCTTCACGTATTCGCGATCCTGTATCGTCGAAAGGATGGAAGCATACGTAGAAGGGCGTCCAACGCCGTCCGACTCCAGCTTCTTGACCAACGTCGCTTCGTTGTAGCGCGGCGGCGGCTCCGTAAAGTGTTGCTCAGGATGTATGGATTTGAACTTAAGTTGTTCGCCTTCGGTAACTGCGGGCAGTTTGTGCTTTAGCTCTTCATCGTCTTCATCGATGGTGTCCTTGCCCTCCTGATATACCTTCAGGAAGCCGTTGAATTTAGGCACGCTACCCGTCGCGCGGAACAGATAGTCCGCGTTACTCTTGCCTTGCGCGCTCACCTCAATCGTCGTCTGATCGAAAACGGCCGGCATCATTTGCGACGCCACAAAACGCATCCAGATCAACCGGTACAACTTCAGTTCATCCTCAGCCAAAAAGCCTTCCACCGATTCCGGTGTCCGCAATACCGAACTGGGCCGGACAGCCTCGTGGGCATCCTGCGCATCTTTTTTCGACTTATAAATTATGGCCGTGCCGGGCAGATACTCGGTGCCATAGCGCTCGCCGATCATGGCTCGCACTTCCGTCAACGCATCCTCGGAAACGCGCGTGGAATCGGTACGCATGTAGGTGATCAGACCTACCGAGCCTTCGTTGCCGATTTCCTTACCTTCATACAATCCCTGAGCAAGCATCATCGTGCGCTTCACGCTGAATCGCAGCTTGCGTGACGATTCCTGCTGCAGCGTCGATGTAATGAACGGGGGAACTGGGTTGCGACGCTTTTCGCGCGTTGCTACCGACACCACCGTATAGTCGGCGTCATCCAGGTCCGCCACAATACCGCTGGTTGTCGCTTCGTCGCCTAACTTGGGAGTTTCGTTGTTGCGCTTGCTTAAACGCGCTGTAAGAACCGGCGGTTTCTTGGCGTTTAACGCAACGTCAAGCGTCCAGTATTCTTCCTTCTCGAAAGCACGTATCTCCCGCTCACGCTCGACAATCAGTCGCAGCGCGACGGTCTGAACCCGTCCTGCGGAAAGCCCTCTTCGCACCTTGTCCCACAGCAGCGGTGAGATCTTATAACCCACCAAACGATCCAGGATGCGGCGTGCCTGTTGTGCCTCCACCAGGTGTACGTTCACCTGCATGGGCTTATCAAAAGCCTTCTTGACCGCATTCGCCGTAATCTCGTTGAACATCACGCGAAATACGGCCGGCTTGTCCGACTTTTTGGGCTCGAGTTCTTCTTTAAGATGCCAACAAATAGCTTCGCCTTCGCGATCGGGGTCAGCCGCCAGATAGATCGAGTCCACGCCCTTGGCCGCCTGCTTCAGTTCCGCGATCAGCTTCTTTTTGCCTTCAATTACTTCATACTTCGGCTTAAAGTCGTTGTCGACGTCGACAGCGAGGTCGTTCTTTGGCAAGTCCTTGATGTGGCCTAGTGAGGCCTTCACCACGTACTGTTTGCCTAAATATTTTCCGATTGTTTTCGCCTTCGTCGGAGATTCGACGATGACGAGTGATTTTGCCATACCTTGCTACACCTACTTGTCGGATTCTGTGAAAAATCCGATTCCCTCGAGAACGCCTACCCTTTTACCACACCTTGACAAAGCTCTTGCCGGGCAGTTGCCTGATGAGGCCGGACATCTCGAGATCGAAAAGCACTGCGATTAGCTCTGATGAGGAGACCCCGTCAAAAGTTTCGACCAGTGACTCAAGTTGTTGAGGTATATCGATTTGTAGGACATTGAGAACGCGCTTGGCCAGCGCCTGCAGCGGCGTTTCGGTACCCGGGTTTGCCGCCTCCGGCAACTCAACTCCACCCTCTAATAGGATCTTTTGTTGAGCCCGATCCACCAAACATTGTCTGACGCCTCGTGGGAGTTCGTTGGTGACGTCGGTCCATTCCTGGACCAGCTTAGCGCCCTGCTTTATTAATAGGTTGGGTCCCCAGCTCATCTGGGACGTGATGTTCCCTGGAACCGCGAAGACCTCCCGGCCCTGGTCCATGGCCAATCTAGCCGTAATGGCGGAGCCGGAGTGTTGGGCGCCCTCGATAATCAGCACGCCCAACGACATTCCGCTCACGATGCGATTTCGAATTGGGAAGTTCTGCGGATAGGCGGGGGTGCCCAGCGGGAACTCGGAAACCATCAGACCCCGCTCCAAGATTTGGTCGTATAGCCGCCGATTCTCAGGGGGATATACGACATCGATTCCGCAGCCAAACACCGCGATGGTGTCCCCGTTCTCGGCCAACGCCGCGCGATGGGCCGCCGTATCAATGCCTCGAGCCATTCCGCTAACGATTGCCACGCCGGCCTTAGCTAAGTCCGCGCTAAGCCGCTCAGTGGCAGCCATTCCGTAAGGTGTCGGTCTCCGCGTGCCGACCACCGCGACGGACTCAGCCGAAAGCAGTTCGGTGCGCCCCCGCACAAACAGCACAACTGGCGGATCGAATATGTCGCGTAGACGTTTGGGGTACCGCGCGTCATTGAACGTAATCAGCTCAGCTCCGGCACTGATCAACTTCTCCTGCTGCCCAATGGCGTCGTCGAAAGAACAGCCGCTTGAAATATTGCGTGCAACCGCCGGGGATGCGCCCGCGCCCTCTAATTCCGTCGCCGATGCTCGAAAAATCGCCAAGGGGGTTTTCAGATTGTCCAACAATCGCCTTGCTCCCAGCGTTCCTAGTCCCGGGACCAGCCGCAATGCCAGCCAATGAAGTGTCTCCTCCTGCGAGACAACGGAAGTAGCCATGTCGAATGAGTGGCTTGGCGAGCGTCGAAATCTCAGTTTGACGAAGTCCAGCCAATAAGATAGGCACGCCCGCATGCACTCAGCTCGACGATAACTCAAAGTAGGCTGGCGATCGTTCTAAGGGCACAATCCGTTCGTTCTCGCGAACTCGATGAGAGCCTCTTTTGTGAAAAGTCCGAGCTTCTGCTTGAGACTTGAAAGATGGAATTCTGTGGTGAGCCGCCGGATACCCAGCTGCTTCGATATTGCATCCAGATCTGCGCCTTTGACTAAAAGACAGAGCACGGACCGTTGCTTCTGGGTTAGCTCATAACTGCCCTTAGACGTCACGCGGTTCCCCTCCGTGCGAACCAGGTTTCTAATGCCTTGTTTGGATTCTAAAGGAAAAATCAATTTGGGTAAACTATTTCAAGCTTTTTGATCACTCGACTCGGGGAAACGCGGCCTTACGCCAATTTGTTCTCCTTTGTGTAGGATCAATCGTGTCGGCATGCGAAAGTAGGCATTTCGGCTTACTGTCCGCGCCCAAAGGAAATCATGAGAATACTTAGCGCCGCGAGCGCTCTTCCGCCCCATTATTATCCGCAACGTCAGCTCATTGATAAGTTTCGAAAACACTGGGGCTCCCGGCTAGACCGATTTGATCTTCTCGAAAAACTCCATGCGGCCACGCAGGTCGACGGCCGGTACACCGCGCTGGAACTAGAGCAGTATCCCTTGGCCAGTTGGGGCGAAGCCAATGACCACTGGATTACCGCCGCCCAGGATCTTGGCGAACAGGCAATCTGTAAGGCGGTGACAGAGGCCGGCATCCACGTTCGCGATATTTCCGCTTTCTTCTTCGTCTCCATCACCGGTATCTCCAGCCCGTCAATCGACGCCCGGCTAGTCAACAGGCTCCGGATGAGCCCCAACATTAAACGCATGCCAATCTTTGGTCTTGGGTGCGTTGCCGGAGCAGCGGGCATTTCGCGGGCGGCGGATTACGTCAAGGCATATCCCGATCAGGTCGCGCTGCTGCTTTCTGTAGAACTCTGTTCATTGACGGTGCAGCCAGACGACTTATCGGTCGCCAATTTGATCAGCTCGGGCCTCTTCGGCGATGGCGCGGGCGCAGTGCTGGTAGCTGGTTCCGAAGTCGCCCCGCACAGAGGGCCTAAAATCCTTGCGACCAAATCCGTCTTGTACTCGGACACGGAACGCGTAATGGGATGGGATATCTCGCACAGAGGTTTTCAAATTGTCCTTTCCCGAGACGTTCCCCAGGTAGTTTTGGACAATTTGGGTCGTGACCTGGATGGCTTCTTAAAGGAGCAAGGCGTACCACGTAGCGCCATTCAGAGCTGGGTGATTCATACGGGCGGCCCTAAGGTATTGGAAGCGACGGCTGCTTCCTTGGGCCTTACGAACGGCGCATTAGACGCTTCCTGGGCATGTTTGCGCAAAACCGGCAATCTTTCCTCCGCTTCCGTGCTCCTGGTGCTCGAAGAAGTAATGAAAAATCGCCGCCCCAAACCTGGAACGCTCGGTATCCTGGCCGCGATGGGCCCTGGCTTCTGTTCGGAATTGCTTCTATTAGAGTGGTAACGTAACCGCGCTGCCACTATACTGCATCTGAACGGGCATGGGTATTCAGCCGCGAATTGTTTCTATCTTGGCTGGGGCCGCCCTGTTGTTCTTCTCGGCTGCCCCCGTTTCCGCCCAATACGGCGGCGGGAGTATCCCTATGCCCTCCTGGGGGAGAAACAAAAAGAAAGCGCAAAAAAAGCCCGACGCTGTTCAGCAAACCATGACGGCGGATGGCAGCGTAGTCTCAAGCGACGCCCAAAAAGTTGTGATCTATGTCCCGGACGGTCGCACCCTCACCCTGAAGCTGAGTCCGGATACCAGCATTACTCGTAAGGGAGTCAAGATCGCCGCCGCGGACGTTTTGCCGCGTGCGACTGTGCATGTCGAGACTAATGTCGACGACGAAGATTATTTAACCGCTACATCAATCGATGTGACCAAGGACCCGCCTGCGCCAGAACCTGTCAGGGTTGGGACGCAAACTCCTATGGGCGCCCGGGCGCCTCAATCCGCGGCAGACCTGAAAGATATCGCCGTCCGTCCGACGATCATGAATACGCCCGTCGACGCGCCCAACCGGCCTGTTCTACACCACGGCAAACCCACAAAATCCGATGATACGGACGATTCAGCCACCGGCGCGCCGACGCCGGCCGCTAAGCCCGTGGCAGTCGCTGCTGCGGCTCCGCAACCGGCGGCTTCCTCCCCAGCGCCGCATGCCAACGATTCAGGCGACTTTACGATAAGCGGCGAGACGGTAGCCAAATCCGATTACGCGCCCGTTGCCACCGGCCTGGTCGCAAAGACTAAGGACTGGAGTCAAAGCTTCACCCAAGGGTTGCCCAATTTCGTGTGCCGTCAGATAACCACTCGTTACCAGGAAGAAAATAAATCGTCCGGATTTCAGCCAATCGACGTCGTGACCGCTACTGTGGTTTATGACGACGGCCACGAATCGTATCGTGACATCACAGTCGGCGGCCATAAAGTAAACAAAAAGATGAGCGAAATCGGCGGCAGCACCAGCACCGGCGAATTCGCCAGTACCTTAGCTAGTCTTTTCTCCGACTACACGCAAGCCAATTTCCGAAAGGTACAAACCACCTCAATCGGCCAAACACCCGCCGTCATCTTCGATTTCAAGGTGCTCCTGAAGAATTCCGATTGGCGCATCGTTGTCGGCGGCCAGATGCTGCAACCGGCTTACAGTGGCAGCGTGTGGATTGATCCCTCCAGCGGCCACGTGCGGCGGATCGAAATGTCCGCCAACAACGTTCCTAAGGACTTTCCCCTGGATACCGTGGAGTGGGCTGTCGATTATGATCATGTCAGCCTTGCTGCCGGCTTGAACTTTCTTCTTCCCGTACATGCGGAGAATCTTTCCTGCGTCCGCGACTCGACCATCTGCACCAAGAATGCAGTCGATTTCCGCGACTACCACAAGTATTCAGGCGAAAGCGTTATCACGTTCGGAAAATAAGCGAAATTTCATTTCCGATTCGGTTTGAGGGGCAATCCTTCGGCTGATAGGATTAAATTCGTTTCAATGCTGCTTCCCTCAAGTCAGTTTGTGTTATTCCTGCTCGCCGCTTTGGCGTGTTTCTGCTGGAGCTTATGGCCCAACCTGATCAAAGTGGCCGGACCGCGCTGGCGCTTCGAGCTCTTTTCTTTCGATTTTGCGGTAGGAAGCGTAGCCGCTGCCTTATTGGCAGCCTTCACTTTGGGGACCTTGGGGTCCGATCTTACCTTCAGTGATCGCCTTCTGATTGGCGGTCGTTCCAGCCAAGCCGTAGCTTTGGGGTCGGGCGCGATCTTGAACCTCGGCAACATGTTGCTTGTGGCGGCAGTGTCGCTTGCTGGGATCGGAGCCACTGTACCGCTGAGTATCGGCTCAGCCATGGTCGTGGCATCGTGCGTAGATCTGTTCTTCAACCCGCAAGGGAAATGGATATGGGCGGTAGCCGGCGTGGCGCTGATGATCACCGGCGTCTGTGTGGACGCCGCCGCGGTGAGGGCACGAGAACGAGACCAGCCAGTACTTGCCGCGGCGAAGACACGAAAGCACACCAGCGGAAAGACCATCTTTCTGTGCATGCTCTCCGGCTTGTTCTTGGGAGTATCGTACCCATTGTTCGAGCGTGTTGCACCGGGCGAACTGGGTTTGGGCGCCTACGCTGCCTTGGTGCTGGTGGCGACAGGAATCGCCGTGTCAACTATATTTTTCAACATCTACTTCATGAATATTCGACTGGTGGGCGAACAACTCAAACTAAAGGCCTACTTCCGCGGAACGCCGAGACAACACTTCTCCGGTTTGACGGCCGGCGCATTATGGACTTTAGGAGCGCTCTGCTGTTTCTTGGGCGCAACTGCATCTCCCGCATTTGGCGCCGGCCCGCAATTCAGCTGGGTGCTGGCCGAATCCGGAGCAATCTTGTGTGTGGTTTGGGGAGCTTTGTTCTGGAAGGAGTTCCAATCCGTCGGCCCGAGGAGCATGCGACTTGTCATCGCCTACCCTTCTTTCCTGATCGGAGGCTTTATCTTACTCGGGATCGCATACCGCTAAGCCGAGCTATTGGTAGCCATCCTTTGCGAGCAGACTGGCAATTGGGGAATGCCCCTTGGGCTTCCCCAAATCAACTGACAAAGGAGAGCGAACTAGCCCTTTTGCTGTTCCTTCTGAGCTTCCTTTTGCGCCTCTTTGTAATCGCCAACGGTTTGCTGCACTTGGCCTTTGACTTGATCCTTGAGACCATCGACCTGAGTACCAGGGTTATTCGTCAGGTCTCCGGCCTTTTCCTTAATTTTGCCTTTTACTTCTTCAGCTTTGCCTTTTACTTGATCGGAATTCATTCATGCCTCCGAAAGTGAGAGGATCAAGTCAGGCGAATAGTTTCTGAAGGGTAGAGACCCTGCTAGTTGTGCTGGCCCGCGCTGGGGCATGCCCTCGTTTCGGGACGATAAGCTGTTGCATCCCGATCTAACCGAGCATAAGATGATTTGGCCAAAACGTGTTTTGCTCGTGCTTGCGAGTGTTACGTTCCTGTTCTCCGGCATTCTGCATTTCACCAAGACTTCGCTTTACTTAAAAATTATGCCGCCGTACATTCCATGGCATCTCGGAATGGTCCAAATCAGTGGTGCTTGTGAAATCGTGGGCGCCCTGGGTCTCTTGCTCCCATCCACGCGCCGGTTGGCCGCCTGGGGATTGGTGGCATTGCTCATTGCGGTCTTTCCAGCCAATCTCTATATGGCGGCTAACCCCGTAAAAACTGGCGTCGCTGGCATCCCCGCAGTGATTCGATGGGGCCGCCTGCCTCTTCAGTTGGTTTTGATCTCGTGGGTGCTGTGGTGCTCGAAAGCAGATCACCAAAACGCTAACGGGTAAGCTGGCGCCCCAACCCGTGTGTAGACGCCGGATTCATAATAGGTGCGATGACATATCTCCGATGGCCTCTTGCATGGGCTGTGGCTACCTGTCTTGCAGCGGTAAGCTTTGCGCAACCGCGTGGGCCTGTCGCAAAGTGGGCGATTGCAGTCCACGGCGGAGCAGGCGAGAGCGAATGGGAGCACATGGATGCCCAAACAGAAGCGGCCTATCGCGCTTCCCTCAGCAGAGCATTGAGCGTTGGCATGGGAAAGCTGAGCCACGGCGGTAGATCGCTCGATGCCGTAGAGGCTGCCATCAAAGTGCTCGAAAATGACCCCTTGTTCAGCGCCGGCCGGGGCTCCGCATTCGACGATCAGGGCAAGAACGAGATGGATGCGTCCATTATGGATGGCGCCACTTTGGAGGCTGGGGCGGTAGCCGGTCTCTGCTGTACGAAGAATCCAATTTCCGCCGCCCGAGCGGTAATGGAAAAGACTCCATACGTAATGATGGCGGGTCCTGGCGCTGACGCGTTTGCTGCGAAGGTTGGACTGTCGCAGATGCCTCCGTCGTACTTCTTCACGGAGATGAGATGGCAGGAACTCCTCGGCATACTGAAGCAAACCGGCAAGCCGTTCCCTCCGCGCCCAGCGGGCGTTCCTAAAGAACCGAAGCAGCACAGTGCATTGTCTCCGCGCGCGAGCCCGTTCGCTCATAAATTCGGGACCGTCGGCGTCGTAGCACGCGATGTGCAGGGCAATCTTAGCGCCGGTACATCCACAGGAGGAATGCAAGGCAAGCTACCTGGCCGTGTCGGCGACTCGCCG
The DNA here is from genome assembly GCA_049802535.1 of Bryobacteraceae bacterium. Classification (GTDB taxonomy): domain Bacteria; phylum Acidobacteriota; class Terriglobia; order Bryobacterales; family Bryobacteraceae; genus Bog-105. Next base: position 1,755 of record JBARMQ010000230.1, on the reverse strand, counting down.
GTAATTGGCGCCGGCACATATGCCTCCAACCAGTCTTGTGCCGTCTCATCGACCGGAGTCGGCGAGTATTTTATTCGCCTTTCAGTCGCGAAGGAGATTTGCGCGCTCGTTCAATATAAGCGCATGTCGATCGCCGATGCGGCAGACTACGTCATCAATAAGGAAGTCGCTACGCTGAAGGGCGGCGAGGGCGGAGTGATCGTGCTTGACCAGCAGAACAGGCCCGTATGGAGTTTCAATACGCGTGGCATGTTTCGCGGCCGCCAGGTAGAGGGTGGTTCGGAGGAGATCGAAGTCAAGGGCAAATAGCCGACGAAGCGCAAAGGGCACAAATTCCAGTTCAGCCCGTTTCATCAGAAATACAGCTTGCCAACAAGCTGGATGATACGGGGGTCGCGGTATCCAGTAACGGTACCGAATAGAGAACTGATATTCGAGAGCGATCCGAATGTGCTCGGATTCGTGTGATTGAACGCATTCTCCGCCTCGCCGCGCAATTGAAAGCGAAAACGTTCCTTGAACAAAAGATTCTTCGAAGCGGAGATATTCCAACCCTCATAACCGGGCCCGCGAATAATGCCGCGCCCCGCATCGCCCGGCCGGTGCACTCCCGCGGGAACGTTGCCGAAGCATTTGGTGTTGAACCATTCAAAACGCGTTTTGGGACCATCATTTGGATTCCCATCCGGACAGGCGGCTGAGTCCACAATGTCGGGCCGCAAGCTGGCGGCGCTGGCGCCGATGATGCCCAGGCCCGATGGATCGAGCCCCGATGTGGTCACTGTGTACGGCAGACCGGTGTAGTAATTGGCAATGGCTGAGACTTCCCATCCGCCTAGCGTCTTCCCGGCGATGCCCTTTTGCTCCCGGAACCACGGAAGCGTATACACGATGCTCGCATTGAAAACCTGCGTGCGGTCATACTGGGCGGGTCCATATTCACCCGCATCAAAGTTGTAAGTGTCTTGCGCCGCGGTAGAACGATCGGTTTGATTGTCGGTTAAGTTGCGCGACCACGTGTAAGAGGCCGTAAATACCGAATCGCCGCTAAGCTGTTTTTTGCCGTAAACCTGCAGCGAGTGGTAATTCGAATTGAACCACGGCTCAATCACATTGATCGCGTTGTATCCAGGGTAAGGGCGAAGCGCGTTCAATAACGGTGTGTTGGCTGACGTGATCGTGGCCGTTGGTGCAATTACCCCCGATGTATAAGCGAGACCTGGATAAACTTGGTTGAGGTCAATCTCCCCCAACAAGTGTGTGCCCTTATTCCCGACGTAGGCAATATTTATAAGTGTCGTTGGCGTGATCTCCCGTTGAACCTCGAAACTCCATGCCTGCGTGTAGGGCGTCTGAAATTTGACCGGCGTAGCATGCAGGGCAACGGGGGAGTTGCTCACCTTCGCGGTGCCTCCTCCTGGGTTGTCAAGAGTCGTATTGGCGATGGTGGTCGATTGCACGTAAGGCGGATTGTCGAACACGTTCTGTTCGTAAATCCCATACAGGGTGGCATCGAAAAAGATGCCGTAGCCGCCGCGGACTGACGTCTTCCCGCTACCGAAGGGATCCCACGCGAAACCGAAGCGAGGCGCGATATTGCTGTTGTCCTGCGAGGCAACCGCACTCCCGAACGGCGAGTTCTTACCGTTGATGATAATCCCATTGACATAGGGATACGGCGTACCTGTGGCCAACAATCCGCTCGACGTAATGGTTGGTGCACTGGCGGGACTATAGGTCGCGGGATCGAAGTTC
>JBARMQ010000229.1:0-1851 GCA_049802535.1 Bryobacteraceae bacterium | reverse complement strand
AGACCTTCTTCGTAGGCGTTACCGTTCTGCGAAATGATCGCCGTCACTCGTTCCGGGTGAGCCATCGCCAGGCGGAAACCCGTGGGCGCCCCGTAGTCGAACACATAGAGCGCATAGCGGTTGAGGCCGAGCGCATCAGTGAAAGCCTCAATTGTGTGGGCCAGCGCGGCGAAGGAATAGGTATAGTTTCGCTTTTCCGGTACTACGGTAAATCCAAAGCCAGGCAAGTCTGGCGCGATCACACGAAACTGGTCGGCCAGGCGCGGAATGAGTTCGCGGAACATGAAGGACGAGGTGGGAAATCCGTGCAGCAGGAGCACCACCGGGGCACTCGGGTCGCCTGCCGCACGGTAGAACACTTCGACTCCATCGGCTTCAACACTATGAACGGCTGTCACAGGAACAGTGAACTGGGAAAGAACAGGACTCATAAAATTCCTCATTTTGTATGGTTTGTTTGCGTGTGCGATCTGCCAGCCCGTCTTGCCCGGCTCTGGGAAGAAAGCTCATTTTATGGATTCCTCAGTCGACGATTTGGTACTGAAGATGGTCAACTGTTTGCGCATCCACACTTTCTGATAGCGAAGGCGGAGACGAGAACAACTGGATGAGCCCTTCGACCAGGGTCGGGTGTGCCCAAATCGCGTCCCGGAGTATGGTATACGGCGATCCGGCGATCATGGCAGTCTGCACCGAAGCCATGATTTCCCCACCATCGACAGCGAAGGCCGTGAAGCCAAGAATGCGCTCGCTCTTTACCTCCACGAGTGCCTTCAGGAAACCCCGTGTTTCAGCTATGGTGCGAGCTCGCAGAACGCGTGTCATGGGGATCTTGAACAAGCGGTAGGGGATTCCTCGGGCCTTGGCTTCTTTCTCATTGAGGCCTATCCGCGCAAGCTCAGGGTCGGTGAAGAGGGTATAGGGAATGAGCCTGTCCGTGGTCGCGTGGTTGCCGCCTGCGAGGTTGTCCCGAACCACGCGGAAATCATCAACGCTCACATGAGTGAATTGCGGGCTTCCCGCCACTTCGCCGATTGCCCAAACACCGGGTGCCGTCGTCTGCAGCCGTTCGTTGACCTTGAGATAGCCGCGCTCGGTCAGTTCAATGCCTGCCGTTTCCAGTCCGAGGTTCTCTGTGTTTGGCCGCCGGCCCGTCGCGACCAGCAAATGGGTGCCCGCGAGAATCTGTTCTCGCCCGTTTTGCTCAAAAGCCACCGTCACGGACTCGCCGGATTTGCCGGAAACCCGCAGCACCCGTGCGTTCAAGACCGAGTCGATGCCCTCGTCCTTGAACAAGGCGGCGAGCGCTTCTGTCACGTCATCGTCTTCCTTATTCAGCAAACGGTCATGGCGGTGGATGACGGTAACTTTGCTGCCGAACCGGCGCATCGCCTGCGAAAATTCCAGGCCGATGTAGCCGCCGCCAATCACAATCAGGTGCCCCGGGAGCTGATCCAGTTCAAGCGCCTCGATATGCGTGAGCGGCTGCGCATCGGCCAAGCCAGGCACTGCATCCAATGCAGCCCGCGTACCGGTGCTGACGATTACATTGGTTCCGCGGAGGCGGCGAATCTTGCCCCCAGGGAGTGCGGCTTCCACCGTCTTCGGGGCGATGAAGCGTCCGGTTGCGAAAATCAATTCCGCGCCCGTCTGCCTGTAATTCTCCAGATACATCTCGTTCAAGCCCGACACCATCGCGCGTTTTCGGGCACGCACTGCCGACATGTCCACGCGGACGCCGTCCGCTGCCAGGCCGAACTCTGCGGCGCGGCGAAAATACGACGCTATCCTGGCATCGTGAAGAACGTTTTTACTCGGCAGACAGGCGATGTTGGGGCAGGATCCACCGAT
>JBARMQ010000228.1:0-28908 GCA_049802535.1 Bryobacteraceae bacterium | reverse complement strand
GCCGCACCACATGATGAACCAGATGTCTTCAAATGCCGGTCCAATGACACGAACAGGCAAAGGTATGCCTGCGGGGCTCGACATGAACAATGGAATGGGCATGCTGAATGGCGCTCCGGGTGCTCCCGCAGGCGAGGACTACGGACCAAGCATCGGACGCGGTATGGGTGTCGGATCCACGCAGGATCAAACAGTAGGAAACGCGCCGCTTTCATCGCGATCAATGGCTGGCATGCAAATGGGAACGAAATCGACGGGCGGCATGCCAATGGATGTGAACGTCTCGAAAGATGCCAATGCCATTCCTGGCTTTCCACAAGACGCGTTTATGGAAAGCCCAATGATGGCGATGGACGAAAAGGTCGCGAAGCCCCAAAACTACGGTCTGCGGCCCGGTTGGAGCGGTTTCATGCAAGGCATGATGACATTTGTGCGCGTCCTTCCTCCTGCGGAATATGACCAGGTAATGGAGCGTATCGGGAAATGAAAACGCGCCTCGCCTTATTCATTTGCCTGCTTTATCATCCCTCGACCAGTGCGGCCTCGGTCCCCGATCTCCTCAAAGAAGCCATGGCGCAACCGCTGATGAACCTGAATCAATTTGAACGGCTCGCATTGGCCTCTAATCCAACGATGGTTCAGGCCAAGGCAATCGTCGAACAGTCCGGCGCGCAAGCTCGCCAGGCGGGTTTAATGCCAAACCCAACCATCGGATATGAAGGTGAGCAGATACGTGGCGGCTCATACGGTGGTGGTGAGCAAGGCGCATTCATTCAGCAGGACATCGTAATGGGCGGCAAGCTGGCCCTGCGCAGGGATGTTTATGAACAACAACGCCGGACAGACGAAATCGGTGCTACTGAGCAGCGTTACAGAATCACGGCCGATGTGGACAGAACCTTCTATGCCGCACTGGCCGCGCAGGCAATCGTGGAGGTTCGGCATCGCCTCCTGGCACTTGCTTCCGACACCGTCCAAACCGCTCATCAACTTGCTAATGTGGGGCAAGCCGACGCTCCCGACCTTCTGCAGGCGGAGGTTGAAGCCGACCAGGCTGAAATCGACTACGCTGCCGCGCAACGAAACTACATACAGCAATTTCGCATGCTGGCGGCGCTTGCGGGCAAACCCGACCTGCCGTTGGCGCCTTTAACGGGAGACTTGGAACGTTTTCCGGCGATCGACGAAGATCAGATCACGAATCGCATCATCAACGAAAGCCCTGAAGTGAAACGTGCACAGCAGAATGTGTTACGCGCGGAAGCGAGTCTCAAAAGCGCCAAACGAGAATCCATTCCCGACCTGCAAATCCGCGCCGGCTTCGAACAGAATTTTGAGCGGCTTACGGATACGCGTCCCGCCGTTGTCGGTCTTCAGGGGTTTGCCAGTGCAGGCATTACATTGCCCCTCTTCAATCGCAATCAAGGCAATGTTGCCGCTGCTGCCGCCGAGGTGGAAAGGGCAAATGGTGAGGTTGCGCGCGTCAAGCTTTCTTTGCGTCGCGCGATTCAGCCTCTTTTACAAACCTATCTTTCTGAACAGCTCGAGGCCGAACGTTATAAGGTTGAAATGATTCCGCGGGCCCTCCGCGCTTATCAGTTGTATCTCGCCAAATATCAACAGATGGGCGCCGCGTACCCAGAAGTCATCGTTTCGCAGCGCACACTCTTCCAACTTCAAGTGAGTTACAACCACGTCTTGAGCGACCTCTGGAATAAAGCCATTGCGCTCCAGAATTATCTATTGGCCGATGGCTTGAAGGAAGTCGGCAATTCCCGCTGAGCGAGCGAGGAATTGGGCCTGCAAATCCACAGATGACGGCATCGTTCTCCTTCCGCCGTCATCTGTGAATGCGAAATAAGCTACTGCGGCGCGACTAATCCTTTGCGAATCGCAAACAACACCAATTCCGCCGTGCGATGGATATTCATTTTCTCCATCAAATTTGCCCGGTGCACGGAGACGGTGTTCACGCTCAGTTCGAGCAACCCGGCTATCTCCTTATTACTTTTTCCTTGGGCAATTAACTGAAGGACCTGTTTTTCACGAGCCGTCAGCTTATCTAGCTCGTCGTCGCGCTCATGTGCGACATACTTCAGGCCCGCGCCCATCACCCGGCGTCCCTCGGCGACAGCCTTGATAGCCCCCACCAGGTCAACGTCGATGGCGCTCTTCAGCAAATAGCCCTTAGCGCCAGCATCCAATGCGTTACGCACGTAGTTGTCGTCAGCGTGCATACTGATAATCAAAACTTCAGTTCCCGGAAGATGTTTTACGATCTCCTTGGTGGCTTGAACTCCATCGAGTTCCGGCATGGACAAATCCATCACCACCACCTTCGGTTTGAGTTCGTAAGCCATGCGTATGGCTTCTACGCCATTGCTAGCCTCGCCGACTACCTTCATCATCTCGTCGTCTTCGAGCAATCGGCGAAAGCCGCGGCGAACCAGGCTATGGTCGTCGGCCAAAAGTACGGTTATCTCATCGATCATTGACTGCAAATTGCCTCTCTTCCCGATCGTCTGCCACGCTTTCGGCGGCATGATCGTCTTGACGGTATGGCATCGTGAGCGACACCGTAGTGCCGCGGCCAATCACTGAGGACACGGTCAAGGCGCCTTGCACAAGCGCAGCACGCTCCTGCATTGCGATCTGACCCAGTCCAGGCATGCCCGACTTCTTATGGGGTCCCATGCCCCGGCCGAAATCGCGCACATGTATTTTGAGAGTATTCGTCTCAAAAATCAGTTCTACTTCCGCCCGCTTTGTTCCGGAATGCTTGGCCGCGTTGTTCAAAGCCTCCTGAATGATGCGGAAACAATGAATCGCAGGCTGTCCCGTGATTCGCGGGGGAGTCGACGGGCTCACGGCTAAGTCGGTGGTAATACCGGTTTGTTTTTGAAAAAGCGTTGTATACCATTCCATGGCCTTAGCCAGCCCGTAATCATCGAGTACGGCGGGATGAAGCATCTGCGACAATCCGCGCATCTTCTCGAGCGTATTGTGAGTGATCTCGCGCACCTCGCTCAATTCAGTTCGCAGCGGGGAGTCGGCAGGAACGCCTTTCCGTTCGGCGCGAGCGAGCATCGCACCAACAGCGGTTAAAATCTGCCCAAATTCGTCATGCAGCTCGCGCGAAACGGATCGCAGCACCTCTTCCTGCACGGCGATCAACTTGCCGGCAAGGACGCGGCGTTGGCTCGATAGCGATTCCATCGCTTCAAAGATCCGCCGATTGGAATAAATCAGATACAGGCTAGTGCCGACAATCGCCAGCAGAACTGCCGCCAGAAACCAGTAAATATTACGCTCAACCCCCAGATAAATAGAAGCAATTTGAGCGTCGGCGCGTTCTTCGGCCTCATTGTTGCGCTCTAACAAATGGGACAGAGTGCTCGCAAGGTGCGACTGTTGTACCCGCAGTTTGGTCAGGGCTAGATGCCGCGCGTCGGCTTCCCTACCGTTTGAGGCCCACCGGAAAACTTGGTCCGAGGTACCCCAGAATTCCTTCATCAACTGAATCAAAACTTGCTGCTTCTCAGGCCGGCGCGTCACCGGAGCCAGCTTTGCTTCCTTCCGGATGGCATCTTCCAGGTCCGACCGTAGCCGCGAAAACTCCTTCTGATAGTCGGCAATACCGGTCTTGCTTTGCGCGTCCGTCATGTCCCGCAGCCGCAACCCAAGAGTGTTCAGATCGTTCTGAACTCGAAGGAGTTGAAGGGAGTCCTCACGATTGCCGTCTATTGTCTTGGTCTGCAACTCCTTCAGGCCGCTGAGTTGGAGCAGGGAATACCACGAGAAAATCGTTACCGCGCCGAGCGTAATCAACAAACCGACCAACAGCCGTACCGTCGGGGAGTTTGTCGTCGGCAGCCATCCAAATCCCTTTAGTCGCCGGCCCCTCTCGGAATTCGCGACCTCTATATTGAAACGCCCTCGTACCATGTTTCCACTAAATAGATATGACGACTATTTAGACCGATACGTTGCGCGGCAGGCTTGTATAAAATAGTTGTATCGATTCGCCACAGATGCCGGCGCTGGGGTCGAATGCAATGTGCCTTGCAGTCTGTCGTTTCTGACAGAAGTACAAATTCGTTTATGCCGATCCGTTAGAAGAGGAACCGGAAGGGCACTTCACTTCGATTGTGACGCCCTTGCCTTCCACCGATCTGACTTCGAGCGTGCCGCCGCATCCACGTGCCCTCGTCTTCATGCCGGCCAGTCCCAAGCCCGATCCATTGTGGGTCATATCAGCGTTGAAACCTTTCCCGTTGTCGGTGATTCGCAGAATCACGCCGCCATTTTGACGACGCAGATTTAGACTCGCTTCCGTCGCATTGGAGTGTCGTGCCACATTCGTCAACGCCTCCTGGGCGATGCGATAGAGGTGAGTTTCCGCTTCATCGCTTAAGCGCGCTCCTTGCAAATCGCTTTCATATCGAACGATTACGCCCGTGCGCACCGCAAAGTTCTCAGTCAGCGAGCGCAATGCGGCATCGAGCCCGAAGTCGTCCAGAATCGTTGGTCTCAGCAACTGGGACATTTCGCGCACGTCTTTAATCGCCCCGTCGACCAACAGCATGCAATCTTTCAATCGATGATCTTCCGTCCGTTCGTTCCCCAGGGCCGAAAGATTCGCTTTCACCGCAGTCAATGCTTGCCCTAGCTCATCGTGCAGTTCGTGCGAAAAGCGGCGCGCCACATTCTCCTGCGTTTCTAAAAACTGGTACTGCAATTGGGTTAGTTCTTCAGCCTGCAGTTGTAAGCGCCGGAACAGACTTGCAGAGGCGCGGACCACCCAGGTCGCGCAGATCATGGACAAACCTACGCAGATTGCAAAGATCCACACCGTGAAACGCAATAGGCCGTGCCCTTCCTGATACACGTTTTCCCGTAAGCCCTCCGCCTTCTCGTAAGCCGATTCCAGCGAGTTGCTCATCTGCTGCCGCGAGTCAGCCAATTGGCTGAGAATTGCCTCCCGGCTAATCACGTCCTTTTTGGCAAGCTGCAACCAACGCGCGTTCAGAACGCTCTGTTGCCGTTCAATGCCGTCGATAGCCGCTTTTGTGGCTTGTTGCCCCTGGGCGAAAGTCTCTGTATTGGCGTCGATCTGCCCCACAGTCCTTATGGCCACAAGCAAAGCGGACAACAAAAGAATTGCTGACGCCGCTAGTCCCAACAGCAATAACCGCTGCAAACGCGAGCGTGTGACGGAAACAGGCGGAGCCACGATGATGATTCTTTCATTAACTTCCAAAAGGCGCTATCCCGAAAACAGGGGATTAAGATTCCCTGTTTCAGGTGATGGCGTCCACCACGAATAAAGCGCAAAGTAGAGATGTGAGCGGCGGACCTCGACCGCCACAGACTAAAGGAGAAATTATGAAACGCTTTTTGACCTCGTCCCTCTTGACTGTATTTGCAGTGCCCTTTCTGATGGCGGCTCCGAAACCGGCGGCCAAGCAGACTTCGACTGAGTCCACGACCACAAAGACAACGAAGAAGACCCACGCGAAGAAGCACAAGAAGTCAATGACAACCAGTGAGACCACCACAACCAACCCGCCCAGCAAGTAAGATCGAATCGTTCTGAACGAATAAGGGCGCGAAACGCCTGAAAACTTAATAGAGACAAGCAGTACCTCCGTTCGAAGCAGCCCGGATTCCTCGTGAAGCCGGGCTTTTTTGTGGTGTGCAGTGTGTTCACCTGAGAAGCTCTTAAAGAGACCGCGCTGGCACAACCATGGGACGATTTGAAACCTCCGCCGAGTTCTACCGCTATCGGGAGCCGTATCCGCAGGCATTCTTTAACGCCGTAACGGAGCGCTTGGCGTTAAGCCGGAAGACATCCTTGTTGGACGTGGCTTGCGGTCCGGGAAATCTCGTCCTCGGATTTGCATCTTTCGTCGAGAAATCGACTGCTATCGATCCGGAACCGGAAATGCTGCGTGTCGCTCGCGGGCTTGCAGCCGAAGCAAAGCTGGACATCGAATTTATTGAGGGTGGAATTGAGGATCTGGAGCGACAAGCCGGCTGCTTTGACTTCGTGACCATCGGCCGCGCGCTGCACTGGCTTCCGCAGGAGTCCACGATTCATGTGCTGGAGCGCGTGATCGCCCCCGGCGGTCGCATCGCCATCTGTGGATCGACACACACCGGCGCATCCGTGAATGGGTGGGCAACCAAATTTCGCGACGTGCGCAGAGCGTGGGCCTCAGATCCCGATGAGTCTCGATACAAGGTGGATCTGGATGAGTGGTTCGCATCATCCCGCTTCAGGAGAGCACAGGAAATAGCGGTGAGGCATACTCAATGCGTACCCGTATCGGGCCTAATTGCACGAGCGCTGTCCTTTTCAATCACCTCTCCTGCGATCCTCGGTGAACGGCGGTCACAATTTGAGGCCAAGATCGCTGAGGCTCTTGAGCCTTTCGCCGTTGACGGAATTATTGAGGAAGAGGTAATCGCAAAAGCTACGGTATTCGGATAAGTTGCAGACCCGTATCGCTAAACAAGTGGGCCATCGAAAATCCGTTCGGGCTTTGCAGCAGCGGCCGGCGGACTTCTCAATGGCCTACGCGAACCGGCAATTTACCGGTGCCAATAACCGTGGTAGTAACGGCCGTGGTAATAGCGAGGTCCTGCCCAGATTGCTCCGCGATATGGGGGCCGTGCGTAATATCCAGCCCGCCATGCGTAGTGCGCACCGGCTGGATACCAATAGCCGCCAACATAGACGAAGCCCGGTCTGGCGATAGGCGCCGCATAGGCGACTCGAGGCGGGGGTGGTGGAGGATAGTATCCGCCGCCTACGCCCACAAACACTCCCGGCGCCGCGAAAAGGGAACCGCCCACCAGTAAGAAGGCTGCTAACAATTTCTTTTTCATATCTTTCTCCTCTGCTTCTCGTTTGAGCCGCGTTGCCCGGCTTCGTCCACACCACATGCAACCGCTGTGCCAAAGTTAAGTGATTGATTCCAATGCTCTTCCGCGAGGTGACTGGTTGCCACCGGCCACGGGTGGTTGGAATTGAGCAATTACCCCCGTTCGGCCCCCACTGTGTCGGTCAAACTAAAACAAATGGACGGTTCAACCACGTCAACGCCTGCCGATGTTCGTGTCGTTCTGGTCTCTCCACGTAATCCCCTGAACATCGGCGCCGTGGCCCGCGCTATGAGTAATTTCGGCTTCAGTGACCTGCACCTGGTCAATCCCTACGAGGTGGCTTTTAAGGAGGCTCGCTCTGCCGTCCGCTCGGGATACATTCTGGAGCGCGCACACGTGGTCTCGACTATTCCAGAGGCGATCGCTGGATGTGCGCACGCTATCGGCACAACCGCGCTCGGCAACCGTGACCTGCATGTCCCGCTGATTCGGTTGGAACGCGCGGCCCGTCTGATACGCGGGCATCTCAAGACATCGCCGGTCGCATTACTTTTCGGATCGGAGAAGTTTGGCCTGTCAAATGAGGACCTCAGCCACTGCCACTGGGTAACCCGTATCCCCACCCGCGACGAACATGGCTCCATGAATCTCGGTCAAGCCGTTGCCATCTGCTTATACGAATTGCGTCGCGATGCCGCCGTGGCTCGCTCCACCTTCGAGCCAAACGAGCCTGCCGATTCCGAAGAGGTGGATCGTCTCACCACCGTGTTGCTCGATGTGCTGACTCGCAGCGGTTATGTTCCCGGCCTCTCCACCTCATCCGCCGATCTTAAGACGCGAAGGCTTGTCCGCCGCCTCCGCCTCTCTTCCAGCGATGCCAGGGTGTGGACCGGCATGTTCCGCCAGGTGCTTTGGAAGCTCAATCGTGCCAGCTCATCGCCGGATGTTATGCTGAATCCCGATGACGAAGGTGCAGGTCACGTTTAAGTTGTCTCGTTCGCTCACGGATGTCGACTTCAACAACATTTCGCGCCTCCACTCGGTGTATGGCATCCTTGCGGCACGCCTCAAACCGCCCTTCGACGAACTCTTCGTCGAGTATGACGCGTCGAGGCTGTCGTCTAGCGATGTCTGGGGCAAGCTCGAACAACATGGGCTTCCGATCGTGCCGATTATCCCTGGTCCTGCGCCCTTGCCCACAGCGCCGCCGGGTTGATCTCAATGCGAGTTAGCCGCTGTGATCTTAAGGTGATACACCGATCCGTCCAATTTACCTTTCTTAGCGTTGAAGCCGCTAAGCAAACTTTTAGCAACGTTATCATGGTTCCTTACGTTTCAAGAGACCATGAGGCTTAGTCCGATCTTCCGTACACTCTTCGTGTGCGCGCTTTCTTTGGAAGTGTTTTCCGCTCAGGCGCAACAACCAGCGCCTCCTGCGGCCCCCAGTGCCGGAACATCCACGTCGCAGCCCACTTCCGTTGCGCCCCAAACACCACCGCCCGCTCCGGAGCCTCCCTTAATTGAGGACGGCGGAATTTCTCTGGAACTGGATTTTTGGCTGGCGCGTGACACGCCGACAACAAGGGGCAGCTCAGGGTCCTTCGACACGTACGTGTCGGATCTTAAGTTTCCTGGTAACAGCAAATATGCCGCAGGCGGAACGCTCAGCTTTCCGGCTGGCAAGCAAAATTCGTTACGCTTTTCCTATTTCCGTGTACAAGGGAAAGGCGAGACGACTCTGTCACAGCCTCTCACCCTTTATAGCGTCGATTATGCTGCGGGTGACGAACTCAACAACGACTATCTGATCCAGGGTGCAAAGATTTCCTGGGACTACTTGTCCTACACCTTCCACAATCCTGGCCACTTCAATGGAGTGCGTTTCAAAACTCTATATGAGCTGCAGCTATTGAATATCAGCAGCGACAGCGATTCGCCGAACGAAGAAGCCATCGTGAACGCTGGCGATACCGCATTCCTAAGCCAGGGTTCCTTTTTGGCGAGCGGCAGTAAGCGCGTGTTCATGCCTACTTTCGGTGGTGAACTCGAAAAGGAAGTAGGGAAGAATTTCCGCTGGGAACTTCTTGCCTCCGGCTTTGGCCTTCCGCACCACGGCACAATTTGGGACGCTCAAGCGGACATCGCCCTTCGTCTCGGCAAAGTAGAAGCAATGATCGGCTACCGCGCCTACCACTTCGAAACCTCTTCTAGCGGCGCCGATCAGTATTACAAAGAGACGTTGTCTGGCGCATACGTTGGGCTTCGTTATTACCTGCTTCGGCCGCCCGCCCAATAGGCCCAACGAGATATTCGGCTTATTTCGCGCTGTGCGCCGACGCCTTCTTAGCCTTAGCCGCTGGCTGCTTTTCCGCAGCCGGTGGTTTCTTCAGGGCTGCCAAGCTTTTCTGCAGTGCCTCTGTGATATCCACCACCCGCGCCTTCTTGGCGGCCACGGCGGCAGCGGGCGGAGCTTTGCCCTCGGCTTTGGCCTCGACCTTAGCCTGGATCAGGGCCTCAAGTTGCTCGCGATATGTGTCGTGATACTTCTCCGGTTCAAAGCTCGTCTCGAGCGAGCCGATCAATGTCTGCGCCAGTTCTAGCTCCTTCGGCTTCAGATTGCTTGTATCGGCGGAATACTCCTCTTCGCCCCTCACCTCCGAAGAGAAGAACATCGTGTGTGAGATCAAACCCTTCTTGCCCGGGCGCAAAATTACCACGTGTTCCCGGTTATGCATCGCAAAGCGTGCGACCGCGACCAGATGGCTCAACTGTAAGGCTCTATAGAGCAGCGCGTATGCCTTCTCGCCTGCTTGCTCAGGCCTTACGTAATATGAGGTCTCGAAATAGACAGGGTCCACTTCGGTGAGTTTGACGAACTTTAAAATTTCCATCTCCGTCGCGGTTTTGGGCGCCAGACTCTTCAGCTCGTCTGCATCTAACGCGACAAAGCGGTTCTTTTCGTACTCGTAGCCCTTCACCGTCGCGGACTTCGGAAGTACTGCGCCGCCATCGCGTAGCACTGCCTGCTTCGCGGGCAAATAGACAGGTTCCACCTCCGCTTCTCGCTCCGCCTGTGAGGCGGGTTGCGGCCCATCGACCCGGCGAGGACCGGCTTTAACGGTTGGTCTTTCTTCTGGCTCGTCACCGTCGTCCTCATTGGCGCGTGCCGCTCCCGGTTCAGCCCGATACAGTTGGCGGAGGCTGACCCGCTCGGCTCGAGCCGCCCGAAAAAGCCGCACAGGTATCGAAATCAGTCCAAAATTGATAGATCCGCGCCAAATAGTGCTTGCCACACAACTCTCCTTCTCATGGATCTCGCTACGCCAGAACTGTTTCTGGCCCAGCGTACCCAATCGAAACCCTCTGGTCCCCTCGCACATCGCAAATAGTAGATGTCTTTGCGCTCGGGGGCGTCCTTTTCAATTGTCCTCGCAATCATTGGAAATTTCATCGGCATTTCCGCACCAGCCTATAACCACGTGATTGACACCGCCGACAAAGAGGCCGTTTATAGCGGCGTTGAATATAGCCGTTCAAATGGCGTTCCTCTACTTTTTGACGCCGCCATTCCTGCTGGCGAAGGTCCCTTTCCGGCTGCCATCATCGTGCACGGTGGCGCTTGGGTTTCCGGAAATCGTAAGACGAATGTCCAACCGCTCTTCAGGCCCCTCTCCGCGGCCGGCTTCGCTTGGTTCTCCATCGACTACACCTTGGTGAAGGATCTAGCGCAGTTGGGAGCGGGAATCGAAGATGTGAACCACGCCGTCGCCTTCATCAAGGCTCACGCCGCTCAATATCGGGTCAACCCCAATAAAATTGCATTGATTGGCGAGTCCGCCGGAGGCCAAATAGCCGCCATGGCTGCGCTCGGTAACGGTCCCGGAACGGGTGTCCAGGCGGTCGTCGCGATGTATGCCCCCACCGATCTCGCGGCCCTGGCGAAGTCGTCAAACTACATACCGCCGTCGTTTCGCAATGCACTCGCTGGAACGCCGTTTGAGGCGATCCTCATGGCTGGGTTGTCTACCTTCTCCCCCATCAACCAGGTCCGGCGCAATATGCCGCCATTTTTGTTCATCCACGGTACAGCCGACCCGTTGGTTCCGTTTCAGCAGTCCGTCAATATGTGCGATCGCATGAAAGCCGTGGGTGCGGACTGCGAAATCTATCCCGTCCAGGGTGCTGGCCATGGCATGCTCTGGTGGCCGTCGGCAGGAATCAATTCAGGCTATCGAAAAGTTATGATTGATTGGCTCGACAAGAAACTAACGGTCACCCGCATTCGCGCCACCGTCGGCCGTTGATCGGCAAGTTGCCGCTTGTTTGTTTAAGCCTATTTGTTACAGCCCCATAACGATTCCGGCCGAATGCAGCTTGCGCATGTTCATTGCGCTCATCATCTCCACTCTCTTTACACTCGTCTATGGCTATGCCGCCGCGCGCAGCCATCGGGCTGAAAAGGTGCTCATCCCACTTTTGGACATCCTTCAGTCCGTGCCGGTCTTAGGATTCCTTTCGATCACAGTCACCGGCTTTATAGCGCTTTTCCGCGGCAGCCTTCTTGGCCTCGAAGCCGCATCCATCTTTGCCATCTTCACTGGGCAGGCGTGGAACATGACCTTCTCGTTCTATCAATCTCTGCGCACCGTTCCGGCTGAACTGGAAGAAATGACTTCTTTGTATCGGCTCTCAAAGTGGGAGAGATTCACCCGCCTGGAACTGCCTGCCTCCGCCATTGGATTGGGATGGAACGCCATGATGAGTTTCGGCGGCGGTTGGTTCTTTTTAGCCGCCAGCGAGGCCATCAGCGTACTAATCACAACTACACGCTGCCTGGTTTAGGTTCCTATGTTGCGGCCGCCGTCGCGGCGAAAGATTTCAGCGCGCTTGGATGGGCCATACTCACCATGATCGTTCTCATCCTCGCCATCGATCGATTCTTCTGGCGGCCGCTCGTGACCATTGCCGACCGATTTAAACTTGAGCTCAGCGCCGGCGAAGTTAGGCAGTTTTGGGTAGTCGATCTATAGCGCAGTGCCCGGCTCCCTCGCTCGTGGCCCGCGCATTTGGTGCCCCGTGGCGCTTCAGGGGGGGTCGCGAAGACCTCCCCAAATTGGCAGAGCGGCTCCGTCTTGAGATCGACGATTTGCTGCCTACCGTCGATGCGGCCGTCTTGCTCGGCTTGGCAGAAGTAGCCGACGGTGATGTCCTGCTCACGTCGGCCGGCAAAGAATTTGCTGCCGCAAGCGTTGACCGTAGCCAAGAGATTTTTGCTGAGCAATTACTTAGTCGAGTCCCATTCGTTGCGAGCGTCGTCGAGACTGTCCGTCAGCGAAAGGACGGCGGCGTCAGCAAAGACTTCTTCATTGACGTTCTCGACGAGCACTTCTCAGAAAGCGAAGCCGAACGCCAGTTCGACACACTGGTCAACTGGGGCCGCTACGCTCACCTGTTCGAATATGATGCTACCGAGGAGCGGTTGCACACCCCCGATAACAATTAGCTCATAGGTAGCCGAGTAACCAGGCTACGAGCAAGATAACCAGAACCAGGCCCAAGCCGCCCGAGGGGTAGTAGCCCCAACCACGCGAATACGGCCACGTTGGAGCCGAGCCGATCACTAAGACCAGAATCACAATCAGAAGTATTAGTCCCATACGTTGGTGAGATGATCCCCGACGAAAAAGATAACACCTATCTGGTAGAACTAACGGTTAATTAAAACAGATGGCCCATCTTTTCCCGTTTTGTTCGCAGGTAATCGGCCGTGGTCGCTTCGGGGGCTATGATAAGTGGCGTACGTTCCACCACTGAGATACCTGCCTTCTCCAGCGCCGAAACCTTATCCGGGTTATTGGACAATAGACGCACCGCCTTCAGGCGAAAATAAGCAACGATAGCCGCTGGCAGCGCATAATCGCGCAGGTCGGCCTTGAATCCAAGTTTTTCGTTGGCCTCTACCGTGTCTAATCCGTTATCCTGCAGCTCATAAGCCCGCAGCTTATTGAGCAGTCCAATCCCGCGGCCTTCCTGATGCTCATAAATCAAAAGTCCTCGCCCTTCGGCCACTATCTGGTCTAACGCCATCTCCAATTGAGACCGGCAATCGCAACGCAGGCTATGAAAAACGTCCCCTGTGAGACACTCCGAGTGGATCCGCACCAGAGGCGGTCCCATTTCGGGTGAAAGGTCACCCATCTTGAGGACGACTGCCTCCTCTGTGCCTGCCGACGTGACGCCATCGAAACCATAAATGCGGAAATGGCCGAAGCGGCTGGGAAAGTCGGCTTCGGCTACTTTGTTTAAGGTGAAATCGGCCAAGTAATCCTTTGTGCCTTTATTATAGAAGCCGTAAGCTCCGCCGCCTTATCACTGGGTAGCGTCAACAAAATCAAACGACAGCATGCTGGGAGAAGCACAAATCGCCGCGTTGCTGATCAAGGTGGCCGCTGCGGCCTCCATTGCCAGCATTCTCATGCGATTTGGCCGCATTCAGCGCCTCCTCCTCGCCGATGACCGCAACATTCAGCAACGCGTTCAGTTGGCGTTCATCTTGGCGATCGTCTTTGGCGCTACTGCGGAAGTGCGAATCGTGAGCCACCAATATCAGGCGATCGAACTTGCCATGGAAGGCTCCATCATCGCCGGACTCCTCGGCGGTTATGTCACCGGACTTATTACCGGACTCAGTGTTTGCATTCCCGACATGTTTGCTCACAACTACATGTCCATGCCGCTCTTCGCCGCCGCTGGCATCCTCGGCGGCTTAATGCGCGACCTCGCCCCGCGCCCGGAAGACGTTTGGTCCTTTTCGCCGTTTATCGATCTCAATCTCTATCGCCTGATCCGCCAAGTCCTCAAACGTAACCCCAAAAATATTCAGCGCAGGGTCGTGGAGCGCGCCGCCTTCAACGTGGTGTGCAACGCTCTCGTGGTTGTGGCGGAGCTTTTGCGCTGGGGCACCAAGCGCATTTTTAAAGAACACGGCACGTTCCTAATTCTCGAAGTCAAGGCTGCAGGGCCGTGGGATTTTGTCTTACTCGCCGCAACCACCCTGTTTGCGACCGCGTTGCCAATCCGCATCTGGAGCAGTTTCCGTACTGAAAAACAGCTGGAAGCGCAGCGCGTGCATCTTACCGAAGCGCGCTTAGCCGCCCTCACAAATCAGATCAATCCACACTTCCTGTTCAACACCTTAAGCTCAATCGCAACACTGATCCGCATCAACCCCGACCAGGCGCGCAGCACAATCTACAAACTTTCCAATATCCTCCGGCGCCTGCTCCGCAAAACCGAAAACTTTTCCGCGTTGCGCGAAGAGATCTCCTTCATCGACGACTACCTGGCGATTGAAATGGTCAGGTTTGGGGAAAAGCTGCGATTCCACAAGGATATTGATCCCGATACGCTCGACCGTTTGGTCCCCAGTATGGTTCTGCAGCCGATCATCGAGAACAGCATTCGCCACGGTTTGTCAAACAAGGTAGAAGGCGGCATGATTCGCCTGCGCACTTGGATCGAAAACGGGCATCTGCGCATTCTGGTCGAAGACGACGGCGTTGGAATGGAAGAGCGTAAGTTGGCTACTCTATTTGAACAAGGAATCGGCGTCAGCAATGTGAACGAACGTCTGCGTGTCTTGTTCGGACCGGACTACAAGATGAACGTCGAGAGTTCGCCGGGACAGGGAACTCGCACGTTAATCGAAATTCCCGATCTGGCCCAGCAGTTAGTGGCTGCGCAATTCTTCTAATATCCAAAAACGCCGATTAATATTTCTGAACGATCACTTCGCGAAACCCGGCCTTATCGCGCAACGCCTCGCGAGTGTTTGAAAGATCTCCAGCATCCCGCACCGGTCCAATCAGAATGCGATACAGCTTCGGATTCCCTGGCTTAGGCACAGCGTGTGCGCGAAAGCCCTTCTTTTGCAGCACGTCTGCCACCGCCTCGGCTTCGTCGCGTGTTGTTGCGGCTACTTGTAAGAACGTCTGGCCAGGTTCGGGCGCCCATGCCGCTCCAGAGTCGGTGTTAACAGGAACTGGCTCCTGTTCTCTGGCTTCAGTCTTGGCTTCATGTTCTTTCCGTCTGGGAGAGCCTAAGGGCGCATCTTCGGTTGAGGCAACGCCCTTGCCTGTCGCCGGAATGTCGACCGGTTGATCCGCTGCGCCCACCGGTTGCGACTCATCCGGGTTCGGCGCCGCGCCCACCGAGTGTGTCTCGCCGGCTGGCGGATTTCGAGTGACTGGTGTTGTTGGCCCAGCCGGAAGAATTACGGCAGCAGCCTTTTTGTCCCCTGAGCCGCGGCCGACCATATAGCCGCCAGTGAATGCGATCCCAAGCAAGACGGCAATCACAAAAAAGATGCCGAGAAGCTGCTTATTGCCAAGCAGGATCTCCGTTTCGCTCTCGCTGGTCCGCAACATTTCTATCTAAAATTGTACTTGACTTTAGATCGGCTGCGTTGGTGAATTTTAGGCTTCCGATTTTTCCCGCGCCCACGCTACTCTACAGAAGTAAGCTATGCACGTTTCCCTTTCGCGCCGTCTTCAGACCAGCGCCGCGCTCGCGTTGGTAATAGGTTTCCTCCAGTTTGCTGTTCACCTTAACGCCACCACATTAAATCCGCTCCCGGGCATGCCGCCAATTCTCGATCCTAACGATATTTACTCGGCTGACCGTCCGGGAATGCTCAGCCCTGTAGTCAAGAATTTTCCTTCTCGCGTCTATGTGCCCAATTCGGTCAGCAACACAGTCAGTGTGATTGATCCCACTACTTATAAGGTCATCGAGACCTTTCCGGTAGGCCGGGAGCCGCAGCATGTCGTGCCTTCCTGGGATCTCAAGAGTCTCTGGGTCGCGCAAGACCACCAGGACCAGCTCACCTACATAGATCCTGCTACAGGCAAACACGGCCGCTCCGTTCATGTTGACGACCCGTACAACATGTACTTCACGCCCGATGGCAAATACGCCATGATCATGGCTGAACGCGAAAAACGTATCGATTTTCGCGATGCGCACTCAATGGAGGTCGTTAATCGCGTCCCAGTCGCTTGCGCCGGGGTCAATCACGTCGATTTCTCCACCGACGGCCGCTATTTTATCGCCACATGTGAGTTCTCAGGCGAGCTCATCAAGGTCGATACTGCCAAACAGAAGGTCTTGGCACATCTGCTGTTACCCCACGAAGGCCGTCCGCGTATTCCCATGCCGCAGGACTGCAAAGCTTCGCCCGACGGCCGCACCTTCTATATCGCGGACATGGAATCGAACGGAGTTCACGTCATCGATGGTGCATCGTTCAAGGAAACCGGTTTCATACCGACCGGCGTCGGTGCACATGGTCTCTACGCCAGCCGTGATTCCCGTTTTCTCTACGTTTCGAATCGCGGCACCGGACCTGGGCCACAGAACAAAGGATCGGTGTCCTTGATCGACTTCTCCAATAATAAGGTCGTTGCCAACTGGCCTATCCCCGGCGGCGCCAGCCCCGATATGGGCGGAGTCTCTGCCGATGGCAAGGAACTGTGGCTCTCTGGCAGATATCACAGCGAAGTGTACGTCTTCGATACGACGACTGGCAAGCTCAAGGCTCGTATTCCCGTGGGCAAAGGCCCGCACGGACTATGCATCTACCCTCAGCCGGGTCGCTATTCTCTCGGCCATACTGGTGTCTTCCGTTAAATTGCTGAGGCGTCAATGGCCGTTCCAGAACATCCAGCTGAACGACCGCTGCAACAGCAGCCCGAACCATGGCTACGGGGACCACTGCCCGGTGTCCACCCTCTGGTCGCGCCAGTATTTCTCAGTTTCGCCCAGGTGCGCGAGGACCTCTCTCGCTTCACCTCCGGACTCACCTTTCAGCAAATCTGGAAAACCTTTCCGCCCGCGCCATCACTGGGATTTCATCTAAGACACATCGCCGGCAGTGTTAACCGGTTAGCGACTTACCTCGCGGGATCGCAACTCACGAGCGTACAATTACACGATCTTCATCACGAATCCGAACCCAGCGCGGATCTTCCGGAGCTGTTGAATAACATCGATGCGAGTCTCCGCGCCGCTGAGTCGATCCTGTCCCAACTGGACCCGTCGAGCGCTGATCAACCCCGCTTCGTTGGCCGCCTTCACCTCCCAACGACTGTGATCGGCCTCATCGTCCACCTCTCCGAACACACACAACGCCACCTCGGCCAAGCCATCACTACCGCTCAGATGCTGCGCCGGGGCTACGCGTAGACAATACCTGGTCAGTATTGCGGCCAGTCTGAAACGGTAAGCGTTCGAACTGCACTAGTATGTAGCTCGTATGGCAGCTATGCGTCGTTTGACGATACTCTTCTTTGTGATCGGCTTTCTCGCCGTGGTCCTCCAACAATTGCGAGGCCGGGAGCCCGGCGATTCTTCCGTTGCGCGCCTCTCACCCCAGCAAGCCAAACAGACCATTCAGAAACAAGCGAGCTTGGTGATCGATGCCATCCAGTCCAAGAATATGGACCTCCTCGCAACGTATGTAGATCCGGTGAAGGGAGTTCGCTTCTCGCCGTTCCCCACCATCGATACTGACTTAGATCCGGTTCTGTCTGCGCGTGAAGTTCGCGCCGGACTTGGGGACGATCGAAAACGCGTCTGGGGAAACTCGGATGCCTCCGGCGAACCGATCAATCTGAATTTCGCCGGGTACTACGGGAAATTCATCTATGATCGCGATTTTGCGCGCGCGCCCGTGATTCGCTTCAACGAATTCGCGGCAAAGTCGACTGATCGGAACAATTTTTGGGAAATCTATCCGGACGCGGTCCTGGTGGAGTACTACTTTCCCGCGTCAACAGCAAATGGAAACGATTGGGCCGCCCTCCGTCTTGCGTTCGAAAAGCGCGATGGACGGTGGTTCTTGTGTGGTGTCATCCACGATACCTGGACGATGTAGAACAAACTCGCCGACGAGCGAGGGATTGGATTGATCACATGACAAAAATAACGGTCAAAGTGAATAATCGCCTGATTCACACCGAAGCAGTGGCTGCGTGTCCCATCAAATTTCTACTGAGCGGAGCGCCAGCGGCGTCCGCCGTCTCAAAAAATACAAACAATGCGGGGCACGCGGAGTTTAATTCCACCGGCTGGACAGACGGGCGTTACGCCTTAACGATTCAGCCCGCGGGCGCCAGCACACTTCCTGTTGGCCCCGATACTGCCGCAGGCACAACGGCAACCCGTCTCTTCCGGCCCCTTTCTGTAGACGTTACGATACGAGCTGGGTTGATCGTGTCGGCAACCACCGCGAATAACCTGGACGGGACAGCAACGAAATCCACCGACGGAAAAGTCCTAAAAATCACCTTACAGCCCATCTGGATGAAATCGCCCGCCAACAAGCCAAGGCCCGGGTCGATCGATATGATCATCGTTCATCACACAGCCTCATCGACCAGCTCCTCCATTCAAACATTTCTCAGTGAGAAATCGCCTCACTACATGATCGATACCGACGGACAGATCATAAAGTTTGTTCAAGAGTCTTTGGCCGCTCAGCATGCCGGTGCGGCGAACTGGAATGGCGAGTCACAAGTCAACGGACATTCCATTGGCATTGAGATCGTCAATACCTCCGAGCCCTATTCCGAGGCCATCTACGCGTCGCTGCTCGGCCTTCTCGATCGCCTGACAGCAAAATTCGACACCATCGACAACTGGAACATCATCGGCCATAGCGATGTGGGCATTACGTCTCACCTCGGCAGGAAGTCCGGGGACCCGGGTTCAAAGTTCGAGTGGACGCGTTTGGAGGCCCGAGGCTTTGGGCTCATTCAATCCGGCACGCCATTCAATCTCACCAAAGCCTACGGCGGCTTTTTCAATGTTGTGGCGGCCGGATCCTTGCACCTGCACGATAGCGATGCGGCTCACAAGTTTGGCGGTGTTGTTCGCAAAGACCACGCCGGTAAGATCACCGTTCCGGGCACGCCGGTCAAAGAACTGCAACAGGATCTTGCTTACATTGGTTACTTTGTGGGGCCAGTCACCGGCGTTTATAACGAGCGAACGTTTTGGGCCGTAAACATGCTACAAGAGCATTTCATGGCGGGCGGCCGCTCGCCCGGCAACCCCACGGGCAATTTGGACCTTCAGACCGCTCGCATCATCAAGGCCTTGACCGATCAGGAGGCCACTAAACTGCTGAATGAGTTGGAAGAAGCCCTTGAGGAAGTCTTGGAAGGGATCGGACTCTAATGGGCATTCGATTTGGCTCTGAGAGCCTTCGTGTCCAGCACAATTGGCGGCGAGCTCAGTCTGCGTTCATTTAGCCACTTCGTGAGCGCCGTGGCGGGCTGGCGGAGAGAGTGGGATTCGAACCCACGTTAGAGTTTCCCCTAAACACGCTTTCCAAGCGTGCGCCTTCAACCACTCGGCCATCTCTCCTGACTAATACAGCTATTGGGTGTGGGTGTTCCGGAAGACTCAGAAACGGAGCTTAGACACGCTGAGCCGCCTTCAGTCTAACATCGCCCCACATTAGCCTAAATCAAACTTCTCGTGGTGCAGGCTTGGATCGCCAGTCACCAGCACGGGCCGTTTCAGGATCTCTTCCAATTCCTCCAAGAATTGATTGCTGTTGGCCTTCAAAACCTTCGCCACATCTGGGTGAACGCGCAGAACCACATCCTTGCCTTCAATGGCGCGCGCGATCTTTTGCGCCTCCACCAGAATCTCCGTCACCACCGTCTGCACGCTCTTAACATATCCGGCGCCTTCGCAATAGGGACACGGCGAGCACAGCGTCCGCTCCAAGCTTTGCTTGACGCGCTTGCGCGTAATCGCCACCAGACCAAAATCATTAAACTGCAGAATTTTGTTTGGCGCCTTGTCCGCCCGCATGGCTTCCTCAAGCGCCTGCATCACTTTCTGGCGATTCTTACGCTCGTCCATGTCGATGAAGTCGACTACGATAATGCCGCCCAGATCACGCAATCGGATCTGTCGCACAATCTCCTTCACCGCCTCCACGTTGGTCTTCACGATAGTGTCTTCCAGGCGGTTCGACTTGCCAACGTATTTGCCCGTGTTAATATCGATCGCCACCAGGGCTTCGGTCTGGTTAATGACGATATAGCCACCAGACTTCAGCCACACCTTGGGCCGGAGCGCTTTCTCCAACTCCTGCGTAATGTTAAAGGCGTCGAAGATTGGCGCTGGCCGCGTATACATCTTGACGCGCCCCACCAAAGCCGGTTGGAACCTTTGTATGAAGCGAAGAACGCTCTCATACATCTCTTCGCTATCGACCCAGATCGCCTTGAATTCGTCCGTCACCTGGTCGCGCAAAATGCGTTGAACGATATCGAGGTCGTAATGCAGCAACGCAGGGGCTGGCTTCTTCTCTGCCTTTTGCCGGATGTCCAGCCAGAGATTATAGAGAAAATTCATGTCCGCGGCGATCTCGTCTTCTGGGACGCCTTCCCCAGCGGTCCGGACGATAAAACCGCCCGTCGTGCCTACCCGATGGGCCTGCAAAATGCGCTTCAGGCGATGCCGTTCTTCGTCACTGGCCACCTTTCTGGAAACACCGAGATGATTCACGCTCGGCATAAACACGACGTAGCGCCCAGGAAGAGCCAGATGAGAAGTGATGCGGGCGCCCTTTTGTCCAAGGGGTTCCTTGGCGATCTGGACGATAATCTCTTGCCCTGGCTTCAGCAGGTCCGTAATAGACGGCAATACCCGGTCCGGCTGATTGCTCGACCGTTCTTCACGCGGCGCCGCACGCGTTTCGCTGCTTGGATCGGTCCGAAGCTCGGGCTTGGCCAACGCCGGAGCGGCCCCGCTTATCGAGGGCGCAACCGCATCGATTGGCCCATTTTGTGGCCGATTCCCGCCACGCCGCCGCCGCATCCGGCGCGAACTCCGATGCATGAATCGGCCATCGTCGCGCACTGTGGCTATCTGCGGTCCGGCTAGGCCGCCTTCTGGCGATTCCGGTGACGCCTCCCCAGCGGCTAGCGGTTGCTCCGTCTCAACTTCCTCAAACTCTTCAGGCTCCGGATGCTCCAGCTCCTCGCGGATTTCCAGCAACTCCTCTGCTTCAAAATCCACCGGCGTCATAACCGGCGGCAAATCGTGCGTAAGCGGTTCGGCAATCGGCTCTAACTCACTTCCCGCGGTCTCGATCACCAAGCGCTCAGGTTCGTCCCTCACCAAGAACAGCGCTGGCGGCATGCTGTGCTGCACCGAGGCCGGCAACTCCGGGTCGTCGATTTCGGGCCCGGTCGAAGGTACGTTCAAGTCCTCCACCGGCCGCTCGACGTCAGAGGTGGGTAACTCTGGAACATCAGGCTTAATGCCAAGCGCATCCTCCAGCGCTTCTTCGATTGCAGGCTCCGGTGTCAGTTCGGGGTCTGGATGATGGACAAAGACTGCGTCACTAAGTTCGATCTCCTCCATTTGCGATTCCAAATCCTCTTCGGCCTCAATCGATTCGCTTTCGCTCTCAGGTTCGCTTTCTCTCTCAGGTTCGCTTTCTCTCTCCGCATCTTTGGGACTGGCAGCCGACATAATCGGCGGAGCATTCCGATACTTGGCCAACGACTCGCCAGGCAGTATAATCACGTCCCTGGCCGGCTCGCCGATCTCTTCCTCTTCTTCCGGTCTCTGCAAGACGGGGCTCTGTTGCCCTGAGCTTGGTTGGGCGTACTTGGTGTCGGGGAAGCCTCGCCCTCGTGTTCGGCGTCGCGAGCGGCGGCCTCTCCGATCCCGGTCCCCGCCAGGTCCCAAGTCCCCCCGCGGCTCCCCACGTGGTTCGCTGCGCCCGTCTCCACGCTGTTCCATTCGCGGCTCTCCGCGCTGTTCCCCTCGTAACTCGCCACTGGGACGATTCGCCCGCGCATCTGGCAGAGGCGCGCGTTCTGCGCTCGACGTGGCGCCTTCCGCCACGACAGCCTCAGCCGGCGGCTCCGCCCCACTGCTCGACACTTCGATGATTTCGATGTTCGCTATCGCCGGCCGCGCTATCTCCCGGACGGGGCCACGATCCCGGCGGTCATTTCGGTTGTCTTGTCGATTCTCCTGCCCAGGCGGCCGATCGTCTACCAACGGGTCGATATCTTCGTTTTCTTCGAAGAAATCCGACACATATAAAAACGTGTCGCGCTCGAGTCCCAAATCGACGAATGCGGATTGCATTCCGGGAAGCACTCGCGTGACGCGGCCCTTATGTATACTTCCGGCAAGCGAGTATTCGTTTGCCCGCTGGAAATATACTTCAACCAGCTGATCTTCCTCGAGGACGGCTACTTTCGTCTCGTGGCGATTCGATCCAATCACCAATTCTTTACTCATTCATCCACCGCCTATCACGGATCGACGATGAGAGTTCTAAAAATCCCGGTTTGCTCCGATGTCTGGCCGCCCAATACCGCGGCAAAACGCAAAATTTTTGGCCGGAAACGCGTCTGGAGACACGCTCGAAAAACATCCACGTTCCCGATAACTCCACATAATTACTGGCGCGCCGGACCGCCATGGCCCTCGCGCTTCAAACCTGTGAAATCTGTCTGGCAATCCGAAACTCTCTGTCCCGCTCAATCGACCCTACATTTATCAAACGGACCGTCGTCTCACGGCCGTCGTCTCAATTCACAAACCTACGCAGCCGGACGCTATTCACTAAGCCCAGCAGCAAAAATACCGACCAGGTATTCGAACCTCCCGAACTCATCAGCGGAAGTGGAATACCGGTAATGGGCATACGGCCCACCACCATGCCTACGTTCACCAATACGTGAAACAACAGTAGAGCGCCGACTCCTACGCAAATGTAGATTCCGGCGCTATCGGGTGCTGTCTGCGCATTTTGGATCACCTGCATGATCAAAAGGAAATATAAGACCAGCGCAACCACCACCCCAACAAAACCGTGTTCTTCTGCGAACGAGGAGAAGATAAAATCTGTCTGCGGAACGGGCAGAAATCCTAAATGGGTCTGCGTGCTCTTTTGAACACCTTGTCCCCACATCCCACCGTTACCCACCGCAATTCTCGATTGAATCACCTGAAAACCCACACCCTTCGGATCCCGGTCGGGGTCTATGAAGCTGACCAGCCGATCTTTCTGGTAAGGCTTAAGAAAATGATACCCAATCGGCAATATAGCCAAGAGTAAACCAGCTATCACCAGCAGGTATTTCCAACGCAAACCGGCCATCAGAATACCCGCCACCAATATGGGCAGATATGTTAGCGCCGTTCCTAAATCCGGCTGTTTCATCACCAGCAACATCGGCACTGCAACGAAGCCGGTTAGCTTTGCAAGGTCTTTCCAATCCAGCTCTTCGTTCTTGAGATCGCCCAAGTACCGCGCCATTAGCAGCACTAACACGATCTTCACAAACTCCGACGGCTGGAACGTGAATCCGCCAGGCGTTCGGATCCATCGGGTCGACCCGAAAATCTTGTCCCCGACAACCGCCGTCACCAGTAAGAAAACGATAGAGATCGCATAAAGCACGAAGATGCGGCTCAGTAGCACGTGATAGTCCACCTGCGCCATCACCCACATCATCACCAATCCAGTGCCCACCCAAATGATTTGCTTCCACCAGGCGTCGTGCCATTTCGTACCGGTAGTTGCGCTATAGATTTGCAGGGTGCCTAGCGTGCAAAGCGCCAGCGTAATGATGACCAGGGGCCAGTCCAGGTCCCGGATGGACCGATAGACGCTCATCGGTTACTGCAGACCGCCCTGGGCCGGTACGCTAACCATGCTCATGACGTTGGGCAGAGAACCGAATAGTATCGGCGCCTTCGGTAGCCGCTCCTGCACGCTCAATTCCTTTGCGCCACGCGCCTTCTTATCGAAGTAAGCCTTCAACACGTCCCGGACGATCGGAACAGCGTTATAACTTTCAACGCCGTTCTCATACAGCGCTGCCACCACAATTTCAGGCGACTCCATAGGCCCGAACCCAACAAACCACGCGTTATTGTTAAAACTGCTGTTGCCTTTTTCGGCCTTCACTTTTTCGGTCGCCGCCAACTGAGCCGTCCCCGTCTTACCGCAAATTTTGATACCTGGCAACGCTGCCGCTCGTCCCGTGCCCCCTTCGTTTACCACCGCATACATGCCCGAAATCACCTCTTGCAGATGCTCCGGATCGAAGTGTCCTTCTCGCAGCAATACCGGGGCCGTACCGGCCACCAAGTGCGGTTGATACCACTTTCCGCCTACGCCTAACCCGCCCAACGCGCTAGCAATCTGCAAAGGTGAAACGGTCACCGCGCCTTGCCCGATCGCGACCGAAATAGTCTCGCCCGCGTACCATTTCTGTCGTGAAAGGCGCATTTTCCAACGGGTAGACGGCATCGTTCCCTGCGTCTCATTCGGCAAATCGATTCCCGTCTTATGTCCCACGCCCGCCAGTTCCGCATATTTTGCAATGCGATCGATTCCCAATCGATTGCCCACGTTGTAAAAGTAAACGTCGCAGGATTGCGAAATGGCGCGATGCAACTGAATATCTCCGTGTCCGCCCTTCAAATGGCACGCGAAATAGTGTCCATAAAAGACAGCGCCGCCAGGGCAGTGGAAATGGGTGTCTGCATCGATAACGCCGCTCTCCAACCCCGCAATTGCCATCAACGGCTTGAATGTCGATCCGGGCGCAAGTTGCGCCTGCGTGGCTCGATTCATCAATGGGTGATAGGCGTCGCCCGAAATCTCCTGCCAGTCCGCTTTACTGATGCGCCCCGTAAACTTATTCGGGTCAAATGTCGGACGGCTCACCATCGCCAGAATCTCTCCATTGCGCGGATCCATCGCGACTACGGCGCCCCGCTTACCCTCCATCGCAAGTTCCGCGACCGCCTGTAAATCCAGATCGATCGTCAGCCGCAGATCCTTACCCGGCACCGCCTCCTTCGGCGATTCCATGTTGCGTTCGCGGCCCATGTTGTCCACCCACACGCGCGACTCGCCATCGACGCCTCGCAATTGCGCGTCATATTCCCGTTCCAGGCCGTCCTTGCCGATGATGTCCCCTTGGTGGTAGTTGATAAACGTTGGCGAATTTAGTTCCGCCTCGCTGATTTCACCTACATAACCGGTAACGTGCGCCGCAAATCCATCTTGCGGATATTGTCGCCGAAAGGCCGTAATCACTTCCATCTCGGGGTAGGCGCTGGCATCTTGATGAGACTTAACGAACGCAATATCGTCCCGCGTTAGGTTCTCTTTGATCCGTATCTGCGGCTGGTTGCCCATATGCCGGATCCTGTTCGCAAGATCGCCATAGTCTAGATGCAACGCCTCGGCGATTGCGGGCAAATGTTCCCATTTGATTTGGTCGCGATCGAGCAACAGAGAATAGGAAGCCTTATTGTCGACAATCACCCGGCCATCGCGGTCGAGCAGTTTGCCGCGCGGAGCGAGAATCGGTGTGCTCTTAATACGATTGCGAGCCGCCGCTTCCACGTACACATCGGAATTCTGAACCTGTAGCTTCCAGAAACCCGCAATCAAAAATATGAAGACGCCAACGGCGAGATATTGGAAAACGGCAATCTTGCCTGCCACCCGCCGTGTATCGTCGCGCAGAATTCTCTGTGCGTCGATTTCTTCTTCACGACGACGCTCACTCTCAATAAATGGCACAAATATTCCGTTGTAGGCTAGTGAACTCGCTTACCTTTATTCTACCGCCCCGCCTCGCCTGCCGTACGTGTCGAGTCATTTACGTCCATGGTCGTCCGATAGTTCTTCGCAAGACGCTCGTCGTAACCAGCCTGACCCCGCGCTTCCTAAAGCCAGACAAGCCATTCGCGGGCGACGTCCAAGTGATACCGGTCCTCCATTCAAATCCGATTCTTGCGCGCCTCCATCTCCGAATGTCCATCGAGCAACGGCGGCTCGGCTTGGGCATATTTCTTTGACCGGCCAGACTGGCGCCTAAAAGACACTCAGCTCGAAAACCTTGCCAATCATTGGGTCGCTCCTTACGATCGATCGGCATCGCCTCGCGCGAGCGGTTCACTCTGGGCGAACCGCCCACCCCGGCACATACGCTGGCCCTGCACAAAGCCGGACTGGACGCGGAGTTCCATGCGCTCGTCCGGCCGGAGGGCGAGGATCTGCGGATGGCGGATCGCACCGGCCGGGTGTTGCCCCGACGCCAAATGGATGTCGAGCGTGCCGCCCTGAGTGCGTGCGTCCGGCGAAGCCTCACCTTCGAAGACGACGGCGCCGATGCCATGCACAGGGAGCACCCGGGCTGGGATAAGACCGCCGAGGCCCGCGCCGATGATCGCGAGGCGTCGTGTCCGCTCGCACGGTGTGCTACTGCTGCCCACACTCTCGGTCCGGTCGGTATTGCCTGCCTCAGAGTTGACGGAGGTCGTTTCCCGACTCATGGTCGTTCGGGGCTACCCGCAGCGGTTCTGGACCTGCCGCCTCTGCTGTCCCAGGCCGCTTGCTGTATGCTCCCTTCCACATCTGGTAGGAAACTCTCGATAGCTAACCCATCATCTTGGTAGCTGGTACACGATGTGAGCCTATCCGATGCAGAGCGTCCTATGCAACGTTCTAGTGAAACCGTTCAGGTGAAACCGTTCCATGTCGGCAAACGGGCACGGCTGCGTGCGAGCAGGCGAGCAGGAACGCTATTGCTCCGGGTGGCATGCTTGATTCCGTGCCCATCTTGCGCGGGTTCTTCAAAGCCGTTTAGGGTGTATGATCAGTCCCAGACTTTCCGAACCACCAAAAGGAGCACGTAGAATCGCATGCCGCAGGCGCCCTCGCATCTGAATAGAAGAATCTTTATGGGTGCGGTCGCAACCGCTGCGGCCTCCTACAATCGCATATTGGGCGCGAACGACCGTCTTCGCATCGGAGCCATTGGCACTGGCCAGCGTTGCCAATATTTGCTCAGCCTTCTAAATAAAATTGGCTCAAACGACATCGTCGCTGTCTGCGACGTCTATGAACCGCATCGGCTGGAGGCAAAAGCGAAATTCGCGCCTGACGCCAACGATTACGTTCATTCCGAAGATCTATTGGAGCGGAAAGATATCGATGCCGTAGTGATCGGTGCGCCCGACCACTGGCACGTACCCCTGATTCTCGCCGCGGTACGCGCCGGCAAGGATGTCTACTGTGAAAAGCCTGTCACTCACAGAATTGAAGAAGGGCCGCCGTTGATCGCCGCTGTTCAGGAATCGAAACGCATCGTGCAAACCGGCACGCAGCAGCGCAGTTGGGAACATTACCGTAACGCCAAAGCGCTTATCGATGGCGGCGTGCTGGGAAAGATCACCTTCGTTCGTACCTACTGGTATCAGAACCACTTCGCCAACCAGCAGTCCGGTCCACCTATCGATACCTCGAAACTCGATTGGCGGCGTTTTCTTGGCACAGCCCCCTATCGCCCCTTTAACCATGACCAATACGCACACTGGCGCTGGTATTGGGACTTTGGTGGTGGAGCGATGACGGACCTCTTCGTCCACTGGGTAGATGTAGCCCAATGGTTCACTGGCAATGACATGCCCACCCGCGCGACCGCCTGTGGATCCAAGTTCCTGCTTCCTGAGCGCCAAACGCCCGACACTATGAGTGCGGCGCTCCTTTATCCCAGCGTCCTAGTCGAGTTCGACAGCACGCTGCTGGGTTATATCGAAGGCGGCGGTCTTATGTTCCGAGGCACCAAGGCCGCCATGCGTCTCCATCGCCGAGGCTTTGCCGTCTACGATGAACTCCCGGCCTATAGCGAGTCGTATGAACCGGATGTCGCCGTGCTCGAGGCTAAGTCAACGCACGATGGCACCATCGACCATATGCGGAACTTTCTTGAGTGCGTTCAGTCGCGAAACACCCCCAATGCGCCTGTTGAAGTCGGCGTTGCGGCTGCGCGCGCTGGTCATGTCGCGAATTTTGCATTACGCGGTAATGGCGTCTGGATGCCGCCTCAACAAAAAGCATAGTTTCAGTTTGTCGTGAACTCGTATGAAAAAAGCTTTGTCTGCTTCGATACTGTTCGGCATAGTGGCCCTTGTCGCCGTTCGAGCTGAACTCAATCACACGCGCGGCAATGCGCCCGGCGACATCCCTCAGGACACCTATTTTGTTCATCGTGTCGGGACCGATCACGCTGAAGGAATCACCGTGCTCGACATGAACGGCGATGGCCGTCCCGACCTCTTGAGCGGGGCGTATTGGTACGAGAACCCCGGCTCTAACGGAGGCGAGTGGAAGCGGCACCAATATCGGACCGTCGACATCACCGGTGAATTCGTCTCTGACTGCGGCGAGTGGACCGTCGATGTCAATCACGACGGCGCTCCCGATGTAGTCACAGTCGGATGGATGACTGACGGCCTCTGGTGGTATGAAAATCCCAAGAAACTCGGCGCCCCCTGGCCGCGCCATCTCATCGCTCACATGATTGAAACGGAAGGCGGCTGGATGGGGGACATCAATGGGGATGGCAAACCAGACCTCATCCTTGCTCACTACGGCCGATCTGGTTTGATTTGGGTTGACTTCTCCGGCCCGGAACCGAAAGTCCATCATCTCGGAGGCCATGATCAAGACGGCCACGGCGTCGGCATAGCCGACATCGACGGTGACGGCAAGGCCGACGTAATGTCACCCTACGGTTGGTTCCAAAACATAGATGCAGACCACGATAAATGGCAATGGCACCCCGACTGGAACTTGAACGAAACCGGCTTCCCGATTGTTGGCTATGACGTCAACAACGATGGGAAAATGGACCTGATCTTTGGCCGCGGCCACAGTTATGGGCTTTATTGGCTTGAGCAGCAGGGTAGCGGCGCCGACCGGCATTGGAAGCAGCACACCATCGACGAATCATTTTCGCAAGTGCATGCGCTCAAACTTGTCGATCTCGATGGCGACGGGCAGCCGGAACTGCTCGCGGGCAAGCGCTACCGCGGCCACAGCGGGAACGATCCGGGCTCATATGATCCGCTGGTTGTCTACTACTACAAAATCGATCGCAAAACGGG
>JBARMQ010000227.1:0-1933 GCA_049802535.1 Bryobacteraceae bacterium | reverse complement strand
GAACAGGCCATCGCCAATGCGACCGGTCTTCGCGTCCTCGCCGCCATCGGCGGCGCCGTCCCGGTTCGGCTCATGAAACGTGACTTGCTTTTCATCCTTGAGAAGCTGGTAGGCATCATGGACGAGAACCGCGTGGAGAAGATGGCGCGGCAGCACGGTATCCGTCAGAAGAGCGACGACGGAGGCATGGCAAAGACGTTCGCCGCCTTCCTCCGCCGAGCCGACGAGGGAACGCTCTCCCGGCTGCTGGTCGAGTCGACCATCCTGCTTGCGGCCTCGCGTGGCAATCCTTCCAGCGTCCTCAAGGATGCTGCTGCCGTCTACAAAGTGGACACTGATACCATCGCCGCCAAGGTACGGCAGGAGTTTGCCGCGAAGGAAAAAGCGAAGAAAGCGACGCAGCCCGCAGTGAAAGCCATAAAGAAAGCGGCATAGCTCTCCATTCATCGAGGGGCGGCATTCGCCGCCCTTCATTTTTCGCCCGCAAAAAACGGCAGGGAGAACCCGTGCTGGTTTCTCCCTGCACCCTCATCCGCCTGGGTTCCGGCCTTCGCTCGCCGGCTGCACGCGGCAGGAGTCAAGTTCCTCCTCCTGCACCTGCCCCACCCTGAACATGCCAAAATCTCTATCGCTTCCAGCTTATTTTTTTCAGGGAGGGGTCATTAGCATCCTCAAAAGGTGAGTTTAAGCGCAAACTGGACGGACCGAGGGCCTCCTTGCTGGTAGAGAGCGCCAGTCGAGCCGAAGCTCTGATTCAGCATCTCGATTGACCGCCCAAAGAGCGCATCCGTTATAAATGGATCGACATATCCAAAGTTCGGATGATTGACGATATTAAATGTCTCAGCTCGAAATTGCAGGTTCAGGCGATCGTAAATCGGGAACTGCCGCTGCACTGCGATATTCGCTTGGACGGCACCGAAACCACGCACGGCGTCTCTCGGAGCATTTCCCTGCGTCGTTCCGGGCGGGACAGTGAAGGCAGGTTTGTTTGCGGATGGGCCGCCGTTGAGGATGCGCCCTCCCGGATATTCTGAGCCATAGAGATCAAGAGTGCGATTGCGGATGAGATCGACTCCGTTGTAGCTCCTTTCTCCGGTCACAGGATCAGAGAATAGATTGCCGAATAGGGTGATGGGAAACCCCGTTCTCGCCAGAAGGCGACCATCTACCGTCCACCCGCCGAATATAGTTTTCGCCGCGACATTTCGAGTAGGCTTTGGCAGATTCCACGAGAGCGCCGCCTCGAAATTATGACGTATGTCGAGATCAGAGTTGCCGTAGATCAAGGGGTAGAGTGGGGAGGTCGATCCGTAATCGAGCGAATGCGCCCAAGTGTACGA
Organism: Bryobacteraceae bacterium; assembly: GCA_049802535.1. Lineage (GTDB taxonomy): Bacteria > Acidobacteriota > Terriglobia > Bryobacterales > Bryobacteraceae > Bog-105. Next base: position 590 of record JBARMQ010000227.1, on the reverse strand, counting down.
CGCCAATGCCTGGACGCCGCGCGTCACAGACCTCTGAAATTTCATTTGGAGAGACTGATAGTTCGATGTCAAGCCCTGAGGGAAATACGAAATGTCGCCAAAGGTCGGATTGGAGAACGCGACATAGGTACGTTGTTCCTGGAGGAGCCTGCGCCCTTCTGCCCCTACATAGGAGACCGTCGCGGATTGATTCTTCCCGAGTGCCTTCTCAATCGCTACGTTCCATTGCAGGCTGTAAGGTAGTTGAAGATGTGGCGAAAACAGAAATGCGGTTGTATTTGTGTACGGCATGGCAGAGGTTGCTGCGAATTCAAGTTGAGATGGAGCCACTGGCAGCGAGCCACCACTCGATTGTGTCACTGCGGTGAAGCCCACGCTTTGGAATGCCTTCAGCGCGGACTGGTTGCCTGTGTCGAAGAACGCGCCGCCGCCGGCACGCAGAACTAACTCTTGATTTGGCTTGTTGTGAAGAAGCCAGGCCGCTCCAAGCCGAGGTGCGAAGTTGTACCAACTCGTGTGCCACAGGGGAGTTCCCCTGGGCGCTAGTCTCAATGTGGCGGGAGAATCTAGGTCTCCGACCGCAGTAAATG
>JBARMQ010000226.1:0-6960 GCA_049802535.1 Bryobacteraceae bacterium | reverse complement strand
TCACAGACGACTGGGAAGGGCTCGAGCTTTTTCTTCTCCCTGATATAGAAGTCATTCGCGCCCGTTCGGGCGGCGAAGTGGCTCGCATACTCGAGTCTCTGACCGCCGAACGCGCCCGAACTATCGGCGATGCGGCGCGCCGGCGTGTGCTCGCGGATCACACATATACAAGCCGGGCGCGGGACGTCTCATCGATCATTAACGGCTTGACAGGTCGAGCGAGACCATCTGCCACACAGGTGCTAGTGTGAGTGAGCCTCTTCGCCTTGTATTTTGCGGTCTTTCGCTCTCTTCTTCGTGGGGCAACGGACATGCCACAACTTATAGAGGGCTTCTGAAAGAGCTCCGTCTCCGGGGACACTCAATCGTATTCCTCGAGCGCGATGTCTCGTGGTACCGCGACAATCGGGATCTTCCGGCTTCAGATTTTTGCGAGCTGAGCCTGTACCAAAATCTCGAAGAACTTGAATCCAGCTACTCCGAAACGGTCCGGGCTGCCGACGTCGTCGTTGTTGGTTCGTATACGCCAGATGGCATCGCAGTGGGCCATTGGGTACAGAGGACTGCCCTGGGCCTAAAAGTCTTCTACGACATCGATACGCCGGTCACGTTAGCGCAATTGAATGCCGGGAGTTGCACGTACCTGTCGCCGGAGCTGATTCCCGATTACGATCTCTATCTATCCTTCACCGGCGGCCCCACACTGGAGCACATAGAGCGCCAGCTTGGCTCTCCCTGTGCACGTGTCCTTTATTGTTCGGTCGATCCATCGAAATACTTTCCGCAAACACACAGCACTCTATGGGAGCTAGGTTATTTGGGCACTTATAGCGTGGATCGTCAACCCAGGTTAGATGCTCTGCTCATACAGACTGCTATGCAACGCCCGGAAAGCCGATTCGCCGTCGCCGGCGCCCAGTATCCACCGGATATTGAGTGGCCGCCAAATGTCGAACGCATCGATCATATACCCCCTGAGAAACATCGCCAGTTTTACAACTCGCAGCGATTCACTCTCAATGTGACTCGCACCGATATGGTGATAGCCGGTTATTCGCCAAGCGTGCGCTTGTTTGAAGCGGCTGCTTGCGGGGTACCGATTATCAGTGATTTTTGGCACGGGCTGGATTCAATCTTCCGTACAGGTTCTGAAATCTTTGTCGCCGCCACTGCATCGGATACCCTGCAAACGTTGGCGCAACCGCCCGAAGTCTCACTGAGAGTGGCAGAGCGGGCACGTGACCGGGTGCTCCGGGAACACACGTCTTCGCATCGCGCGCTTGAGTTTGAGACGTATGTCCGCAGTCTCCTCGATAGCTCTCGAGGTCAGCGATCGGATGGCTGCCAACGGCTCCAAGTTTATAGTTGACGTTGAGGCTTCACCCACTCCAGCTCTGGAAGACCCACGGCGCAGGCACGGTCAACTGATTCGATGTAGAGGCTGGTTTCAGCCGTTCGGGCATGAGTCTCTGGAAGCGGGATGCGCGGGCGAGTTGGTTTCTCAGGCGCGGGTCTTTCCGCAGCGGCTTTGCGGGCGATTTGCGCTTCGATCTTGGCACGCATCAGATCGGCTTTGAGACAATCCATCTCAGCCCGCGTGCGATCGCGAATTGTCGTTTCAACCGCGCGCAGAGACTTGTGAAATGCACGTTCGGCGGCCGTTTTGTAGCGTGTGAACATGTTGATCATTTTGTGGTGATCGGCGGTCCACTCGAATGGATCTTCGGGCATCCCAGAATCGATCTGCTCCATACGCTTGGTGGCGCGCAGCAAGAACCAATGGTTGTCAATGAGCTGGCCGACGAGCGTTACCGCAGCGTGGTCTTCCGGTTGGTAGTGATCGGACCAATTTTTGTGGAGCGCTTCGTATTCGGCAGGATCTTCGTGCCGCAAAATGAGTGTTTTCGAGCGGCAGCCGTGCTTGGTAGCGTTTTGGGACGAGACGGCTTTGCCTTCCGGCGTACGCGGGCCGGTGGAGGCGTTGCGGGTGTCGTCGCTCGTTTGCTCGTCATCGGTTTGGTCGTAATTTTCGAGGCTCATCAGCTGCTCCGATTGCGAGTATGGCGGAAGGAACGAGCGGGCGACGACGAATTTTAAAGCGAAGGCGTTGAATTGAAGCGAGATAAAAGATTTTGAAAAACTGGGACCGGGAAAGTGCAAAGGGTGAAACGAAGGAAATTACCAAACGAACTCTAGGGAAAGGCGCTTTCCCCACGCCTTCGTTTAAATAGTTCGTGGCAATATACGAACGTATTAGAAGCGCCACCTTGGGAGGCCGCAGAATGAGAGCTTTAGATAGGAGAGTTGTTCAGATCTCCCCAGTTTTGAAGGACGCAGAGCCCAGCCGCCTTCGGGAGTTTCTCCATTGTCAAGGAATCGTGCTGCTGGGCGATCCGGGAGCGGGTAAGTCTCACTGTTTTGAGGAGATGGCCAAGTGCGAACAGGCTCAACTTTACACCGTCCGGCAATTTGTTGCCTGCAACGGAGACATTCAAGGCAAAACTGTCTACCTGGATGGTTTGGATGAGTATAGGCCGCGACAGAGTGGCGGCGGTTCGAACCCTGAGATCCAATTCGTGCAGATTCTCCATACGATCGGAAAGCCCCGTTTTCGACTGTCATGCCGATTCGCCGATTGGCTTGGGCCCTCAGATCTCGAACTCTTTAAGGCTTACGGGTCGGACGTAGTCGTCCTGGGGTTGGAACCGCTTAATCGAGATGAGGCGTTAGAGATCCTGGCTGCAAAGGGCACGGTAGCGCCGCAAGACTTCTTGAAGGAAGCCGCCAACAGGCACATGGAGTGGATTGTTTCCAATCCGCAGAACCTTTTGATGCTGGTGGACGTCGTTGCCAAGTCTGGTTGGCCAAAAACGAAACTCGATCTATATGAGCAATGGAACAAAATGCAATTGACCGAGCGAAAGGAGATACTTCGCAATTCTTCATTGGGCCATTTCAGCGCGGAAACTCTGCTCGACGCAGCTGGGGCAATCTGCGCGGCACTTCTGATCTCTGATGTCAATGGCATCCGGCGCACTGGCGATCCCACCGACGACGCGCCGACCTATCAGTCTGTGCCGCATGCGAATATAGACGCGACGCTCACCGCACTCACCCGAGCGGCATTCGTCTCTCCTCATCCAGAGATAGCTACCTACACCCACCGCACAATTGCAGAATATCTCGGAGCACGCTGGTTAGGAAGACAGGTGGCTAACGGCCTTCCGCTTTCCAGGGTTCAGGCGCTCCTAGGCGTTGATTCCTATCCGAGTTCAAGTCTAAGAGGTTTGCACGCATGGCTTCCGATTTTCTTGCCCGGAGAGGCTGGTGCAGTTATCTCACACGACCCAATAGGCGTATTGACGTATGGGGATGCGGCGTCCCTGAAGCCGTCGCTGAAGATCTCCTTGATCAAATCTTTACGAGCCGCGGCGAGCGAGAATGTGTGGGTCCTGAATAGGGCGCTTCCCAACTACGGCTTGGCAGCAATTTCAGGTCCCGAAACGGCGAAAGAACTTTTGGCAATTCTTAAATCGCCGGGCGAGACTCAAGCATTGAAGCACCTTGCGCTCCGGGCAATCGCGGCGGGTGAGCCGCTAACTGTGTATCGTCCTCTACTCGAAGGCATTCTGGGAGATCTCGGGGCTTCATCGCTGAACCGTGAACTTGCGTTTAAGTCACTTTTGAACTATGGGTCGGAGGGAGAATCGGCGGCGGCGCACTTGTACCAAACCGCGATTTCCCGTGAGGTCGAAGCAATTCGCCTAAGGGCTTCAATGGTAGCCGGGCTGTATGGTCGCCCTTTTGGGCCGACGGACGTAATAAAGATTTTGAGCGACACCGACGCGCAATCTAATAAGCACTTTGGCGGTGACTTGTGGCCATTTAGCCATGTCCTTATCGGTACCCGACACCTTTTTGAAATTCTGGATGGATATGAGGAGCAACGGCGGCATCCTATTGGCCCCCACGAGTACCAAACCAATTTCGATGTAGTCATGTGCATCGAACGGATGGTCGAGCGACTCTGTGAGGAGATTCCTGAAGATGATATCCTTTCAATCCGCCGGCTGATGGTCCTGTTGATTAGTTTCTACGAGCGGTTGCGGATTTCTGGCAGTGGAGGTGTTCGCCTTAGCAAAAGCCTTTCAAGCAGACCTAGTTTCGTAATTAAGCTCGTCGATCTAGCCATCCGCAATATGGATGAGTTGGGGTATGGGCCCTCAGTCGTAAACGTCCTTAATCACGCTACCAGCGGGGCCATAACTCTGCGGATGATGGCCGAACGTCTGTTCGTGGAATTCGATAGCTTCGATACCGCAATGCCATTTCCCCAGGAGATGCTTCGAAAGTACGAGGCGTTAGGGCGATGCCTGCTTTCCGGCGCAAGAGAAGAGGCTGACATGTTTGCGCGATTCATTGAAATAGCCATCTCGCGGCCGGAGTGTCATTCCATCCTGGGAACTTACACGCGATGCGAGGTTGATGAGAGGAAATTTCAGCAATCGCCCGGCACTTCTAGAGAGTGGCGGCGGCAGATTCTTCAGGATCGGCCGGAGGCCGCCAAGAAAGCATGTAGGGATCTTGTGTTTGAACAACTGCGACAAGAGAAGGACGCTTCCACCTTACTCCATGACCTTTTGAATTCAATGACCGCCCCCTCGAGGAGCAAATTAGCTTTAGCGTGGTTGAAGAACCATCGAGTAGCGAATTTGGCCAATCTTGAAAAGCTCTGCCTTCTTGCCGCAGAGTCGGCCGCGGGCCGAATGGCATTGCTTGCCATTGCAGAACAAAGGGCATTCGCGTCTGATGCTGGGAAGTCTCCAGAAAATCAACTCTGGATCGTTGTTGGATTTGCCTTGGACAGTAAGCGATTCGAGGCGAAGCTTAAAGAGGAAGCAAGCCGCGAGACACTGTGGCGTGTCAGGTCATTAACTCAAGCTTCGGCGCAAAACGATCAAGTGTATGCCCGTTTTCTACTCGATCTTCATCAAATAGAGTTTGTTCTTCGTCTGTTTGTTCCGTTGTTCCCGAAGACCGAGGCATCAGCGGCGGCTTGGGGAGACCAGAGCGATGCGGATGCAGCCATGTACTTGGGAGCTTTGATTACAACTCTGTCCAGTCGAACTGAGTCTGCTGCTGGCGACTGCTTGGCTCGGCTGCTTCATGACCTAGTCTCCACGCCATATTCTTCATTCATTAGGGCCGCGCTTTCGGAGCAGCGGGAGTTGAGCCGTCAAACGAGATATGAAAAGCCTTCGTGGGACGCAGTGTGTACTGCTTTGGGGGGAGGCGCACCGGCCAATGTCCAAGATTTGAAAGCGTTGTTTCTCGCGCAAATGGATGATGCATCCAAGGATATTTGTGGATCAAATCTGGACAAATATCGAGTGTATTGGAATGGATCAAGACACTCCCCGGAATTGCCGAAGGATGAGGAGTTCTGCCGGGATCGGCTTGTGGAGTATCTTCGCGAACGTCTTTCGCCGTTGGATGTTTGGGTTGAGCCGGAGGGCCACATGGCTGCCGATAAACGGGCCGACATAGTAGTGCTTGGCCCGAACGGCGTAAAGCTTCCCGTGGAGGTAAAGCGAGATACTCATAAAGAGCTATGGGGCGCAGCAGAGAATCAGTTAGAGCGGCTTTACACACGGGACCCTGGGGCTCAGGGTTACGGCGTCTATCTTGTCTTCTACTTTGGTCCGGCTCGGGGGCGGAGAATGACACGACATCCTGACAAAGGTACGTTGATTGACTCCGTGGAAGAATTGAGCAAAGCGTTAGACGCCTCAGTTCCGGTAATGCACAGAGACCGAATAAGTTGCTTCGTCCTTGACGTATCGCCACCAGCCGCGCCGGTTCGATCTGGGTCTAAACGCAAGGCTGCCGGAGAGCAGCAAGCGCAGCGCAAGCATACATCTCCCGCGTCCAAGCCGACGTCCGGCAAAGCTAAGAAAAGGATCTCGGCGTTTAGGCCAAGTGCGAAGGATACGGCGAAGACGCCAAAAAAATCTAGGTGAAACGAAGGAAATTACCAAACGAACTGGCAATTAGGACGGGGGGACATTTTTGCACGTAGCGGGGGGTATTGATCAACCGACCTGGACCCAGAACTCGCCAGTCCAGGGCTTATCGGGTTTGATGTAACGGAGATCCGGATACAGGCCGGCGGCTGCGAGGTGCAGCGCGTCGGTCGGGGCGGTCATGGGTTCAAAGCAGATGAAGTTCCGGTGGAAGGGTGCGTAGACCACAGCCACCGGGAATTCGGGTCCGATGGCGACTTGAATGGTGCGCTGTCCGTCGGAGACGCTGAAGACGGCGTCGCCCGCGGCGTCCCTTTGGAGGCCCGAATAGACATCGTCGAGAGGAAATCCTTTGAGCGGCGTCGGCCCATGGAAGGACGCGGCCTGGGTTTCGCCGGTCGGAATATATTTATCTGAGAGCAGCATATGGGTGCTGACCGGGAGTTCGACCTTCCAATCGTCCCGGCCGCTGCGGGGAATCTCAAAGTAAGGATGGAAGCCAATGCAAAGCGGCATGTCTTCCACCGATTGGTTGGTGATGGTGAGACGAACGGTGAGGCGGCCGCCGGCGAGCCGATGATACCAATCGAGCCGGTGAGCGAAGGGAAACTGCGCCATCCATTGCGGATGCTTGGTGAAATCGAGAACGCTGTGGGCCTCTGCGAAGTTGGCATCGGCGTGCACGTCGACCGCAGTCCAGGGAACAAACGCCAGCAGGCCGTGAATAGCGAGACGATTCTGGTCGAATTGCAAGTTGCCCAGTTTGCGATTGAGCGTATATTCGGAACCGTGCACGGTGTAGGTATCGGAGCTGAGGCGGTTGGCCCAGGGCGCAAGCAACGGTATGCCAAAAAGCTCATGCTTGCCTTGCATCTGCGCGGGGCTAGCATAGGGCGAATACACCCAATTGAGACCGCGGTGCAGAAGTTCAAAGACG
>JBARMQ010000225.1:0-25259 GCA_049802535.1 Bryobacteraceae bacterium | reverse complement strand
GGGACATGGAAATCGGTCGCAACGAAGGCCTCACCGGTATCGAGCACTCGATGGAACGCCTCCCAAACATTCTCACCCAGTTCAGGAACAATGTCGGCGAAGCGGCGCCCGACCAGTTCCCGGCCCTGCACCAACGCTTGATAGTAAGGGTTTGCCAATTCGACAACAAAATCACGGCCGCGGAACACGACAATGGCGACGGGGGCTTGCGCAAAGACTTGGCGGAGCCGTTCTTCGCTGGCAGCCAGCGCTTCTTGGATGCGAATGTGTTCGGTAATGTCGCGGGCCGATCCGCCGACTGCCTCCACTCGCCCGTCGTTGCCGAATACAGGCACAAAGGTGTAATCGTAGTGCCGAATTTCGGCGCCAGGCCCGGCCAGTGGCATCTGGTCGTGCACTTCCTGCCTGGTCTCGACCACCTCCTGGATCTGGTGTTGCAGACGTTCGGCAAGTTCTGGAGGATATTCAAGGCCGTAAAAATTCTTGCCGCGCACTTCCTCTAACGATCGTTGCCAGACTGACAACAGCGCGCGATTTACATAGATGACACGCCCGGAGCAATCGAAAATGTATGTGAAATCGGGAGTGTGCGAAAGAGCTGTATCAAAGTTTTGCCATTGATGGAGCAGATTCGCGTCGGCCTGTTTCTGATCTTCAATATCGGTACAGGTGCCGAACCATTGCGCGATTTGGCCGCGATCAGTGGCAAGTGGAAGGGCGCGCGCCAGAAACCAGCGCCAGCTCTTGTCGCTTGCGCGTTCGAGCCGGAACTCGATCTCGAATGGCTCGCCGGTTTCGACTGAGTGCTTCCAACGGGCAGCAGCTTGTTGTTGTTCGTCAGGATGGATCCATTCAACCCACCAGCCGCCGATCATCTTCTCGACCGCGGCGCCGATGTACGCCGTTCCCCGGCAATTGATGTAGTCAAAGCTTCCGCCGGGAGTCGCTGTCCAGACGATGGGGGGAATGCTTTCAGCGAGAAAACGATATCGTGCCTCGGCACGTTTACGCGCTGTGATGTCTTCGACAATGGCGATGATCTGGACCGGTCTTCCTAGGTCGTCATGGCGCATCGCGGCCGACGCACAAGCCCAAAGAACCTCGCCATCCTTGCGGACATAGCGCTTTTCAATATTACCCGAACATTCAGGACCGTCGCGAAGCGTTGCAAGGAAATTTTTAGTCAGCTCGATGTCATCCGGATGAGTGTACTGAGAGCTATCGCCCGAAATCAACTCATCCCGGGTGTAGCCGAGCATGTCCACAAAAGCCTGGTTCACATCGCTAATGGCGCCATCGGGAGTCAAAAGCGCCATCCCGGTAGGAGCTTTCGCAAATGCCAAACTGAAGTGGGCCTCGGTAGCCAGCAACCTCTTCTCTATCCGTTGACGCTCGCTTACGAGACGCTGCAATTCGACAATTTCGGTGGCGTCTTCCAAACGATGAATGATGCAGGTGATGTCGCCTGCGTCACCAATGACAGGGATGTTGCTCGGGCGCCAATAGCGCGGCAGACGGCCTTGATCGACAGGAGGCGCCTCCAACCTGAGCCGGCGCAGCTGGCATTCTTTGACGGCCATTGTGTCCGCAGCCTTAGTCTCAAGGACGCGATAAACCGAAGCCTGCAAGTCATCGCCGTACACCGCACCGAGATTCTCCCGTGAAACTTCAGGGAGGCTGCGGCCAAGGACTTCCTCAGGCCTAATCAATGTAGCCTGCTCGAAAGTCCGGTTGACGGCGACTACCGTGAATGCTGGGTCGTCCGGAAGAAAGACAAGGCAGGGCACTGGAACGGCGTCAAACAATGCGCGAAAATTCAACTCTGGCAAATTGATCTTCGGGTAGCGTGCCCGCCCGACTGCCAGGTCACTCATTCTAATTTCATCTTGCTGGTGCAGGCGCTCGAAGACATTATTACAGATGCCGGAACAGCAATTCCACCAAATGATTTAAGCGATTGCTTACTGCGGCTGATTCTTGTGAGTCCGAAGTACGCCCGCCGACGCCTGCACAAACAGGCTTCGCACTGGCACCGGCGGCTCGTCGCCCTTAATGGAACGCCATAACACGTCGTTCAAGTCGTCATCGTCCGCCAAATCGGCGTCGTGGAAGTCCATTTTGGCTGATTGCACCGCTCCCGGACCCTTTGTCGGATTCTGTTCCGTCAACGAAGTTTTCGGTTCAATCACGGTGTACGGCCGCAGGTCGGCTTGTGCGCTAAACGTCCCAAACATCGGCCGCGCCGCCGCATCGAACTGCGTCATGGGCCGAAGGCCCAGTATCAATTCCATCGTCCGTAACACGCCGGCTTGGTTATACATCGTCGAATCCACAACTCCACGATGCGTGTAGGGCGAAATCAGCCAGGCAGGAGCGCGGTGCGAGTCGACATGGTCGGGCCCGTTTTGGGCATCGTCTTCAATGATGAAGATCGCCGTCGAAGACCACAGTTTGCTGTGCGAGACCGCATCGACTAATTCGCCGACCGCAAAATCGTTGTCCGCATTCAAAGCAAACGGCGTCAGCTTACCCGCGCGCGTTCCATACGTGTGGTCATTCCCCATCCGCACGATCATGAACTGCGGCGCCTGTCCCTTAGCATCGAAGTCTTTCCACTCACGAACGAATTCCTGCGACCGCTTTACATCTGGATAATCCAAATCGAACCCGCGGTAGTTCATGTCCGTGCATGGAGTTAACGCCGGGTCACGCACGTGGTCGATCTGCCGCGGCCCGGTTGCCGTCTTTTCATTCTGGGTCCACTCTCCGTAATCGCGTGTCGTGACGCCGGCTTGTAAGGCGTTATCCCAGACGTAACCGGCCGGCGGCGTATTGGCGGGCTCACCGCCTTCAAAGTCATAGGTCCTGCTGCGACCCGCATACTCATTCGGCCAAAGTTTCACCGTATAATCGGGAGCAATCGCCGCCGACGCCCAATTGTGTCCTTCCGCGCTGACGTCAGCATTCTCATAGAAGTTGTCATAGACAATGAACTCACGAGCCAATTCGTGCAAATTCGGCGTAATGCGGTCGCTAAACAGGTTCAGGTTCTTATCGCCGTTACCTTTTTCCAGATCGCCCAACACTTGATCGTACGTACGATTCTCTTTGATGATGTAGATCACGTGTTGAATTGGCGAGACATGGTCTGGCGTTTTTGCAAAGATGGCTTCATTTGGCCCGGGCTTGCGGTCGTAGACCAAATCATCCCGATACGGTGAATTGTCAGCAACAGTTTCTGAATAGGCGCTCATCTGATCCTCCGATGGCGTGGGTAAAAATGACACCGTTCCGACTTGCATATGAGGTATATAGCCCGGCCATTGACTGCGCTCACCTTCGTGCACTCGTTCCGGTTGCTTCGTTGGAATCGGGCCATCCGGATTCGGCCGGCTCCCCAACCCCTTGCCGTTCAGGATCACCACTTGATAGTCGTCCAGAATTCGCACTGCCGTCGGATACCAACCGGTCGGAATAAATCCGGCGATTGTCGACGCCGCTCCTGACACATCCGCCACGACAACCGCATTCGCGTCGGAACACACCACGTATAGATGATGTCCATCCTTGTCGAGAGCGAGTGCCGACGGCGTCATTCCCAAGGGATTTAACGGCGTCAGCGAGACGTTAATTGCCTCTAACTTTCGCAGATCAAGCTGGTCCGTTACGCCAAACGAATATACAGTGTTGGTGTTTGCCGCCGCGACGAACAAGCGCGCGCCGAAATCGGATTTATGATCGTCGTCGCCCGCCGCCGGCGGTTTATCCAGCCACACCATATCGGTCGGATGCGGTCCCACAAACGTTCGCCCTACGTCCGCGCCGGTTTTTAAGTCGTGGCGGTGTATCGATCCGTCACCCCCCGTGGAAACAAACAACGCGCCACCTCGGGGCGGAATCATCAGACGATACGGCCGGCTGCCGGTCTTGAAGCGGCCCAATAGCTTACCGTTGTCTCGCTCAATCACGGCAATCGAATCCATGTATAAGTCGGTTGCGTACAATAGCCGTTCATCCGGCGACTCGATGACGTCTCCAACGAACGATTGGCCCTTGGCATTCAAATCGGGCACAGCCGCAAACTCGCGCGTCCGGGTAAGCGCACCCGTTTCGGGATTGAGTTCCAGCTCGTACACCGTCGCCTTCGATCCTCCGCCGACGTAGAACAGGTTATGGCTCTTGGCCGCGCGTAAGCCTAGCCACGCGTCCGGCAGATGAGTCCGGCCCACTTCTTTCTGAGCCGCAATGTCGATAACGCTGATCGAAGGCGGATTGTAGCCGCCGTTCAGAACCAACAGGTACTTGCCGTTATTGGAAATGGCCGTACTCATCGGGAATGTATCGACAGTAATTTGTTTGCCTGCGGGACGTATCGTCCATCCACTATTCAGCAAGAACCCGCCGGATGGAAGCGGTCCGACGTGAGCGTCCGGCGAGACGTTCGAATGGTCGTCTTGCGCCGAGCTGGCAACTGCCCCGACGGCCGCTACGAATGCTGCGAAAAGCCAAAGTTTTTTCATTCTGTAAACCTGTGTGCGATCGGAAACCGGCGTCCTATCCCAAACGCCTTCGTTGTAATCTTCAGGCCTGTAGCCGCCTGTTGCCGCTTGTATTCATTCCGATCTACTTTGCGAATGATGTCACGAACCAAGTCGAGAGAAAGCCGCTCATTCGCTGCAATCTGCGCCGCCGATTCATAACGCTCCACATAACCGGCCAAAATCGCGTCAAGCACGGGGTATTCCGGCAAGCTATCGGTGTCCTTTTGGTCCGGCCGAAGTTCCGCGGAAGGCGGTTTAGTCAATGTGTTTTCGGGGATTGGCGGCGTCCTGCCTGCGGCCCCGGCTCGCCTGTTGGCAATTCGGGCCAGCCGGTAGACCAGCGTTTTGGGAACATCGCTAATCACTGCCAGGCCGCCGCACATATCGCCGTAAAGCGTGCAGTAACCGACTGCCAACTCGCTCTTGTTGCCGGTCGTCAGCACCATGGAACCGAACTTGTTCGAGAGCGCCATCAAAGTCATTCCACGTAGGCGGCTCTGGATGTTTTCTTCGGTCGCGTCCAGCGGACAGTCCTTGAACAACGGCCCCAGCGTCTCAATCATGGTGTCGTAACCCGGCCCAATCGGCACCACTTCAAATCGTATGCCCAAGTTTTCCGCCAGCGATCGTGCATCGATGAGACTGTGCTCGGACGAATGCGGGCCGGGCATTCCCACGCCCATCACATTCTGCGGGCCGATCGCCTCCACTGCGATTGCGGCTACCAGCGCCGAATCGATGCCGCCGCTGAGAGCGATGATCGCTTGCCGGAAACCGCATTTCAGGATATAGTCGCGAGTGCCCATCACTAACGCTTCAAATGCCGCTTCCTCGTCGTCCGCAAAGTCTGCGTGGCACTCTCCCTGTCCTGTCGTCGAGTCGAACAGCACGAGGTCTTCGGCAAACGATCGCCCGACGGCCGCCAGTTCACCCTGCGCGGTCATGGCAAAACTAGACCCGTCAAAGATCAGCTGGTCGTTGCCGCCGATCATGTGGGAGTAAACCACGGGCAGCCCGAAACGAATCGCGGTGGCACGGAAAATCGAATGCCGCTGCTCGCGCTTGCCCAGGTTCCAAGGTGAGGCGTTAATCGTAACAATTATGTCGGCGCCTTGCTGCACCAATTCTTCTACGGGGTCGCGACGGTATCGCCGCCGCTCCCAATATTGCTTGTCGTTCCAGGCGTCTTCGCAGATCGTAAGTGCGATCCGGCAGCCATGCACCTCACATACGCTCTGCGCGCGCCCGGGTTCGAAATAGCGCTTCTCATCAAACACGTCATAGCTGGGCAGCAGCATCTTCCGCTGATCCAGAATCGTGCGTCCGGCATGTATGACCGCTGCGGCATTTTGCGCCGGAATGGGCGCGTCTTCCCGCGAATGAGCCACATAACCCACAATCAAAGCAGCATTGAGGTTTGCTGTTTCCACCGCTACGCGATACAAAGCATCCTTGGTGCGATCCAGGAACGATTGTTTTTCCGTCAGGTCGCGCGGCGGATATCCCGTGAGCGCCAACTCAGGAAAAACGACCAACTCGGCGCCGGCCTGATCCGCCCGCCTGGCAAAATCTAATATTTTGGAGGTATTCGCTTCCAGATCGCCGATCGTGTTGTCGATCTGCGCGAGTGCGATGCGCATGGAACTCTCATTGTAGCCGTGCGCGGCATTTATCCTTATCCTTGCTCCGACGGGTCGTTCCGCTAATGTTCAAATTCCATATCGATGTGACCCGACGGCCCCCGATAGAGTAGCGCCATGTTCTTCAGCTTGTGCTTACCCGTTAGCTTGAAATAGAGCAATCCTTCGGCCGGCTTCTCGATATCCTGCGTCGCCAATTCCTTAGACTTTAGTTTTGCCAGCAACTCACTCTTCGCCGGAGTCGAATCGTTCATCGTCGTGGGAGTCTTATCTTTGTCCGTGGCCGAAGTGTTTTTGTTTGAGGTAGTGCCGATCATGATGCCGCCAATCGACGGCCGGATCGGGTTCGTTCCAACTGAATCCTGTTTCTGCTCTTTGATGATGAGCGCGCCTTTACCGGCAATCTGGGCCGGATCATAAGGTTGATTCCGTTCCCCGTCATCATGTGCGAGCAAGATGAAATCGTCGGGCGAAATCGAAATCGGCTTGTCGATCTTTGGCGTCACGCGAACCTGCAAAACGACTACATCCGGACCTGGATCGGCGCCGATCTCCTGCGTCACTTCATCCGGCTTCAGGAAAAGCGTCGCCGTTACGTTGATGGAATCGTTGTCGCCGCTGGTCGTCGGAGAAATGACTTTTTTACCCGCGAAAATTGCGCCTGCAAATGCGGCCAAGAGAAACGAGCACTGAACAACTTTACGCATCGATACTGCCTCATTCGTAGCGTAGCGCGGTCTTCGGGTCGACTCTCGCAGCGCGGTATGCGGGAATCAAACCAGCCGCTAAGGCGACTGCCGCCATCACCGCCGAGGCCAGTAAAAACACGCTGATATCACCGGGACGCACTCCATAAAGTTCCGCCGCTGCGCGGCGAGCCAGCCAATATGCGCCAGGAATACCCAACGCTAAACCAGCAAACGTCAATAGCACCACCTCCCCCATGACCAGCCGCAACACTTGCCGCGGCAACGCCCCAAGAGCGAGGCGTATGCCGATCTCGTTCGTGCGACGCATCACTGAATACGACACCACACCGTATAGCCCAACGCCCGCGAGCAGCAAAGCGAGGGCGCCAAACGCCAAAGCGAGAACGGCAATGATTCGATCCGTGTAAACCGAGTGGTTCACCATTTCGTTCATCGTCGATACATTGAAAACCGGAAGGTTCGGGTCGAAGCTACGCACCAACGCGCGGATACTCGCCTCAAGCGCAGCCGTATCGACGCTGGTCCGCAAGAAGAATGTCGCGTTCGGAATGGCGCGCGCATTTTTGTAAGCCTGCTCCAGCGGCACATAATAGGTCGGCTTCGGAATTTCGCGCAGATCCAGATTTTGCGCATCTTTCACCACGCCGACGATCTCGGTATCGAACGGACCTCCCGAGCCTGACTCCATTCGTTTGCCAACGGGATCCTGGCCCCCGAAGAATCGCCGCGCGAAGGCTTCGTTCACCACTGCCACGCGCGTCGTAGAGCTTTGGTCGCGCTGCTCAATCTCGCGTCCGCGCACCAACGCCGTTCCCAAGGTACGGAAATAACCGGCGCCTACTGCATTGGTATCCGCATTCATATCCTCTTCTGGTTGCTCGCGGTACCCTTCAACGGTGACGTTGCCGCTGGACTCACTCCCGCCTAGCGGGCCGGCTGACGCCATCGAAACTAATGCAACTTGAGGAAGTTGGCGCAGCCGGTCGAGTATCCCGCGATACAGCGCCAACCCGCGGTCTGCCTGATAACCGTTCAACCTGGGATCGATCGAAAAGACCACCAAACGATCGGGTCGAAAGCCCGGGTCGTGCGACAGCAATCCGATCAACGTCTTGGTGAACAGCGCCGCGCCGATCAACAGCGACACGGAAAGAGCCAATTGACCTGCGACCAGGATCTGCCGCCAATGCGTGTGAATTTCGCTCCCTGAACTGGCCGTACCTTGATCTTTGAGTACAGGCATGACGTCCGCTCGCCCGGCCTGCAGCGCCGGCAGCAAACCAAACAGCATTGTCGTAAGGGCAACCAAACCCACGCTGAAAGCGAGCACCCTCAAATTTGGCGCTATCGTCAAAACACTTTCGCTATATGAACTCGGCAGTACGCTAATCAAGCCTCCCTCCATTGCGAACGACAACGCAACTCCCAGTGCGCCACCGGCCACCGTCAGCACCAGGCTCTCCGCCAACATCTGCCGGATCACGCGCCATCGGCCTGCCCCTACCGCAAGCCGAATCGCGATTTCACGCCCGCGCGCGACTGTCCTCGCGATCATCAGATTGGCCAAGTTTGCACAAGCGATGATCAAAAGCAACCCGACCATGCCAAGCAGGGCCGTTAAGGGTTGCCGCCACCTCTTCTTCAAGTCGTTAATGCCCGATGAGGCTGAGTGCAGATTTAGCTTCGTGGCCAGCAATCGTCTTTGCACCGATGCCGCATGAATCTCTAATGCCGGCATCTCATCTCCCAAGGCCGCAGTCCAAACCGGACTTAGAGCGGCTATCGCTGCTTTCTCGCCAGTCCCTGACGCCAGGCGCCCCGCCAGGTTCAACCAACGCATCTTCGGATCGGGCGTCACGGTCCAGCCAGGCGAGACCTCAGCCTTCATCGAGATCGGAATGAATATCGCCGCTGCGTCGCCCACCAATAACCCATTGAATCCGTTTTGAACAACGCCAACAATTGTAAAGGGATACCCGTTAACCAGAAGCTTCTGGTTCAACGCCGCTACGCTTCCGCTGTAGTGGCTCATCCAGAAGCCGTAGGAGAGAACGGCTACCGGGTTCCCGTCCTTCGACTGATCGTCCGACGGGGATAGAAGCCGCCCCAGCTTAGCGGTCAACCCTAATACTTGGAAGAAATTACCCGACACAACTTCAGCGCGAACCCTACGTGGCCCGTTCGCCAGGGTCAAATCCACGCTCGCGCCGGAACGGGCCGCTAATCCTTCGAAACACTTCGCTCCCTCTTGTAATCGTTCATACATCGGATAGGAGAAAACAGTTTCGGCGTTATCGCTTGAAGACGACCCTGGCAAATTCGGCGGATCCTGATGTAAAACATAGAGATTTTCTGGGTGAGTAACGGGCAACGAACGCAACAAGACTTGATAGAAGAGCGAAAAGATGGCTGTGGTCGCACTAATTCCAAGGGAGAGCGTAAGGATCGCAACACTCGCGAAGACAGGAGCGCGCTTCAGCGTGCGGAGCGCGTATCGAATATCGTTCGACATAGATGAGAGAATATCGGTTTTTGACGGACGACATTATTGAAAGTCACGGATGTGAATGGCACTCTACGTGCTGCTCTTTTGTACTCTGGAGTGAGCTATCAGTCTACTTAACGAGCAAATCCGTTGTGTAACACCGGATGCTCAACAAGTTTTCGCGGGTAATCCTAACGTCGTCGTGCGTTCGGCCGATCCCAACTGGATTTCTTTGTCGGTTCGAGCCGATTTGGGTGCGCTCGATCCCGTCGTAGAATATTTCCGGGATGCCCTTGCGGGTCTCCGCGATGTCACACGTGACAATCTGGCCCTTGTCATCCATGAACTGCTTGAGAATGCCATCGAGCATGGGTGCGCCTTTGACGGTCGTAAGCACATTGAGGTCACTTGCGTAACGACATCGCGGATGGTTCTGATTGAGGTGCGCGATCCCGGACAGGGATTTTGCCTGGACGATATCAACCACACTGCCCTGAATAACCCGCCCGGAGAGCCGTTGCAGCATGTCGAGTATCGATTTGCGCACGGAATGCGGCCCGGCGGTTATGGAATCGTGCTTGTCCAGCAGATTGTAAACGAATTGATTTACAATCAGTCCGGCAATGAAGTAATGGCCATCAAGTATCTGTAAGGATTGTTAGTGAGCTTTGAGCATTTCCGTCAAGACCCGTCCTTCCGATCCTGCCGGGGTTTGAATATCGAGCATCGTGGCCAAGGTTGGCGCTATGTCTACGGGAGCGACCGTCATGTCATATCGTCCGGAGCGTATGCCGGGTCCCATGAACAGGATCGGCACGTGACGGTCATACGCCCATGGCGAGAAATGAGAAGTGCCGCTCGTGCCCGGCACATAAAAGGGTTCAAACACAACGGCTAAGTCGCCGCTGCGCCTCTCGTTATAGCCGTTCATTTCCGCCTGAGCGATCAAGTCGCCGGTAACTCCGGAATCCAACTGATCTCGCGTGTAGACTCGCGCAATATGGAGCGATGGCGTTTCCATCAGAGCCTGTTTCGCCGCATTCAGGACCTGTCGTTCATCAACGGGTTTGCCATCAGCGGTACGAGCAGCGTCGAGAGCTTTGTGATTGAAATATAAGCTTGTCTCCCCCGTTCCATGAATGAGCCAGTCTGCCTTTCCAAAGCGGGCGTCCAAGGCGGAATTAACCACACCTTCAAGGTCGCCGTTGATATAGCCGCCGGGCATTTTCTTTGCCTCGTGGGTAGACGGCGCGGGCGCGACTCCATGATCCGCCGACAGCACCACGAGCACGTTCGCTAGTCCGACCTTCTGATCGATCGTTCGAAACAGATCGGCCAACAGCGCATCCGTGCGCACGGCCATATCTTTCACTTCAGGCGCGTCCGGCCCGACCGCGTGCCCGACGTAGTCGTTAGACGAAAACGACACCGTGAGCAGGTCCGTTACCCCCCTTTGACCAAGTTGCTCCCCATCGATAGCCTGCTCGGCAAAGTGCTCAATCAGCTCATTCCCCCAAGGACTAGCGGCAAGCTTTCCATAGGCGCGCAAGCTCCCGGCGGCAGCTTCAAAATGCCATTTGGGAAAACCCTTCCAAGGGCGCTTCACAAAAATGGCCGGTTCATTGCGATTGTTGTAGGCTTCGGCCCAGGCCGGAAGCTTTGCCATGTAGTACGTGCTGCTGACAAAGTCGCCGCTTACGTCGTCGAACCAATAGGCTGCATTCGCACGATGACCTGATGGCATGATCGCGGCGCGGGCCTTGATAGAGACGCCGATTACTTTCGAATTCTCGTTCACATCGCGCAACTCGTCGCCAATGGTGCTGACCAGCAAGCGTTTAGGAGAAGCCGGATCGGAATCGGTGCACTTCGGCCCTTGCTCTTCCTGGTGGCCGCCTACGGTCTTTTGGTCCCAATCGCAGACGCTAGTAACAATCTTTCCCTCTTCGCGGTCGTACCAGGAATTGCCCACAATGCCGCTGAGCGATGGCATTGCGCCGGATAGAAAAATGCTATGGCCCACAGCAGTTACCGTGGGTACTTGGGTATAAAAGGCGTTTGTAAAATCGGCGCCCCGCGTCATCAACTGATCCAAGCCGCCGTGATACTCGCTCCGGAAGCGGGTCAGGTAGTCATACCGGAATTGGTCGATAATAATCGCCACCACCAGCTTCGGCCGAGTCTCCGGCGCGGCACGTAAAAACGACGCAAGTATCAGAAATGTAAGCGGAAAATGCCAGCGGCGTAGCATACCTCGCCAGCGTAGCAGAATAGATCGAACGGGTATCGCTAAGCGTCTTTACTGTAGCGTTAACTGCCAATGAGGCCTCACGCGTTACTCCATGTTGTACTAGCTTTCTGGATTATGCAGGCCTGTTTAAGTTAACGTAGTGGTGAAGCTAATGCCGATCCGAATGAAAGACATTGCCCGGGAACTGGGGATTTCCGTGGTTACTGTCTCGAAGGTGCTGCGCGACCACCCCGATATCGGAAGCGACACTCGCGCCCGCGTTCTGAAGCGCATGAAGGAGCTGAACTACCGGCCCAATTTGGCGGCACGCGCGTTGGTCACTGGCCGATCGTCCACTGTCGGACTGGTTGTCCCGGACTTAGTGCATACTTTCTTTGCCGAGGTGGCGCGCGGCTTGTCGAAGGCGCTGCGCAAGAAGAATTACAGCTTGCTCATCGCGTCGTCGGAAGAAGATCCGCAGCTGGAACAACAAGAAATCGAGCAACTCTTAGCGCGCAGAGTCGATGCGCTCATCGTTGCATCGTCGCAATGGACCATCGAGACCTTCCGGCACATTGAAGAGCAAAAAGTCCCGTACATTTTGATCGATCGTAAGTTCATGGGACTGACCGCGAATTTTGTCGGGGTAGACGACGAGGCTGTGGGCATTTTGGCTACCGAGCACCTAATTGAAATAGGCTGCCGCCATTTAGCCCATATCGCTGGCCCGGACGTGAGCACGGGGCACGGAAGATTAGAAGGCTTTAAGCACGCCTTGCGCCAACGTGACATCCCAATCCCGGCATCGAATGTTGTGGTTTGCAAACATGGGGATGATTCGGGAGAAGCTAGCGGACATGCGGCCATGGTGCGCCTCCTGCGAGTAACGCCTCGTCCAGACGGGGTATTTTGCTATAACGATCCAGTAGCGCTAGGAGCAATGCGAGCCATCCTGGAGGCAGATCTCCGAATTCCTCAAGACATCGCTATTATCGGGTGCGGGAATATCGTCTATGCCGACTTCCTGCGCGTTCCCCTATCGAGCATCGATCAACAGAGCGAGACTATCGGGGATCGCGCGGGAAGATTAGCGCTGGCTTGCGTGGAATCCAAGATTCCGATTCGACCGAAAAAGATCTTGCTTCAACCGAAGCTGGTCATTCGCCAGTCCACGCAACGAAAACACTAAGCCGGACTTATTGGCCTTTCTTTACCGACTTCTCCAACGTCTTCGCAGAGTCAAGATGTTGTTCCAGAACCGGCAGCGTTTGTGCAGCGAACTGCTTTACGTCCGGATTGGCGCCGCTTTCAGATTCGGCACGAAACGCGTTGACGTCTCGCTCATGGTCTTTGACCATGTCCTTGGCGTAGGCCTTATCGAATGCCGGTCCCGACAATTTAGCGAGCTTGTCCAGCGTGCCTTGTTGTTTGGCGTCAAGCTTGTCAGGCAGCGTCAAACTATCTTTGCTGGCCACCTGCTGCAATTGATCGTCGGCCTTGGTGTGATCATTGATCATTTTCTGAGCGTATTGCTTGATGCTCACATTTGACGATTGCTGTTCAGCCAGCTTGGCCGCCTGAATTTGCATCATGCCGCCCATCGCCGCTTCTTGCGCGAACCTTTTATCGTCGACCTTGGCAGTCGTTGAGCTTGGCATGTTCCCGCCATTCAGCGGGTTATTAGGATTATTCATCCCGGGTTGGGCACTGGCCGGCGTGCTCATAGGGGCACCGCCGCCAGCATGTTGAGCGAGGAGAACGCCCGCTCCCAAAAACAGACCGAGGATTAATTTTTCTTTCAATTTTCGACCTCCTCAAACAGTCAGATCGCGCATCCTCAGCAGATGTTTCGCTCCGAGGCGAGGTCAAGAGCGGGGAAACCGTGCCACCAACATTGCGTCGCAACTGATATCGAGCAACACTGTAGATGTACGAGGCGTTGTCATGAGAGCGCAGACCGGCTCATTCCCGAAAATCGCTACGGGCGCCCTTGAGGTAGTCCATTCGAGTGGCGAGCGTACGCGCATCGCGATTGAGCCCTTGCCGTTCCGCATCGGACGCGGGCCGGAGAATCACGTCATACTGCGGGATAATCGAGCCTCCCGCACACATGCGTGGATTTATCTTGATTCTGCTTCCGACGGTGGCCGGACGCCGGGCTCGTATGTCATTGAAGATCTCGACAGCTTGCACGGGACATGGGTGAATGGCCAGCGGATCGAACGCTCCACAGCGTTGCGCAGCGGAGATAAGATCCATTTCGGATTTGAAGACACCTATCAGTTGGTTTTTTCGCACACCAGCGGAAGAATCTCGCGAATTCTCGACGAGTTGTCTGTGGTCAACAAGGCCAGTAGTGCCGCCGGAAGTTTCACACGCCTTCGCGCGGTCATCGAAGTGGCTCGCACGTTGCAAACAACTTTGGCAAGTGAAGATATCTTGGGAGCAGTTGTCGAATCCGCGGTTGCCCTGACCGGCGCGGAACGCGGATTTCTGCTGCTGCGCAAGGATGGCGACTTGACAGTGATTGTTGGTCGCGACAGCAAAGGCGGAGTGCTTGCGAAATCAGAGCTGGACGCGCCGACCAACCTGATCCAGCAGGCGCTTGAAGAGCGAAGAGAATTGCTCTTCATGCACCTGGATATGGCCTTCCTGCCAAGTGACAGCCAAGGAGCAAAGGAGAACTTTACCAGCGTTATCTGTGTGCCGCTGGTTCAATTTGGCAGCATCAATTCGCAGCAGACAATCTCGCTTGCGGCGCATAGCGACACC
Source organism: Bryobacteraceae bacterium (assembly GCA_049802535.1). Lineage (GTDB taxonomy): Bacteria > Acidobacteriota > Terriglobia > Bryobacterales > Bryobacteraceae > Bog-105. Next base: position 10,881 of record JBARMQ010000225.1, on the reverse strand, counting down.
ATTGGCCTCTTGTACTTGGATTCGCGGCTTGAACAGAAGTCCTTATCGGAATTGAACCGCGAGCTGCTTCATACGTTGGCGCTCGAAGCGTCGACGGTGCTTGAGAATGCCAAGCTTCTCGAAGAAGAACGGCAAAAGCATCTGCTCGAGCAGGAGTTAGATATCGCGCGGGCCGTGCAGCAGAGCCTTCTACCGAAAGACCTGCCCGAAAGCGGCTGGTTTCGGGCAGCTGGATCCAGCCTGCCATCCGCCGATGTGGGCGGAGATTATTTCGATGTTCATCCCGCGGGCGACAACGCCTGGGCGGCGGTATTAGCCGACGTATCGGGAAAGGGCGTCAGTTCGGCGTTGCTCGCTTCGCTGCTTCAAGGCGCATTCCTGCTGGCCTCGGAATTGGACATGCCGCTAGGCGATTTAATGGCCAAGATCAACAACTTCCTGGTCGATCGATCACAGGGCGAGAAGTACGCAACGCTGGTCTATGCCACCATTCACCGGTCCGGCGAATTGGAGTGGTCCAATGCCGGGCACTGTGCGCCACTTATTCTACGAGTCACCGGCAAATTGGAAGAATTGGCAAGCACTGGCATGCCTTTAGGACTGGTGCCGAAGGCGTCGTATGAAGTGAAGCGGCTCCAGTTGCATCCCGGCGACAAGATCGTCGCCTACAGCGATGGCTTGACCGAAGCTGAAAATCGCCGCAAAGAGAGGTTCGAATCGAAGATGCGTCCAGTGCTGACGGCCGCGGCGAACCTGAGCGCGCGAGAGATACACGACAAGCTGGTTGAGGCGGTATTGCAATTCGGCGGCGGCGATGATTTGCAGGACGATTTGACCGTATTGGTCATGGAATATCGCGCCGGCTAGTAAACGGGAATCGCCGTCTCTTGGCGGCAGCTGACGGGGGCGCCAGAACGTATTCTCGATTGACTCAGCAGAAGAGCCAACTTAACTGCCTGCGCCGCCTGCGCTGGCGGACATCGTTCCGGCTGTTGGCGTGTATGGCAGCAATGAACGAAATAGTCGATCTCCGCTTGGAAGGGGTCGCTCCCGCTGTTTTCGACAATCAACGACGTACCGCCCTCAGACTCAGCCGTGAGAACGCCGGTATTGCTGAGGTGCAGGGTGCCCCCATCTTCCGATCGCGCATGAAAGCTCATTGCAAACGGGTAATCTTCCTCGATCCATCCGCCGTGGATGGATACCTCTAAGCCGGATTCATAGAACAAAGTGGCTTGAACCGCGTCGAAACCAGGAGCATCCCGAGCTTCCACGGCGACTGGCCATCCGAAGAGCTGCAATGCTTGGTCGAAGTCGTGAACGAGCAGATCAAGCAAGGCGCCGCCGCTGGACGACGGACGACGAAACCAGGCGCTTCGGGGAATCGGGCCCCGGCGTTCGAATGCAGCGTGGCGAATTCGCGATGCGCCTTGCGCGTGGATGAACTCTCCTAGAGTCAGGTATTCCGGCCAGAACCGTAGCACATGGCCGATCATAAGGATTATCTCGTGTTCCGCAGCCTCGTGCTGCAATTGGTCGCAAGCGGCCGCGGTTAGCGCCATTGGCTTCTCAAGCAGGACATCAAGCCCGGCACGCATGGCGGACAGGGCCATGGGAGCGTGCAAATCGGTAGGTACACAGATACTGACAGCGTCGAGGCCTGGATGAGCGATCAAGGCCGCAGGATCCGTGTATTTGGCTACCTCGCGTAAATCAAGAGAGCTGACATTGCGATGGAAATTGCCATGGACCCCACTAAAATCGCCATTATGTTTTTTAGGATCGCTGGAACAAATGGCGGCAACATTGACGTCGCGTGAGTGCAGAAATGCCCGCAAATGCGTGGCGCCCATGAATCCAAGCCCGATTATCCCTACATTCACTTGCGTATGGTATCAAGTGCGCGACGGCACGGCTTGCACCTCAGCGCTGCCGGGTTGCAAGGAAACGTTTGCGTTCCTCACCGGCTGGCACTTCCTCGGCGAGGGTTTCATAAAGCTGTCTTAAGGTCTTAGCTTTGCGGGCTGCGCGGTCCACCAAAATCTTGGCCATGGGCCCGACATATGCGGCCAATTCTCGCTTTAGGCCGTCTAAATCGGCTGCTTCAAAAGTCGGTGGCTGGGCGTCGGAAGTTGGCTTTGCGGTGGTATGGGAGCTGGGGGCGTGCGAGCTGGGTGGGTGGGATTGCGGAGTTGGGCTGGGCGTCGCCACGGCAACCGCCGGCATGTTGGCAGGAAGGCTCGCCAACGGCGAATCGGTATTCCTGTGAGGCGATACGAACTCCCGGGAAGCGGGCATTTGAGGCAGTTGTGAAGGCGCAGAGCTTCCGTAGGCCAACTGAGGATAGCGGTTTTGAAGCGAGCCCAACATTTGCGCAAACTCACCTGCGCTTTGAAAGCGTTCTGCCGGGTCTTTCTGAATAGCCTTTAAAATCGCCAGAGAAAAGGCCGCGGGCAGCGAATGATTCAACATCGCCGGCGAACGTGGGATTTGGGTGATGTGCGCATTCATGACGCTCCAGGAAGAGTCGCCCGTAATCGGCCGTACACCCGTCACCATTTCATAGAGCATGATGCCGGTCGAGTACAGGTCTGACCTCGCGTCTACCGGAGCGCTTTGGATTTGTTCCGGCGACATGTAGTGGTATGAGCCGACAACCGCGCCGGCCTGGGTTAATTGATTACTATCGGCAAACGATCGGGCGATACCAAAGTCCATCAACTTCGCAGTTCCGGCAGGAGTGATGATGATATTCGCAGGTTTTATATCGCGGTGAACCACCCCTTGGGAGTGCGCGTAGGCAAGGGCCGAAAGCGCCTGCAAAATAATGTACACGCTCTGGCCAGCATCCAAAGCCCCTTGTCGCATGAAAGCGGACAAAGTAGCGCCTTCCACATACTCCATCACCATCAGGAAATGATCTTCCCAGCGGATGGCATTGTGGAGAGAAGCAATATTCGGATGATTCAAGCGGGCCTGAACCTTGATTTCGCGGATGAAGCGATCGATGACTTCCGACGATTCCAGATGTTCCGGCCGGACAACCTTCATGGCCTCGACGCGATCGGAGATAAGGTGCCTGACCTTGAAGACGGTACCCATTCCGCCTTTGCCTAACTCTCCGATAATTTGATAATCGCCGGCGGTATCGCCGATGCTGAATTCCACGGCTTGCACCTATAGCATATCGTCTAAGAGTGTACGATTTTGATCACGGCCCTCGTCGTTCGGGCGCAAATTGGCTAAGGAGGTTACTTCACGACATAGGCTTTCTTGATGTAATCGAGCTTCGGAAAGGTCTGTTCAAGATAAGCGTTTCCTCTTTCGCCGATCTGGGCTTGATCGGGCTGCTCGCCATAGTCCTTATAGAACTCATCGACGTTCTCCATGCCTTTGATGACCTCGCCAAAGGGGGAAAAGCCCTGCGCATCCAGACGGCTATTGTCGCCCAGGTTGATAAAGATCTGAGTGCTCCGCGAATTCGGTTCGGACGTCTTGGCGAAGACGACCGTCCCTTGCTTATTGCTAACCTTCACAGGGTCATCTTGTATGTTCGCCTCGCTCCATCGTTTGTTCAGGGCGGGATCGCCATTCATACCAAACTGCACCACGAAATTGGGCACAATCCGAAAGAAGCGAGCGCCATTGTAGAAGCCGAGGTTGATTAATTGATAGAAATGATCGGCTCCCATTGGCGACCAGTCCCGATGAACCAAAATCGTCACATCTCCCTTGGTGGTTTCGAGAACGGCCTGATACTCGCTCGGCGCAGGTTTGGCTTCAGGCGCCTTCGATCCACACGAAACCAGATACAAACCAAGGGCCATGACACCGAGGACACCTAAGACCGTCTTACTCTTCAAGTCTGACCTTCCTTTTTTCGATTTCCGTTTTCAGATATTAAATAAGCGGCAATACTTACTTCGCATCACGCCAATTTTTTCCGGCGCCGACATCCACAACCAAAGGCACATTGAGGTCGTAAACGCTTTCCATCTCGCGTTTTACTAGCGTTTTCAGAGCATCCGTCTCCGCCGGGGGCGCCTCAAATACGAGTTCATCGTGCACCTGTAGAAGCATTCGCGACTGCATCTGCTCTCTTTCCAGGGTGCGCGCAATGCGGATCATAGCGACTTTGATCAAGTCCGCGGCTGTCCCTTGCAAAGGCGTATTGACCGCGGTCCGCTCAGCGAACGAGCGAGCCGCCGGGTTGCGGCTCTGCATGTCCGGTATCGGCCGCCGCCGTCCGAACAAAGTTAACGAAACGCCGCTCTGCCGTACTTCGGCGATCGTGCGATCAATGAAAGTGCGTACTCCGGCATATCGTTCAAAGTAACGCTTGATATAGAGCTCGGCTTCTTTGCGGTCAATACAGAGAGATTGCGCCAACCCGAATGGTGTTTGCCCATAGACAATGCCGAAATTTACCGCCTTCGCGGCACGTCGCATATCGGGCGTGATCATCAGCGGATCTACCTTGAAGACTTCCGCCGCAGTCCGCGTATGGATATCTTCGCCGCGCGTGAACGCTTCGACTAATACAGGATCGCGGGACATGTGAGCCAGCAAACGCAACTCGATCTGCGAGTAATCCGCGACGACCAAGTCCCACCCGGGACCGGGCAAGAAGGCCGCCCGAATCTCACGTCCTTCCTCAGTACGGATGGGAATATTTTGGAGGTTCGGATTGGAAGAGGACATCCGGCCGGTTGCTGCACCAGCCTGATTGAAGGTCGTATGAAGGCGGCCCGTTTTCGCTCGAATGAGCAATGGAAGAGCGTCGATATACGTTCCCTTCAACTTGACCAACTGCCGGTAATCCAGCACAAGTTGCGCGATTGGATAGGCCGGCGCCAATGCCTCCAAAACGTCTGCGGCGGTCGAGACGACTTTGCCCTTGCCATACTTAACTGGCGATGGGATGGCGAGATCTTCGAATAGAACCTTGCCCAGCTGTTGCGGTGAATTGATGTTGAAGGTTTTGCCCGCAAGCCCACAGATTTCATCACCGATTTTGTCCACGCGCTCCGTCAAGCGCACGGATAGTTCGGCAAGGACGGCGGTATCGATCAAAATGCCGGTCTCTTCCATGGTGGCGAGGACGGGCGCGAGCGGCAAGTCGATTTCGTTATAGACCGAACGCAATGCCTGCTTATCGATCTGGGGCCTGAGCAGATCGGCGGCCGCCAGGGTAGCTTCGGCCTGTTGTTCCGCGGCAGGATTTAATTTGCGATCGAGAAATCGGGATGCGACCGATTCAGGCGAGCATCCTCCGGGATCGGCGGAGAGCAGGAACGCATAAAGCATCACGTCTTCGGCGAGGTTCTTGGGTACGATTCCCAAGCCTTCGCAGGCGACGACGAAAGCCTTCACGTCATGCACAATCTTCGGCGCGCCCTCCGATTCCAGAATGGGCTTGAGTTGGCCCAGTAGCGTCAGTGGCGCGGCACGGCCCTCCCCAGCTTTGTACGAAAGTCCGACAAACGAGTTAGTCAGGTCAAGCGTTACCGCTAAAAGCTGATCTGCCGGGCGCGCGCTCAGCCACGTTTCTAACGCCACAGCGTCTTCAATCACTCTATAATCACGCGTATGCGCGTCGTCTTGCGGCGCCATATCTCGCAAGAGGCTGAAAAACTCTAGATCTCTGTAGACGCCTTTCAGCGCGAGCAGGTCTGGTTCTTGCGCGCTCAGTGTCTCCAATTCCCATTCGATAGGCACTTTGGTGTGAATGGTCGCCAACTGCTTGCTCATCAAAATGCGCTCACGGTTATTAAGCAGGCTCTCGCGATACGTTTTGCGCTGCACCTCGTTGGCTCGGTCAAGTGCGGCTTCCACGCTTCCGAACTGGACTACTAAGTCGCGCGCGCCTTTGTCGCCGACGCCAGGAGCGCCGGGAATATTGTCGATCGCATCACCTCGCAGCGCCAAAAGATCGGCTACCTGCGTCGGCTTGACGCCCATGAATTCCTCAACCTTCGCTTCGTCGTACCATGTGTCGTCCTTCATCGGATTTAACATGAAAACGCGGCTGTTAACAAGTTGCAGCATGTCTTTGTCGCTCGAGACAATGACGACCTCGAGCGGGTCGGCTGGTTCGCGGCAGGCGATGGCGCCAATGACATCGTCGGCTTCGTATCCGCTGAATTCCAGAATTGGGATGCGCAACGCCTGCAGCATTCGCCGTATGTGGGGAATCTGCTCGCCCAGGTCAGGCGGCATTTCAGTTCTGTTGGCCTTGTATTCTGCGAACGCCTCGGATCGAAACGTTGGCGCACTGCTTTCGAAGATTGCGGCAATGTATTGCGGCTTGTAGGTGGTCAGCAGCTTCTTCACCATATTGTGGAAGATGAAGACTGCTTCAGTAGAAAGGCCTGCGCTCGTCCGCATGGGGGGCGCCCCGCTCCGCGCGCGCGCATGATAGGCGCGAAAGATGAAGCCGAAGCTGTCAATCAGAAAGAGGCGGGGCACAAGCACTTCCTCCAGAATAGAGGTGTGAACTTTCGCTATCCCATTTTCCTTGATTTGACTGGCAAAAAATGCGTCGTTACAGGCCAAGGATATGAGATCGCAGGTAAAGTTCGCACGCTGGTCGATGCCTCCGCCGAGGTTACCTATGTGAATCCGTCGGCCGTTCCGGAAATTGAACAGCTCGCCGCAATGGGCCTGATTCGCTGGCATCGCAGGGCATTCTTGGCCGATGATCTCGATGATTGTTTTCTAATTCTTTCCGACGGCCCGGAGAACGCAGCAATCTTTGAGCTGGCCGAGGAACGTAAGGTGCTGTGCAATAGCGTAGACGATCCGGAGCATTGCCGATTCAGCTTCGGTTCCATCCACCGGCAAGGAGAGTTGACGATTGCGATTTCGTCGAATGGTTGGGCGCCGGCTGTAGCGGTTCGTGTTCGTCAGAAGATTGAGCACGAAATTGGACCGGAATATGCGGCGTTGCTGGAGATCCTGAAAAGGTTGCGGCCGGTTATTTCATCCAGCATTGCTGACTTTAGCGCGCGCCGGGACTTGTGGTACCGCGTTGTGGATTCGGATGCCTTGGAATTGTTGCGGTCGGGCCAAACGGAAACGGCTGAGGCGATGATTCAGGCAATGGTCAATGAGGCGCTTAGCAGCACTTTGCGTTTTGATACTTCCGGCGAAGACGCGAATCACTAAACCGCCGCCATTCCGATCCTGAGTGGACACGCCCGGTGCGTTCCAAATGCCGCCGATACGCAGTCTGGTCCGACAACTCACCGGCAAGTCCTTTGAGATATCGCCAAAATTGTCGAAGCGCCGCCATTCTAGGGTTCCACCAGAGTAGACAAGATGAACGGCGATTCCGTGCTGACGCTTGAGCGCGATCCGCGCAACAAACCGTACCAGACACGCAGGGAATCGATGACGATAATGCCGACCAGCGCCAGCAAGACGCCGCAAATTACCGCATCCAATCTTTCATTGAAAATAACGGCTCGGGTCTCGCCCAGCTTTATGGCGGCAATCTTACCCGCGGCAATGGCCGACTCGAGAGTGTTGGCATGTGCCAGAAATCCAACCCGCGGTTCCTGCGAAAAAATCTTTTCCAAACCGGCCGTAAACGTGACGGTGCCAAGCCATGCGAGCGGAATGGCGGTGATCCAGATATATCGCGCGCGGTGCATTTTGATGAGCACAGTAGTCGCCACACAGAATGCGATTGCGCTGAGCAGTTGATTGGCGATTCCGAATAGCGGCCAAAGAGAATTGATGCCGCCGAGCGGATCAATCACGCCCTGATACAGGAAGTAGCCCCAGCCCACGACCACGGCCGCGCTGGCAGCCACAACGCCGGGCATCCACCCGATGCGTCCCAACGGCCGGTATACATGGCCCAGCATGTCCTGCAGCATAAACCGGCCGACGCGCGTGCCGGCGTCAAGCACGGTGAGAATGAACAGCGCCTCAAACAGGATGGCGAAGTGGTACCAAAAGCTGATAATGTCTTCGCCTAAGCCGGCCCTGTCAAAAAGCCGTCCGAAGATGTGAGCCATGCCTAAAGCCAGCGATGGAGCGCCGCCAGTGCGGCCATACAGGGTCTGTTCCCCGACGGCACGCGCAAGACGCGCCATATCGTCGACGCTGACAGGAAAACCCCAACCCGAAATCGTGGATACGGCCGCTTGAGCGGTTGTGCCCACGACGCCGGGCGGAGAGTTCACTGCGAAATAAATCCCGGGACTCAGCGCGGCCGCGGCAATCATGGCCATAATGGCAACGAAGCCTTCGAGCAGCATCGCCCCATAGCCGATGGGCCACGCATGCGACTCCTTCGAGATCATCTTCGGAGTGGTTCCGGAAGAAATCAGCGCATGGAAACCTGAGACCGCGCCGCAAGCGATGGTGATGAAGCAGAATGGGAACAATTTGCCGGCGAAGATGGGCCCTGTCCCGTCGATAAAGCGGGTGATCGGCGGCATCTCTAAGCGTGGATGGACAAACAGAATGCCAATGGCAAGCAGAAAGACGACGCCGAGTTTCACGAAGGTACTGAGATAGTCGCGCGGGGCAAGCAGCAGCCAGACTGGAAGAGCGCTTGCGAGGAATCCATATACGACGATGATGATGGTCAACGTGACGCCGCTCAAAGTGAAAAACGCCGCCCATTGAGGTGATGCCGCGATCCAACGGCCACCGAAGATGCCAAGCAAAATGAGCGCGAAGCCGACGGCGGAAGCTTCCATCACATGGCTAGGCCGTACAAAGCGCAGATACAAGCCCATAAGAAGGGCAACCGGAATGGTCGCGCCGATGGTGAACGTGCCCCAAGGACTGCCTTTCAGCGCGTTGACGACGACCAAAGCCACCACCGCGAGCAGGATAACCATGATGATCAGCACGGTGATGAGCGAAACGAAGCCGCCCACCTTGCCAATCTCTTCGCGAGCCATTTGGCCTAACGTTTTCCCATCGCGCCGCATGGAACAGAACAGAATCGTAAAGTCTTGTACCGCCCCGGCAAGGACACATCCAAATAAAATCCAGAGCGTTCCCGGCAAATAACCGAATTGGGCGGCAAGTGTTGGACCGACTAACGGCCCTGGACCGGCGATGGCGGCAAAATGATGGCCCAGCAAAATCCATTTATTCGTGGGTTCAAAATCGTGGCCGTCGCGAAAGCGCTCGGCAGGCGTGGCGCGTTCATCGTCAAGGACCATCACCTTGGCAACGATGAATTTTGCGTAGAAACGGAAGCCAATGAGGAAGATGGAAGCTGCCGCGGCGACCAACCACAAGCTATTGACCGGTTCGCCGCGATTCGTCGCAATGACACTTAAAGCGACAGCAGCCAATACCGATACCAAGGCCCACAATATTGGCGCTAGTCGCCGGATGTGCGTTGGTCGGCGCCGCATTTCGGATTAGTGAGTAACCGCGCGCACACTAGCCAGAATGGCGCCGGGATTCAACGCCGTGCTCTGCGGGATGGCATGTACGATATGACCACGCCTGTCAATCGCCCCTAAATAGTGGGCCTCTTCTTTGCCATTTCCCTCAAGCAGCACGACGCTGACACGCCGGTTCGAATAATCAAGGATGCGCAGCCAATGGCCATCTTTCGATTCGACTTGCCAATCTGCCGCCGGCGGCCCTAATCGGCGCGTGACGGAGGCGTAGGTGTCGTATTCGGTGAATCCGTGGCTGCTTTGCCAAACGGGATGCGCCCCGGGGCGTCCATCGATAATTCCTGTCGAAACGACGCCCACCACCAGCAGCGATACAACCACCGCGCCAATCCCGGCGGTGGTCAGCAATTTACTTGCGCGCGATTCGAGGCGATTTTCCAGGCGTATCCCAACGACCGGGGCAGGCCCCTCGGGACGAGTATAGAAAATGCGGAACGGCCGAGTCTGATTGACAGCGACAGGCATCTCGATCACCCGCCGGACGCGCGGCCAAAGGCAATTTTCGCGGAATTCAAGTTCTTTAGTGAGGCCAACGATCAATATCGGGTCATCTGTTTCCGAAACCGCTCCGATATAACGGCGAGGAACAGCGATCTGCTGGCCAGTGCGTACGTTGACAACCTGTGCGTCCACCCAAGTAGCGCTGCTCAGCATCCACTCATTGGGTTCCAAATTCCAAATGCAGGGATAGAACGCAAACCGCCGCCGACCGATTTCGTCGAGAGGCGGAGGCATCAAGGGTGCTGCCATCGCTTAAGTGTATCCCGTACCCGGCAAACGCCCGAGTTTATTTGGAACAGGCTGCGAAATGCTTTAAACTTAGGGGTTGAGTTCCTCGCATGTCCTGCCAACTGCCACGGAAGATCGTGCCGGAGCGATGCGGTCGTTTCTGCTTGTCTTCGCCTGCACAATTGTCGGTGCACTCGCGCAACTCTTTTTGAAAACGGGCGCTTCGCAAATGGGCGGCCACGTGACCTTGCTTGACGTAGCGCGCAATCCTGCTTTGATGCTTCGCTACGCCATCGGCATTATCTCGAACCCCAGTCTTTTTTGTGGTTATGCACTTTACGGCGTGAATACCATTCTGTTGGCGATGGCTCTCAAGGGCCGCGAACTTTCGAAACTCTATCCCATCATCGCGCTCACTTACGTTTGGGTTACTCTCCTATCAGTATTCGTGCTGCATGAACATACCAATTTCTTCCGCGTCGCCGGGATAGTGGCTATCGTATTCGGCGTATCCATCCTCGGACTGAAGAGAATTCCCTAAACAAGCCGTCCTATATGAAGACACCAACTGGCGCGATCGTGCTGATTCTGATTTCGTCCTTTGTCGGATCGTTCGGCGCTGTGTTTCTCAAACTCGGGGCCGAACGGATGACGGGCGGAATCTTAAGTCTGTTGAAGTACTACTGGCTTGCGGTTGGTATCTGCCTGTATCTGC